>JAUPKU010000174.1 GCA_030837285.1 Thermoproteota archaeon | reverse complement strand
TCCTAATCTTTGATCAAACATAGGGAAAGAGCAAATCAATGCATACTCTAACAATAAGCTGTTACAAAAGCCAGGGAGCGTAGAGTCTAGCCAGAATCAGGATCAAAAATGAAGTTAATGGTACAGTAATATTATATTATCATCAATTGGTTTGAACTCGAAGTGCTCAATAAATGAAGCCACACTTCCGGCTAAAATTCCAGCCAACCAACCAACACAGAATACGACTTTTTGAGTTGAAATAAAAATTTTTCAGAAGGATTTGGTTGGATTTGCTTAACTGAGTTGAATGCAGGAAAGATTTACCTCCGATCAAGGGACAAAATTGGCTAGAGTAAAGGTATACTCAACAGGAAAAATGTGTATACCCTAAGGTACAAAGGATATACGAATAATTAGTAAATCTTTACAGGGAAAAGGTATACTCGTTAATTACTGAGTCTCCTTCGATGATTTAGCTTTTTCAAGCATTTCCAACATAAATTTCAATGATTCTTGAACCACTTCTTTTGTCTTATAGAGTAGTTCTTCATCGGTTATTTTTCCTTCTATCACGTCAAGATATTTGGTTATTATAGAATCATAAAAGAACTTTCTTGACATTATGGGTTGTTCTAATATAATGCTTAAAAGCAATAAGAATAATTCCTTGTAAAATCCACGATTTGGAAAGTCAATTTGTACATTATTTTCATGTAAAATGGCTTTGTAATTGTCTTTACTTTCTATTTTAGACCGCAAATAGATTTCTCTGGCTTGACCAGCTCCACCTCTTCCCATAGGAATTACTATTGTACCTAGCTCGAATTCAGGCCATTTCAGGTCAGAACTCAATTCCTCAAGTCTCTTTTCCACTTCTTTTTGATAGATATACAAGCCAACTTCTATCTTTAACATTGTTAACTGTTGATGATAACCCTCTGAGACTCCTAGAGTTATTCTCTCAGGCCTAAAGCTTCTGAAGATTGATTTAATGAGGTCGAGATAAGCATTTATGATATTTGGTATTGGAACTATTGGGTCCAACCGTATTCTAACCGTGAAACCTGATTCGGCAACTTTTTTTGCTGCCTCAATTCTTTCGTTGACAGTAGGTGCTATCCTCTCCCACCGATCTGCCATTGGAACCCCATTTAATGTCCAACTTAAGATAGCATTTTTGATCCACTTAGGATTCTCAAGAAATTGTTTGACCTTTGTCCCTTTAGTTAAGAACAGTATTTTATGTTTAGTTCCTTTAACAAATGGCATAATCAACTCGCTAAAAGGATCAGACGACCCTTCAACCATGAAGTTGTCAGCTAACTCCCATATTAAGAATTGTTGGCTCGTTCATTCCCTCTAAAAAAGATTTTACATGATGGGCGATCTTGGCTCTATCTTTGAAGTGTGGCTTCACTCTTCCTTCCTCAAGGTGATATCTAAACGTACCTTTGAGATAACACCAAGTGCAATCATATGGACAACCCCAAGCCCATTTCAACTCATAAAAATGGGGATAAACAACATCTTGTGAAGTCTTAGGCGTAGGAGTCCTATTAAAAAAACTGATTATACTCTGATCACAATATTTGAATAAGGAAACATTCCGATTTTTCATTACTGTTGATGAATCCAGTCTCTTTTTTGGGATCATATGCAGTCTATACATTAACGAAATAATCTTTAAAAGAATTCACAGAATAACTAAAATTTTTAATCATAAGGATTTTTCTACTTAAAGTCAATGAGATATGTAACATTAATATTTAAAAAATTGAAATATTTTTTTCTTATTTTTTGATGATAATGCTATACACATATGGATAACGAGATAATGCTAGATGTAATTTAGAAAGTATATGTAATATTAGTTAAGAAAATGTTATAATTAATCAATCAAACATAGTATAATTGATTTAAATATGAAAGCCCTATTTAAAGGAATTCGAAAAGTATATTACAAATTACTGTAAAAAACATATTCTCGTTAGTCATGTCTTCTTCAATATCGTTACTCTTTGCAGATTACATTCCAAAAAAGATCTGATGATAAATCAGAGATATTCATAATTAGTAAAATTTTATAATAGTAAAGCTTTTAAAATGATTTCAAACAAGTAGTCTTGAGGTGTATCAAGAATGAAGATTTTCATAGACACTGCCGATCTTGAAGAAATTAAGACAGCTTGTTGCTGGGGAATAGTAGACGGAGCAACAACAAACCCCTCGCTCATTAAGAGAGCTGTAGATAAAAGAGGGGGAAAAATAACCCTTGAAGACTATATACCAGAAATAATCAAAGTTGTTCCTGGGCCAGTGAGTTTAGAAGTAATTGGTGTAAAAGAAAAAGAAATGGTAAAGCAAGCTGAATTTCTATATAATAAATTCAGTTCTTATGGAAAAGTTGCAATAAAAATCCCAATAAACACTTGCATTGAAAAGGGCGGAGATGAATATGAGGGATTAAGAACGGTTAAACAACTTGCAGATGCAGGGATACCAGTAAATTGTACCCTATGCTTTTCGCCCACTCAAGCCCTTTTAGCAGCAAAGGCAGGGGCAGCATACATAAGCCCGTTCGCAGGAAGGCTTGATGATTATGTTCGTGTGAATCTAGGCATGAAATCAGGTGTTGACTTTGGACGAGATGACTACTACGATTCAGATCTAATGAAGCAAATTCTAATGCGAGAAGTTAATCTTAAGGAGAAAGGCACCATAGCACAACTCTATGTTGATTCAGCGAAAGGCTCTGCAGCAGCCCATGATAGCGGAGTCTATGGCGGAGTGGAATTGGTTAAGAAAATAGTCACTATCTACAAGAATTATGGTTACAAGACTGAAGTGCTTGCTGCAAGTATTAGAAATGCTAGACAAGTAATGGACGTTGCTGAAGCTGGATCACATGTAGCCACAATACCCTTCAATGTACTGAATGAGATGATAAGACATCCCAAGACAGTTGAAGGAATAAAGAGTTTCACAGCTGACATAGTACCAGCCTATACCGAACTATTCTCGAAAATGTAAAACAAAAAGGATTTTGTGTACGGCCTTTGTTAAAGAGGCCGATAACACTATTTTTGGTTTCTAATGTCTAAACTAAGGTTCTTATATTTTTGAATGAGACTTTTAACATCCTTTTCCCGGAATAAAGCTGAGCCCATAACTAAGACGTTAGCACCTGCCTCTACAATTAAGGGTGCTGACTTCTCGTTTACTCCACCATCGACAGACAAATCTATTTTCAACTTATGTTCATCAATAATTTTTCTTGCTTCAGATATCTTAGGTAGGACATATGGTATGAAAGATTGTCCTCCGAATCCTGGGTCTACGCTCATAATTAAGATCATGTCAAGATCGTTCAGGAGATATTCAATGGAGGATATCGGTGTAGGCGGATTTAGTACTATTCCAGCTTTTTTTCCTAATTCTTTAATTGATTTTATTGTTCTATATAGACCGCAAAAACATTCAATGTGAACAGAAATTATATCTGCTCCGGCATCTGCATAAGGTTTGACAAAACGGGCAGGCTCTTCAACCATTAAATGAACATCAAATGGAAGTTTTGTCTTATTCCTAAGACTTTCAATTATCATTGGGCCCATACTTAGATTTGGAACGAAGTGTCCATCCATGACGTCAATGTGTAGTAGATCGGCACCTGCATCTTCAACTTTTTTTACCTCTTCAGCAAGCTTACTAAAATCAGCTGCAAGAAGAGAAGGCGCTATCTTCAACATTTTAAACTACCGAATAACGTAAACAATAGTAATGAGTTTATAACTCTTATCCGAAGTGCATACTCTATCTTTCTGCTTTTTTCCTTTTCTACGATTTTGAGAGGGGATATGAGATTGTAATGTGGAATATGGTAATAGTTCACTTTGAATTTAGTAATATAAAAAATCAACTAAATGTACTTACAGAAATTGAACTCTCTTCATAACTATTCGGAGTGCTAGCTAATTAGTTCATGCGTCTTTGCATACAGTGCAGTTAGGATTCCGGTTAATTTCAATAGAATTGAAATTCATATCTTCTCCATTGAAGAGGAGTAATCTTCCAATTAGCGATTCACCAATTCCAATTATGAGTTTCATAGCTTCCATTACTTGCAACATTGCAAAGAAACCCGGCGTCGCGCCTAAAACTGGAAACCGTTTCACCTCTGGAGGTGTTTCAGGTATTATACATCTTAAGCAAGGTCCTTTACCTGGATAGATAGTTGTTATTTGCCCACTTAAGCCATAAATTCCTGCGTGAATTAGAGGAATCTTCTCCTTAACACATGCTTCGTTTAAGATGAAGCGGGTCTTCCAATTATCCAACGCATCTATGACAACATTGGAGCCATGGATTAAATCATGTACATTATTTTCTGTTAGATTTACCACTAAGGCATTCAAGTCGATGTTAGGGTTGAATGCCCTTAGTTTTTCAACACTAGACTCGGCTTTTGATTTTCCAAGATCCTTTGGCCATCCTAGGACCTGACGGTTTAGATTACTCAATTCGTATTTTTCTCTATCAATGACTGTCAATCGACCTATACCTGCTGCTGCAAGATAGAGTGAAACGGGACACCCTAGACCGCCTGCTCCAGCAACAACTATCTTGGCTGATTTAAGTTTTAGTTGTCCTTCTTCACCCCAATTCGGCATTAGCATCTGCCGATTGTACCTTTCCAAATCAGACATACTTAACTTCATTTCTATATTCTCCATCAAAAGTCAAGTTAAAAGACATTCATTATACTTCATTTAGTTCTTAGTGAATAGATAAATAAATTAACTTGAAAATAAATACAACAGAAAGAAATGCATTACTATTCGTCAAATCAATTGATATTTTACTTATCGTTCTGGATTTTAACCTAATCTTAAAAAAGAAATCGGAATTCAATAGATATACAATAAAAGTTTTTTAAAATTTATGTAAGTTTAATTTAGTAAAAGATGTATTACAGATTGTTCATCGCTCTTCGGGTGTGATAATTCTAATTCTTCTAATAGCTTTCAAAACTAAAAAGCCCAAAATGCTTCCTGGAACACTGCTAGCTAGGAAATAGAGGACATACAGGTCTAGACTATCGAAATTTTCTACCATTCTTGCTTGGACAGCAAGTGGTCCAACAAGAAAGGCGCTTAGTAAGGACCCAATAAGTCCAGTCCCAATAGGCTCTGTCAATGCTGCATAGTCATTTTTAATAAGATATCTGTGGAAAAGGCCAACTACGAGCCCCCCTGGAATTCCTATGGGAAAGGCAAAAAGTGTTCCTATTCCTAATGAAAATCTTATTGCAGCCACGATAGTAGCCATAGTAATTGCATACCAAGGCCCTAGAAGGACTCCTGCAATTGAGTTGATTAAGTGTTGGAAGGGAAATGGATTTACTGGTCCTATTGTAAAGGTTAATGGAGATAAAACTACTGAGAGTGCCATAAATATGGCTGCCATTGCTACATTTCGGGTCTCTATTGGCATTTGTCTTGACATTTGAGAAAAAGAATTGGTGAATGTATTATATGAATTTGCTTCTTTAAAATTGAAGGAGCATTCACTTAGTATAGGGATTTCTGTGATTTCATAATCGTCTCTACCATCTCGAGTTCAAGGGGTGTATTTACATTAAAGAAAGTATCAAGATTTGGATCAAGAATTTCAAGAGTTTTTGTGGAGATAAAAATGACTTTATGAAGTTCTTCTATCATATTTGACAATTTCAGTTTTCTCTTCTTGATCGCTTCTACTGCCGCATTGAATGTAGTTTGTGTTTTATAGACCGCCTGGAGAGGTTCTATATACTTGTTGGGCCATTGTGGTACTACCGCATCATTGTCAGGAGCCAGATCTAAGAGGCGGGAAACTATTTTGCGAGAAATTAGTGGAGTATCACAACTAAGGAGAATTGAGTATTCTCCATGTGCATGTTTAAAGCCTGTAAGAGCACCACCAATAGGGGCGTGTAACTCGCATTCATCTACTATTAATCTTGAGGATTTTGCAATTTCTTGGTATTTAATCAATTGGACTTTTGAGTGTAGGACTATGATTATTTCATCCACTAGAGGTGCAATACTATCGTTAACATGCATTATCAAAGGTTTGTTGAGTAACTTGACAATACCTTTATCAATTCCAAAGCGTTTTGAAGCTCCGCCAGAAAGGATTACTGCTGAATTCTTCAAGGAGTTTTGGCTTCTTCTATATGAATAAGTCTTTCGCCTTTGGTCTGATTAGTTTTCTTGCTCTTGCAGTATCGCTGAAAGGGTATTTATAACCTCTTATAATCGCTACTGGAATCTGCTCTTTTGCATTACCTATGACTAATTCAGCGGCTGATGCCAACTCATCGGCTATTGCAGTTTCTTTAACTTTCAAAACAAAACCAAAGATATCCTTTTCCCCACGCATGTCCAAAATCGGGTCTATTCCCGAAACACCAATTGCTACATCTACGTGCCCTTCACGAAGGGGTCTGCCAAAAGTATCAGTTACAATCACTGCAACCTTTTTTCCCGTAAGGCTTTCTATTCGCTTCCTGATTCTATCTGCTGAATGGTCTGGATTGACAGGTAGAAGTGTGACTGAATCCCCACCTGAAACATTTGACTTGTCTATTCCAGCGTTAGCACAAACCCAACCGTGTTTCGTTTCTGTTATTAAATGAGGTCCAATAAGCCTTACGATAGATCGTGATTCGCCAAGTATAAGCTCAATTAATTCAGGCTCCTTTCCCGTAATCTTTGAAACACTCTTTGCAAAAGTAGAAGGTTGCACATCTTTTAATCTAATGATTCTCCCCTCAGCCTTCGAAACTATTTTTTGTGTAACAACGATTATATCTCCATCCGAGACTGGAGTACTCTGTTTCTCAGCCGATTCCTTAATTATGTTTCCAAGGTCATCATCAACCTTAATCATCGGAATTCGCTTGATACCTATTATTTGGACGTTACCATTAAAATCATTCATTATTATATCGCCTCTCAAGAGAGAAAATATAAAAACATTTGAAGATTCTTCTTTTAACACCTAAACTATTGAAAAGAGTTTCTAATCTCCTATCCTCTTAACTTCGGGTATAAATTAGATTTGATTTTCTACTTAAAATCTTTGTTGTGTATGCTGAAAAAGTGTTTTGTGTTTAGGAATATTTCTAATTCATATAACCTTTGTGTATGAATACCGGAGTGTAAAAACTCTATTGAAGGAAATGTCATGGATGCAGAATCTGTTAGACAATGGATAAAAAATGAGATTCTTAAAACAGGTTTTAAAGGCACCGCGGGTATAGGAAGTTTTTCAGATATCTACAATAGTCTAATACCAATACAAACAAGAAGAAATAAGCGAGATGTGTAACGATAACATTAACTCATTTTAGACAATGGTTCATTCATTTCAATAGCTGTTTTTCATACAGAAGATGCCATGAAATCAATAAACGTTTTAAAAATGGTGAGATTGATTATGAAAAATGGAACTTCTACGTAGATGAATACAATCTCATAAACAGTGTCCTAAACAATATTTGTATAAGACTTAACTCTATTATCGAAGGCGTTCCATTTCAAGCCACATTTGATTTAGATCCGAATCCACTTTGTGTAGAAGAATACTATCGGTCAGCTAGACTTTCGCATAGAGTCGTCGCAGAGTATGCTGGAATAGGAGCTAGAGTGAAAAATGAGCTAATTGTCACTAAACAAAATGGTTCAGCATTAAGGCTCGCTTCCTTCATTACCCCTATAAACCTTGAAGAAAACTTGAAGATAGAAAATCTATGTGGTGACTGTAAGGCATGTCTTGATGTCTGCCGAATTCTTCAGAAAAAAGACGAATTAAGAAATTATAGACAACAGTGTATGCAGAAAACAAGACATTGAAACTAAGACAAGAGGTTTGTGGAATTTGTATGAAGGCTTGTTATGAAGATGCGAATTGAAAAAACTAAGAATGTTCTTAGTAAATAGTCCAAGCACGAGTTATTGTTAGATCATCTTTGGAACTAATTATCTTCTCTCTAATTCTCAGGTTGAAAAGTAAATGCTTAAATATATTCGAATATTCGAATATTATTGAAGAACAATGATTGAAGCCAAAATAGCCAAGAAAATCTATCGACTTCACGCTGAACTATGCAAAACTTTAGCAGATCCCACTCGACTTGAAGTCTTAAATTTGCTTCGGAATAGCGAGAAATCTGTCGGAGAACTTGCTGCACTGACATCTGTTCGGCAAGCAACAATTTCGCAACATCTAGCCATTTTAAGGCAAAAAGGCGTCGTGCTCACGAGGAAAGATGGTACAAATATTTACTATAGTGTCAAGAACCCGAAAATCATTGAGGCATCAGATATTATAAAAGCAGTGCTCTTTGAGCAAATTACGGAAATGGAAACATTAACGGCAAATGCCAGATAAAAAATGATTAAATTTGAAATGAAATTAGTGAGAGAAATATTGTTCCCAACTTAAAAGGAGGAAAAATGAAATGCCAAATGAAAATAGAATTGAAAATTCAGAGACTATTTCCACATCTGAAGAAGATGAGTTGAAGAGGATTAGACTAAAGAAGATGAAGGAAATAGTAAAAGAAAATAAGCAGCCGAGTATTGCTTCAAATTATCCCGATGCTCCCGTAAAAGTTTCTGATAATAATTTAAAAGAGTTTTTGAATCAATATCCTACTATTGTGGTGGACTGCTGGGCAGCATGGTGTGGTCCTTGTCGTATGGTAGCTCCGATCATTGATGACTTAGCTAAAGACTATTCTGGTAAAATCGTGTTTGGAAAACTAAACGTAGACGAAAATCAGAGAACAGCTATGCAATTTGGTATAATGAACATCCCCACTCTTCTAATTTTTAAAAATGGTATCGAAGTGGATAGGTTAGTGGGAGCTATGCCAAAGAAACATTTAGAATCATTGCTTACGAAATATCTCTAAGGAACAATAAACAATCTATGGACATATCAGAAAAATAAAACATTTTTTAAACAAACTCAAGATGTATAATTAATACCTTACATTTTTTCTTCCTATGCTTTTTTTAATTTAGGAAACATTAGTAAATATTTTAGCTCGCTTGTTTAATTCTAAATGATTACTCGTCCGGAATTTGTATAAATATTCATTCTCTGTCCACGAATAAACCCAATGAGAGTAACTCCAGTCTTATTCGCCACGTCAACTCCTGAATTCAAAACAGATGAAATTGAGGCAATTATAGGGATTCTAACTCTTGCAGCTTTGATGACCATATCTCCACTCAATCTTCCGGTAGAAACAAGAAAAGTCTCTTTGAAATCCCACTTCTTAATAATTGCTTGACCGATAACCTTGTCAATAGCATTGTGTCTTCCAGTGTCCTCAAAAAAAGAAATGAGCGTTCCTTCTCGTCGATGTAAAGCAGCTGCGTGGACTCCGCCTGTCTGCCTATAAATTATTGCCATAGTGTTTAGCTGTTTTGAAGCTTCAAGGATAGTTTGTGCTTTGAATTCGTATTCGACTTCTACTTTCGGAATGTTTATTCTGTCAATAAGCTTGGAAAAGAGCCAATTTTCAGATGACCCGCAGGCAGATAGAATAAGTCGCTTGAATGAAGGAGAAAAGTTTAATCGCTTCTGAAGGTCCATCTCACCAGTTAATGTAATATGATACTCGTTGTTCTCTTTGGCTTTGATCTCTTTAATATCATCAATAGAATCGATTAATCCCTCCGAAGTAATATTTCCGATTACTAACTCATTTATGTCAGTGGGTGTGCAGAGGATAGTAGCATAATGTTCCCTGTTGAGAAGAATATGAATGGGCTGCTCTACTGCAATAAGGTCTTGTTTCTCTTCTGTTCTATGTGTATTAATATTTAAAAATAGAGTTTCTACTTTTTCTATGTTTTTCTTCTCCTCTATGTCCTTATTTGTCAGATGAATCACCGACATGCAACCTTTTTTAAGACATAATCAATAATGGCGCCAGACACGTCTATTCCAGTAGAAAGCTGAAGACCTTTAAAACCTGGTTGGCTGTTAATTTCGTTTATAACGAAACCATTCTTTCCTTCCATTACGTCAACTCCTGCTACTTCACAGCCAATTATCTTTGAGGCTCTTACCGCGAGTTTCTTCAGTTCGCCTTCAGGGGTAAAAGGGACAGGATTCGCACCTTGGCTAATATTGGTCTTCCAAGCGAGAGCAACCCTATACATTGCTGCAATGGCTCTCTCTCCAACTACAAGAATCCTAATATCTCTAGTTCCATGAGGGATGAATTCTTGGAGATAGATTATATTATGGAAGAATGATAGCGTTCTGAAAATCCTGCTGGCTACTTCAGCGTCTGTAACTCGGGTAATGCCTATACCTCTAGAGCCAAAAATAGGTTTCACAACCACGTCGGATCCAAGTTCGTAGAAAGCTTTAAGGGCGGTCATAGCATTCTCCGTGACTATCGTCTTAGGAATTGGTATACCGCCTTCTTCTAGAAACGCTAATGCATGATACTTATCTACAGCCTTCTCTATGGCAGATGGAGAGTTTACAATAGGGAGCCCGAGTCTTTCCATTCTATGGAGTAGGTCTAATCTAAAGATGATCTCATCAAGTGAACCTCGACCAATGGGCCTAACTAAAATCGCATCTAATTCATCCAGTAGATTTTGACAATTATTCATTGAAATCTCTGGCTTGCAGGATACACGAGCCGTCAAATCAGGAAATTGAAAGCAAACAGGTTGCACTTCCCTTTTCATTATTGACTTAATTAGTTGCTTTGAGCACCATGCCTCTTTATTTCTCGTTAGCAACCCTAATTTCATGCATATCAGCCTTTCTTACTAAGATCTGATAGGAAAGAGATAAAAGGGGATTGCTCTTAAGAACCTTTAGAAAATTCTATTGAGGTTGCTATCTCATGCTGGAGGCCTTTTTTAAACCGTCATCCATTGCGGTTATAGGTGCTTCAAGAGAGCCTGGAAAGGTGGGGCATGAGATTCTTAAGAATGTTTTAGCCAGCGGTTATAAGGGACATGTCTACCCGATTAACCCTAAAGCTAACGAGATTATAGGGATCACTTGTTATCCCACTCTAATTCAGTGTCCCGAGTCAATCGACCTTGGTATAGTTGCTGTACCTGCGCCTATTGTGCCACAGATTGCCGAAGAGGCTGGAAAGAAAGGTGTCAAAGCACTTGTAATAATCTCAGCTGGTTTTAAAGAAACAGGTTCTGAAGGCATGAAAATTGAGAATGAGGTTATGAGTATTTGTCTTAAGAATAATATCCGAATTCTCGGACCTAATTGCTTAGGAATTATCGATACATTCACGCCTTTGAATGCTTCTTTTGCACCACTTACCCCTTTAAGAGGGAATGTTGCCTTTATCTCACAAAGTGGTGCTCTGGGAACTGCTGTTCTTGATTGGGCACTCGGAGAAAGAATAGGCTTTAGTAAGTTCATAAGCTTAGGAAACAAAGCGGATATAGATGAAACTGATCTGGTCTTGGCGTTGACTAAAGATGAAATCACAAAGGTTATTCTTCTCTACATTGAAGGAGTTAAAGACGGAAAGAAATTCATGGATATAGTTCAAGAAGCTACACAGAAGAAACCCGTCATTATTTTGAAATCCGGAGTAACAGAAGCAGGTACTAGAGCGGCATCATCTCATACTGGTGCAATGGCAGGCAGCGATTTAGCATTTAACATCGCCTTTCAAAAAGCAGGGGTAATACGCGTTGAGACTACTGAAGAACTATTTGACTTAGCCGAAGCATTCTCCTATCAACCAATTCTAGAGGGACCAAACATAGCAATTATAACAAATGCTGGAGGACCGGGAATACTTGCTGCTGATTCCTGTGGTAAATATGGCTTAAGGGTGGCACCTATATCCGCTGAGACTGTTCAAAAGCTAAGGGGAAAATTGCCACCAGCCGCAGGATTTTTTGATCCTGTTGATATTCTGGGAGATGCTACGGCAGATAGATACCATTTCGCTTTGGATACGGTCTTAACAGACCCAGACATTCACGGTGCTTTAGTGATTTTAACCCCGCAGGCGATGACTGAACCATATGAAACAGTAAAAGCAATTGTTGAAGTTAGAGAAAGATGTTATACTAAGCCTATAGTGACTTCTTTTATGGGCGGGAAAAATGTTGAGGAAGCAGTAAAAGCTCTCGAAGAGGCTAAGATATCAAACTATGAGTTCCCTGAAAGAGCTATTCATTCACTTTCAGCGCTCTTCAAGTATAGTGAATACAAAAAGAAGCCACGAACAACTAATTTCTACAAATTTGAAGTAGATCCCAATAAAGTTCAATCGATATTCGAAAAAGTCAGAAGCGAAGACAGAGTCAATCTTACAGGAGCTGAAGCCATAGAGGTTGCAAGAGCTTACGGTATTAATTCACCCCTAATAGAGTTAGCTACTACAGCAGATGGAGCGGTTTCAAGCGCTGAAAAGATGGGATATCCAGTTGCCCTCAAAATCGAATCTTCTCATATACTTCATAAGACCGATGTCGGAGGGGTAAAGCTTAATGTAAATTCTCCTAATGATGTCAGAAGTTCTTTTTATGAGATTATTGGAAGAACACATGTGTTCTATCCCAATGAAACAATCTTAGGAGTAAATGTAGAGAAAATGGCACCCCCTGGTAGAGAATTAATCATAGGAATGAATAGAGATATCACCTTTGGACCATTAATAATGTTTGGACTTGGTGGAATTTACGTAAACTTTCTAAAAGACATTTCCTTCAGGCTAGCGCCTCTCTCAAAAGAAGAAGCTAAAGAAATGGTGGAAGAGACTAAGGCTTACACATTACTTAGAGGTATAAGGGGTGAGAAAAGTTCGGATATAGACTCTATAATAGAAACTATTCTAAGAGTTTCACAATTGACATCAGACTTTGAGGAGATAAATGAGATGGATATTAATCCTTTATTCGTATATGAAAGAGAAAAAGGCTCCTTAGCCTTGGATGTAAAAATTACAATAAAAGCATGATTTGTGATGAAAGATGACTGAAATACCAAGTTTATACCTTTATTCTACAGGAGGCTACTGCGGGAAGAGCGCATTATGTCTTGGTCTAGCATTAAGACTAAAAGACGAAGGATTCAAAGTCGGATATTTCAAACCTATAGGATGGGAAACAATTCAAAGAGGAGAAAGGATTGATGAAGACGCTCAACTAATGAATGAAGCTTTGAATCTAAATCTACCACTTAACATAATTTCACCCATAGTATTTGGACCAAGATACTTGGAAGAAATTGTAAAAGTCGATCCAAGCATCTATGAAAAAAGGATAAACCAGTCTTACGAAAAAGCTTCAATAAACAAGGATTTAATGATTATAGAAGGACCACGAGTCCTTGGCATAGGTGCTTCCATTGGGGCTGACACGAACACTCTTGCTAAACGATTCAAATCCAATCTTATTTTAGTCTCAATAATAGAGGACGATTCATCTATTGATAGAGTGATATGGAGAAAAACTACAACAGATGCCAGAGGTGCTGCGTTCGCTGGCGTGATCTTGAATTCCGTTCCCAAAACTATGATAGAAAGAGTAAAAGGAATTGCAAGTACCATTATGAAGAGAAGCGGTGTCAACATACTGGGGATTATACCAGATAATATAGAACTGAGATCCCTTACTGTAAGAGAAATCTGCGAAAATGTTGATTGTCAAGTTCTAACTGGAGAGGATAAACTAGAGAATCTTATAGAAGATTTCCTTATAGGCGCAATGACTCAAGAATCTGCCTTGAAATATTTCAGAAGATCTATTAGAAAAGCCGTAATTACAGGAGGAGATAGAGTTGACATCCAGCTTGCTGCCCTTCAGACAGATACTTCAGTGCTCATTCTTACAGGTAACATCTATCCTGATGTAAGAGTTTTAGCCAGGGCTGAAGAAGTAGGAATACCAGTTATTCTAGTACCATTAGATACATACTCAACGATAAGAAACATATCAACTCTCAGTGGCAGGATAAATCCGCGTGACTCTAGGAAGATAGATCTGGCAAAGAAGGAAGTGGATAATTACATTAGGTTAGACGAAATCTTTAGGATTCTTAAGCTCAAATGATCTAGCGGAGAAGAAGGCTTTGAAGGAGAAAACTGGCTTTGACACTCTACTTGCGAAAGTCATTTCTTCTAACGCCTGTTTGGGATGTAGTGCGTGCTCTATAGTTTGTCCTTTTAAAGGTGTCTTAGGATTCAGAGAAGAGAAACCTGTACTTATAGGAGAATGTAAAAATTGCGGTATATGTGCAAGTGTATGTCCTCGATTCAACATTCAAATTGGAGAAATTGAAGAATTTATTTTTAACCGTAAAAGGAAATCTGAAGAAACCTTTGGCATAAATAAGGAAATATACGTTGCAAGAACAACGAATAAAGAAATACTTGAGAAGTGCCAAGATGGAGGAGTTGCTACTTCACTCCTAGTCTCCTCATTGGATTTAGGAGATACAGATTGTTCGGTAATTTCAGGAATTGACCCTGAACACCCTTGGTTGCCTAAGCCATTACTTGCTACAAAAAGAAAAGAAATAATGATGTATTCTGGAACAAGATATACCTATTCGCCAAATCTCATTGCTTATGGAGAGGCTATCTCAAAGAGACTGCAAAAAATAGCCTTTATTGGAACTCCCTGTCAAATCTTGGCACTCCGTAGAATTCAAATGTCCCCTTTAAAGAAGTATTCAAATACAATTTCATTTACGTTGGGGCTTTTCTGTTCTGAATGCTTCTCGTATGAGGGATTAATAGTCAATAAGATCCAACGGGACTTGAGAATTGACCTGAGAGAAATTTTAAAGATGAATATTAAGGGGAGACTGTTAATCCAGAAGATGAATAGAGAGATTATTGGAATCCCTCTCAAAGAATTGAAGGCTTATTCTTCACCTAGATGTGAGTTATGTAATGATTTTTCGGCAGAGTTGGCAGACATATCTTTAGGTGGCGTTGGTCTTGATGGATGGACATTTACGATCTTGAGGACTAACAAAGGACTAGAAGTCTTTAGAAACGCTCAAGATAATGGAATTTTAGAAGTAAAACCTGTTGAAGAATTCCCATCTGCTTTAAACCTACTTCTAAAACTTTCAAGTTCAAAGAGAGAACGTGGAAAAAAGGATAAACCATAATAATAATTTATTTGAAGATAAACTCTAAAGAGATAAGTTTTTGATTCCCGAAACAGGTTGAAGAAATTATTAAATAGAAGAAAAGGTAGTCGATATCGGTAACCCCCAAACACGATTTTGAAAGAGAAAAGGAGGAAAATTATTTAATTGGAAGGAAAAATGAAAGCTGCCCTTTTATACGGACCACGTGATCTCAGAGTAGAAGTTGTTGACATTCCCCAAATGACTGACGATTTTGCCTTGATCAAAATAATGGCCTGTGGCGTATGCCCAACAGATCTTAGAACTTACATTGGCTCCAGAGCTAGCACAACTTCTGGTCCGAGACGAATCGGACATGAGTGGGTCGGAGAAGTTATAGAAGTAGGCAAGAATATAACTCGCGTAAAAGTTGGTGATAGAGTTGCTATCAACAATAAGATTCCCTGTGGAAACTGCTACTACTGTACTAATGGAGCAGATCATCTATGCACTAACCTCTTTGGAGCTGGCAGAGTCATATCTGGTGGAGACGCTCAATATGGTGTAGCTACGGACAAGGCATTATATCAAATTCCCGACAATGTTTCCTGGGAGGAAGCTGCCTTTGCCGAGCCGGTTTCTTGTGTTATGAATGGAATCGATAATTGCAACATAAAATTAGGTGATGATGTCCTCATAGTCGGCGCTGGACCTATGGGACTCCTTAACATGCAGATTGCCAAGCTCAAAGGCGGTAGAATCATCATGAGCGACATTATAGATGAAAGATTAGCCAAAGCCAAAGAGATGGGCGCAGACGAAGTTATCAACTCTTCTACAGGTGATTTCACTAAAATGGTGAAAGACCTTACTGGAGGAAGAGGAGCTGATGTTGTTGTGGTATCTGTTGGTAACAGAATCGCGGAGACTCAAGGTTTGAGTGCTGCAGGAAAGAATTCAACTGTTATCTTCTTTGGTGGAACATGGCCTGAAACGAAAATCGAAATAGATCCGAACTTCTTCCACTACAATGAGGTCAAGTTGACCGGATCTTCTAACTTCAATTACGGCGTTTTTCCAAGATCCCTTAAACTCATGAGCTCAAAACTCATAAAACTAGAACCAATCATTTCACATCGTCTGCCTCTAGATAGAGTTAAAGAAGGCTTTGAGCTTGTCGAGAAGAAAGGTGGCATGAAAGTAATGATATCACCTCATGCCTGAATACGGCAAGCCTTCACTTCCTTTTTTCTTTAAGTAAATAGGTTCTCGAACTCTTTTTTCTTCGATGTTAATGTTGGCGAGAATCTTAATCCTTTAATATATATGTAAAGCGTAATTCACAATTATCCCAATTTCTAAGAGGAGTAAAGATGCCTCAGATAGTAAAAGTTGGTATATTGAAAGTAGGTTGTATTGGATCTTCTCCTCTCATCGAATTCCTATTGGATGAGAGAGCTGAGCGGCTGGATATTGACGTTCACGTTTCAGGAACAGGAGCAAAATTGGGAGCTAAAGAATGCAAAGAAGCTACAACATCAATTCTTGAGCACAAACCAGACATCATTATCTTAATAGGACCAGCGCAGCAGACTTCAGGTCTTGCAGATGCAAGGAGAACCTTAGCTAGAACTGGGATTCCCACGATTGTAATCTCAGATGGACCTACACAGAAGATAATTAAAGACTTGGAAGAGGGAGGTTTTGGCTACATTATAGTGATGGCTGACTCCATGATTGGTGCGAGAAGAGAGTTTCTTGACAATATTGAAATGTCGCTCTATAATACTGATGTGATAAAAGTTTTAGCAATATCTGGAGCTCTACGAGTTATTTCAGAGGCTTTGGATTCTACAATACTGTACTTAAAGAAAAAAGAGAATCCTGAGCTGCCTAGAATAATCATTGATAAGGATAAAGCTATTGATGCAAGTGGTTTCAAGAATCCTTATGCATGCGTAAAGGCGATGGCAGCCTTCGAAATAGCGCGGCATGTTGCTGAATTGAATTCTGAGGCATGCTTTAGAATTAAGGAGTGGCAAAGATACACTTCAATAGTTGCTAGCGCTCATGAGATGATGAGAGCAGCTGCCAAGATGGCTGACGAAGCAAGAGAAATGGAGAAGGGAGAAGACAGCGTACTACGCCGACCACATTTCAACGAGGGAGTTCTAGGAGAGAAAAGGATGTTAGTGGAGAAACCTCGAAGATAAACTGAAAAGTTTGATTGAAAGAAGAGAGACTGAGCCGATGAAACTACCTCCAAATCGATTTCTACTTGAGACGGGAAGAACAATATACCAAGGTGTAGCAAAGGAAAATGGTAAATTATCAGAAGAATATTTTCAAAGCGTTTCAATCTGTGAAATGGATCCCGAAGATATGAAAGAGTTGGGCATCAGAGAGAACCAGAATGTTAAACTCACTACTGAATTTGGATCTGTAGTTCTTAGAGCTGTAGAATCGTTGAGAGCACCTCATCGGAGGATAATATATGTCCCCTATGGCCCATGGTCAAATCTTGTAGTAAATCAGAATACTAATGGAACAGGTATGCCATCTCTAAAGGGTATACCTGTTGAGGTCGAGGCTTCTTCGGAAAAAGTTTTGAGTCTACCTGATTTACTCACGAAATACTATAGGAAGTGACAAGAGTGCCCATTGTGAAAGGAGTGACCTGCCCCGTCTGCGGATGCCTATGCGATGATATCGAAGTTATTGTGAAAAACAACCAAATTTTAAAAGCGAAGAATGCTTGTGCAATCGGCGCTGCGAAACTTTTGGATTACCGGAACAATCGTATTAAAATGCCACTGATAAGGAAGAATGGGAAATTAGTTGAAGCTACGTTGGAAAAGGCAATTCGAAAGAGTGCTGAGATACTCTCAAAGGCAAAGTATCCGATCCTTTACGGTTGGAGTTCCACGAGCTGCGAGGCTGTGAGAAAGGGTTTGGAATTAGCCGAGATGGTTGGAGGTGTCATTGATAATACAACTACTACATGTCACGGACCCTCTATTTTGAGCATACATGATGTGGGAATATCATCTTGCACTCTTGGACAACTTCGCCACCGAGCTGACTTGATTATTTATTGGGGATGTGACCCTTGGAGCGCCCATCCTCGGCACATAGAAAGATATACAACATTCGCAAGAGGGAGGTTCCAAACAAGTGACTGGAGTGGCTATGTGAAACGAACGAACATCCTTCAAGCGGAAAAGAGAAAATCTAGAATTTCAAAACTGAAACATGCGAAAGAAGTATCCTCACAAGAGTTGGTGCCTGTTCCTTATAAGCTCTTTAGAAAGAGTCGAAAGATGGTTGTAATAGATATTCGGAAGACTCATACAGCGGAGATGGCGGATTATTTTCTTCAAGTTCAACCAAACACGGATTATGAGCTTCTTGAAGCTTTTCGCATGCTTATACGAGATGAAGAATTAGAAGTT
>JAUPKU010000004.1 GCA_030837285.1 Thermoproteota archaeon | reverse complement strand
CCTTACACCTGGATACTAGCACCTGTAGTAGTAGAAGTCCTTAAGAAGGCAGGGGTCAAGGACGAGAACATATGTCTCATAAACGCTCCCGGAACGCATCAAACCGAGGAACAGCAATTAAAGAATCCAGTTATACCAAAGCTCTGGGGACCGCTCTATGGAAAACATAGAATAGTATTGCACGACTGTGATAAGAGGGAAAACCTGTCTTATATGGGCACCACAAACCAGGGAACACCTATCTGGATTAACAAGAACTTCGCAGAAGCCGATGTCAAAATAGGTATAGGTGAATTAAAACCACACCATTCTGCAGGCCATTGCGGCGGAGGCAAAATTATTAACCCGGGAATCTGTGGAAGAGCTTCAATCGGGGCTATGCATCGACGAGTCATGTGCAAAGATTTTAGAGAATGGGAGATAGGCCCACCGGACCCTAGAAATATGGTCAGAAAGGACATTGAAGAATCAGCGATTCTAGCAAACATAGACTTGAAGATAGATGCTATAACTAACCCTATTGGAAGGGAACTCGTCGATATCAGTGCTGGAGATGTCATAAAAGAGTATCGAGAAGGAGTTAAGAAAGCCCAGCAGATCTGGGGAACCAGGATTAAGAAAAAGAGCGATATAGCAGTCTACCTCAGTGGAGACAAAGGATCGTACCTACAAGGATCATTCATGTATGCTGCGCTCACGCCAGATATGGCCTCTAAAGGCGATGGAATAGCTATTCACGTAGTCGATGCAAATCAAGGATACTCCAGACAGGGAATACATCAGGCATTTCCGCCAAATATGATGAAACTTAACTCCGAGGAGATGGGATGGAGGCTAACTTTGGGTACATATGATCTACGTGATATGTCTCTTATGTGGCAGACTCGAAAGTCCCTTGAAGTAAAGCGGACATTCCTAGTAACAAGATACTCTAAGGAAGATGCTTTAAGATACGGTTTCTCATACGTTACAAGGACTTTTGAAGACGCTTTAGCTAAAGCCTTTGAAGAAAAGGGAAAAGATGCGACAATCTCTGTCATATATCAAGAACCACAACTCTACCCATATACCTAGACTTTAATCAAACATCTTCCTTTTTTATCAACAAAGAAGTTGGCACTAAGAACATCTTTTTAATATGAACAGACGAATTTCATCCTTAATATTCATGTATATATTCTACTTGAATTATGAAAATTCAGAGCCGATACAGGACAGAACATTTTCCAAAAGGACATGAAATTGTCATGATATATCCAAAAGAGAGCTAAAAATCTCACTTTAGAGATCACACATATGGAATGAGGAAATAATGATTCAACCAGGAAATATAAATCGGCTATCCAGATAAGAACAAAATATCGCTACTTTGAAAAAGAAAATGATGGATAAGGATATACCGAATTCTCTCTTACATCTCCTTTAAGATCCTTTTTTATATAGTCTAAAAAGTCATAATACTTTTCAATAATCTGACTAGGATTTTCGAGATAGTAAACTGTCCTAATAGAAATCGCGTTCCGCTTGATTTTTAAGACTAGTCATTACAAGAGATAATTGAGACTATGCCTATTTCTCCTCAGCTGGTTCTCTTATCGTCTCTTCAGGTTTCTCCTCCAACATCGTTGGGGAGGGTGTTGCAGCCATAGTCCATCCGATCCACATGCCTATTATAAGGACGGCAAGGACGATTATGACTATTGGGATGACTATTGCCCAACGAATTCCAGCTCCTATGGGAGCGTAAAATAGTAGGTTGTTTGTATCTATAACAGGAGCGAATAACCAGTACAGATACAATATTGCACCTACAAGTCCGGCAGCAAATATTAGTAAACCGAGGCTCTTATCACTCATTATCGATATACTCCATTAATAAACAAAAAGTCTTAAATCAAACTAGACTTAAACTTTTCGGGAAACTCTAGAGAAGCTATTGAGGAGTAAGCCAAAAAATTGGCTAGAGAAGAACTGAAGGAAATTCTTACAAGTGCTATTCGTGAACTTGAAGAAGCAGTTAAGGCTCTTGTGAGTATGGACAATAGAACTCTGACTGGCAAAGTTTGGAAGGCTGCTTCCGATGTTGAATATGCAACCTTTCTAATGTCTTTATCGAGAAGAGAATCCGAAGATGAGTGGAAGAAAATTTGGAAACTTTCTACAGATGTTGATGTTGGAGCCACCCTTATCACAGCACAAAATCTGCTTAAGCAAGCCACTACAGATCTTAATTCGAAGGACGAGGAGGCGTATAGGAAGGCATGGTTAGCTAGAGGACATATCCTCAATGTTCAGAACAAGTTGGATAAGCTTAGGGCACGAGTGGTGCACCTTCAACGCCCCTCATAATGGCTTCAGTGAAATCTTCAGGAGTTACTCCAGGAGTTAATACTTTGGTTTTGTCGTAGAAGAGTCTGATCGACGAGAGAATTGTAATTCTGTCGGCTTTACTCCCAATAAGGAGTTTCTCCATTTCCCAGAGTTCATCTTCTGGATACATAAAGAAATCTCCAGAGATAACGACTTCCCTGATTTTGCCAGTTTCAACTCTGACGTTCACTCTAATCAAGCCTTTGGCTGCTTTGTACAATCCTTCGCCCGTGTTACAGTCCTCCACACATTCTTCTGAGAATACGCTCCATTCTTAAAATGCTGATAAATTGTAAATATACTCCTGGGTTGATAATTGGAGTATTGCATTCTTTTATCTATAATAGTATATCCATGGGATATAGCTTTTTAAAAGCCTGACCTCCTCTCTGAAATGGAAATCACGCTAAAGCTAATTCTTTTTGCACTCCTACTTCAGGGTAAGGATAGATAAGGACATGCTCAGGCTTTACGCTCAGATTCACCTCATCACCTATATTGAATGCTAAACCACCGAGGATTTGAGGAAGTCGAATTGTGAAGAGCCTATGATCTTTAAGGACGACCTCGTAGCGTATGGTACTGCCTTCAAAATCTTGGTTTTCGATATATCCAGCAAAGCCTTCTCCGTTATTGACCCTTTTCTCCATCGAAACGAAGTCAGGTCGTATGGCAACTACGATTTTCTCTCCTTCTCTTTTTGATTTTTCAGTAGAGGATAGTGAGAGCCCTTGAGATTCAACAAGGCAAGTATCATCTGTGACTTTTGTTACAATTCCTTCCAGAAAGTTTGCTTCACCCACGAAGTTGGATACGAAGAGGGTTTCGGGGTTAGAGTAGAGTTTACTGGGTTCGTCTATTTCCACGATCCTACCGGCCTTCATTACAGCGATCCTATCCGCTACTGACATTGCCTCTTCCTGGTCATGGGTTATGTGAACTGCGGTAAGTCCTAAGTCTCTTATGATGTTCTGAATCTCGTATCGGAGTTCAGTCCTTACCTTCGCGTCTAGCGAACCTAATGGTTCATCGAGGAAGAGGAGATCCGAACCTGAAGCTAATGCCCGTGCTATCCCAATCTTTTGCCTAGCCCCCCCGCTTAGAGATGAAGGATACTCTCGTTCTCTAACACTCAATCTAATCAATTCAAAAAGCTCTCGGGCTACTTTAGCAGCTCTGTCTCCAGGCCAACCTTTTACCCGGGGGCCATAGGTTACGTTATCCCAAACGTTCATGTGAGGAAAGAGAGCGATCTCTTGAAAAACGTATCCTATTCCGCGTTCCTCTAAAGGCAAATCTTTTACAGGTTTTCCATCAAAGTAAATGTCGCCACCTGTTGGACTCTGTATTCCAGACATACATTTGATGAGCGTTGTCTTTCCGCAACCGCTTGGACCAATGATTGCCAGGTATTCCTTATCCTTAATTTCGAAACTGACTTTGTCAAGGGCTACAATTTCACCGTATTTCTTTGTTAAATTCTCTACTTTAACCGTTGTCACTCAAATCACCTCTATCTCCTTAGCTAAACCGCGGGCTGTAGTGCAAAAAACAAACACGTCAGCTGGCTTAAATGAGATTGCGACTTTGTCTTTGACTTTTGGATAGATTTTTACTTGAGATATGGGAATTCTAGCGGATATAAGTAGGTTATTAACAAGTATTACCTCTACTCTTATGGAATCTCCAAGGAAACGGACAGCCTTAACTTCACCTTGAATTGCATTTTCACCATCATAGTCAACTGGCATAAGTGAAGTAAGTTCTTGCCTAATTGCGAGAACAACTTCTTCACCGGATAAATAACTCGTTTCCTGAACTTTAACTCTAAAACCATCCTGCAATTCCACCAATGCTCCAACCGAATTAACGCTCTTTATAGTTCCCTCCAAGAAATTAGTCTCCCCGACGAAATTAGCGACAAATAGTGTAGCGGGACTCTGATAAATGTGATAAGGTGTTCCAACCTGTTCAACCTTTCCCATCCTCAGAACCACTATTCGGTCGGCAACAATCATTGCTTCACGCTGATCATGCGTCACATGAATTGCCGTTAACCCAGCGCTTTTAACAAGGCTCTTAATATGATAACGAAGCTCAACTCGGAGACGCGCATCCAAAGCTCCCAGGGGTTCATCAAGTAGAAGAAGCTTCGCGCCTGATGCTAATGCCCGTGCTAAGGCTACCCGTTGCTGCATACCCCCACTCAATTCTCGCGGAAAAGCATTAGCGCGCTGGTCAAGTTTCACAGTCTCTAGTACTTTAAGAGCTTGGGTTTTTGCCTCTTCATATGCTACTCCTCTGGTTTTTGGACCAAAAGCGACATTCTCAAGTACATTGAGGTGTGGAAAGAGTGCGTACTGCTGAGGAAAATAAGCTATATCCCGCTCCTCTGGCGAAAGGTCATTCACTAGTTTTCCATCGAAGGTAATCTTACCATCATCAGGACAGATTAGACCTGCTATGAGACGTAAGAGCGTTGTCTTGCCACTTCCTGTAGGCCCCAGTACACATATGTACTCTCCACTCTTGATTTCCAAGTCAAAATGATGGATGGCTTCTATTCTACCAAAACTTTTAGAAACTTCGCTAAGGCGAACCTCAGGCATGTTATCGCTCCCTCCTTAGGACAAGCCTGATGACAAGAAGGGAAATGAAGGTTGTTAAAACAAGAAAAAGAACTCCTAATCCAACAACGGATTGGCCTCCAACACTTGCAGGATTCCTGATCCAATTCACCAATAATACTGGGGCTGTCTTGATTTGTGATGTTGCGGCCAATACCGCGGTAGTCGCACCGGTTTCATCGACGCTTCTGGTCAGAACCATAATGGCGCCAGAGAATATAGAGTACTTTGTAAGGGGGATAAGGATCTTTCTAAATGTCTCGAAGGGATGTGCGCCTAGCGTTCGCGCAACCGACTCTAATTCTTCTGGGACACTCTCGATAGCAGCAGCCATTGCTTGAACAAAATAGGTATATGTTATAGTGGTGTGAACTAGAATTAGAGTCCATAATTCAGGTAAATTGCCAAATGCTGTCCAAAAAAGGCTCAGTGATACACCCAAGGCTACTGAGGGGATAGTTATTGGAATGCTTATAAGTGCATTTAATAAGGCCGTCACTTGTGTCCCAAACTTTCTTCTGGTTATGATAACGGCCATTGGGAAACCAACGAGAAGATTCATGAGTGTTGCTGCAAGGGCGACGACATAGGATGTAAGAAGACTTCCCCAATAAACACCCCATACACCAGCTCCAGTGAAAGCAGCCACAACTGTACCGTCTGTAAACGCGATTATTCCTGGGAGGGCTACGAATAAGGAAGGTATAGCCACAAATATAGCGAAGACTATTAAAGCTAATCCATCCCTACCTAAAGTGGATTTTGGGTTGCTAAGTCGTTTCTCGAAATTTGGCCAGACTTTCTTGACAGGAAATCGTAGCCTCGGACCTAATATGCTTATAAATGCGAAGATTGCGCATGAGGTAACTATGAGAACTAGGCTTACTAATACCATAGGCCCTTGTTGTGGAGGAACTGAAGAGAGTGCGTTACGAATAAAGATAGGCCCATTCTCGAATGCTCCAGCAACAACTGCCGTGGCTCCTGTTTCAGATAAACTGCGACAAAAAGCAAGCAGAAAGGCTGAAACTAGAGCTGGTTTCAGAATGGGGAGGGTAATCGTCCTCGCTGCAGTTAAGGATGATGCACCCAAAGTTCGCCCTGCAATCTCGTAGACTTGGTCATATGATTGTAATTCTCCTACCATAATACGAACTATTATTGGATAGGAGAAAGCAAAGTGGAGAAGCATTATTAATCCTAGACCAGGGGATATCAGACTCTCTATACGAAGGAGACCCGAGATCCCTTGAGGCTGACTCCAGAAGACTAGGATAGAGAAACCGAGTGCAACAGTCGGAATGACAAAAGGAATGTCCGCTAGGGTATCAACAACGTTTATCCATTTTGCTTTTCTTCGCACTATGAACCATGCTGTTGGAAGACCTGCTATTAGGTCAAGGATTGAAACGATTGAGGCTATAGCAAAAGAGGCAAGTATAGCTGATTCTGCTCTTGCAACGAGAATAGGATTTTGGAGTGTGTCGCCTATCAAGTTCCATTTGAGGACAACACCAATTATTGGCGGAATAAGAATCATAGACACAAAGAAGATTAAGGCAACGGCGTATGTGACTCTTCTAGCATTAGGGTTTGCGCTGAGCCTATCTAATGGCCTGAGAATCTTCTCGATGGTATTCTTGGTAGACGAAAGATTTGACATGCCGGTTAGCTATCCTCTTTTTACCTATCGCCTTGTCAAATTTTCGTGCTTTCAGCAGTTAGGTTTAAGACGATTTCTGCTATGTCACTTCCATATTCATTTAATCGTCTTATACTTTCTCTAATAAGTCTTAGAGTAGACCGAGTCTCAGTGTCAGCAAGAGCCATGTCTTTACTTATTTCCGCATCATATGTTTCTATTCCTTCCTTGCGCATCAATATTTCATCAGCCAACTTGTAATCCTTAGCGAAAAGGGAGTTAATCGACTCGTCGAAGATTGATATTGCAAAGTCACTCATCTCGGAAACTTTCTTGAAGAGTCGGGAATCTATAGGTTTCATAGTTAAAATATTTCTAGCAATACTAGTTGCATGATCTGCTGCTCTCTCAACACTCTTTAGTATTAGCCTAAAGCCCAGACAGTCTCGTGTAGTCGTCAATCCAATCTCTTTTAGTATACGACTGTCTCCAACAGCGTACTTCAACAGTCGGATAATATAAAAGCTAAATCGGTCTACTTCATCGTCTGTCTGAATTATTGTTTGTGCAAGTTCATGGTCGTTTTCACCAAGAGCAACCATAGCGTCTCTATGCATGGATGTGGTGATGACACTCATTCTTCTCAAGGCGTTTTCTACAGAAAGTTCAGAGTAGTTAAGTAGCGTTTGAAGTGCCACTTCATTCTTTGAATCAGCTATGATCTCTGCTCCCACTAGCTTCTTCCGTATAAAGTCTTTGAGCTTTTCTCTCTGTTCTGGGGTGAAACGATCTTTAGTGGTTACTCTAATCAGATTGTAACCTATGAGATAAAAGGAAATCACTCTTCTAATGATTGAGTTTGGATTGTCTTTTGGAGAGATTTTTATTTCTACATCTTTTGCTTTCTCTTTTACAACGCTCTTTGGCATTAGGAGAAGAGATAAATCATCTTGTTCGATTAGTTCAATCTGTTCTCCTCGCCCAAGCTTAACCGCTTCCACCCATTTCTTAGGCAGAGAAACGATGTAAGTCGATTTTCCAGTAACTTGGACCTTACGGCTTTCTTCGCCTCTATTTGACATTTTACCATCTCGGATTTATTTATCCAGTTTTGGAGGTAAATAAGTATTTGGATTTTATATAAGTTTTTTCTATTGTATATATTATTGGGAATTGCATATATATAGAACCGGATGCCTAAAATAAAATCAGGCTTAACTAAATATCCCATCACAATAGAATCCTTGAAATATACTTCAGTTCATATTTTTTTCAAGAACAATTCATTTTATGTTAGATACTATTACGTAAGGAAGGGGCTTTTTTAATATTGAGACGTTTCGAGTCAATACAAGAACATAGTAAAATACAAAGATGAAATTGCTTATCCATGCTGAACATTGGATTCGTAGTTGATGAAAGAGGAAATGATAGAGAAGAAAGTAAAAGAAGAAAGATGTTTCCGAATTCGATTATCACGACTTGCAAGAAATCAGCATAAAACCTTTATACTTAGTTGAGTAGTCAATACCAAAAATCGAGATTGAACTACTTTAAATGGAGAGAACGAAGATGGCATCTAAAGCAGAGAAATTCGTTTTATGGTTCGATGAACTTGGTAAAGATGAAGGTGCACTAGTTGGAGGAAAATCATCCAGTTTAGGAGAGATGACATCAAAGACGAAGGTACCCGTGCCTTATGGATTTGCGACAACAGCTGCTGCGTATAGACATTTCATAACGAAAGCGAAGCTAGACGTGAAGCTAGCTGAGATCCTAAAAGAGCTTAAGGATCCAAATGACACTAAGACACTGCAGAAGGTTGGTAAAGCTGTAAGGGAAACCATTATGAAAGCAGAGTTGCCAAAGGATCTTGACGAGGAGATAAAACAGGCATATGTTGAACTTGGAAAGCGATACGGACAGCCTGATCCGTATGTAGCAATCAGATCATCAGCAACCGCCGAGGATCTACCTGATGCCAGTTTTGCTGGCCAACAGGAGTCTTATTTGAACATTATAGGAGGCGACATGGTAGCGGAAAAGGTAAAGGAATGCTACTCAAGCCTGTTCACTGACAGAGCGATATTTTATAGGGTTCAGAAGGGTTTTGATCACTTGGCAATCGCCTTATCTGCAGCAGTCCAAATCATGGTCTTCAGCGAGTCCTCTGGCGTAATGTTTACACTAAACGTTTCAAATGGAGATCAAAATGTCGTACTAATAGAAGCTGGATACGGACTTGGTGAATTTATTGTCCAAGGTACGATCACTCCAGACGAATATCTGGTGAGCAAAAGCGACCTAAATATTGTTAGCAAGAATATTTCGATCAAAACAATTCAATTAATCCGCAAACCTGATGGAGGCACTGCCCAAGCCCCTGTCCCCAAGGAACTTCAAGACAAACAGATAATTACAGATAGTCAAATAGTAGAATTAGCCAAGTATGGCATAGCCATTGAGAAGCATTATGGAAGACCTATGGACATCGAGTGGGGACTTGACGAGCGAACAGGTAAACTCTGGATTCTACAAGCAAGACCTGAGACTGTCTGGGCTTTGAAAGGAAAACCGACGACGGAGAGACCTAAAGAGATTACAACTACAGAACGGATAGTATTAGTTAAGGGATTATCAGCATCTCCAGGGATGGCTGCTGGAAAAGCCCACGTCATAATGTCTGTAGAAGGCATAAACGAGTTCAAGCAAGACGAGATCCTAGTAACAGAGATGACTGCACCTGACTGGGTTCCAGCCATGAGAAAGGCAAAGGCTATTGTCACAAATAGCGGAGGCACCACCTGCCACGCAGCAATAGTTTCTAGAGAACTGGGAATCCCGTGTATAGTCGGAACAGCGAGTAAAGGAAAAGCTGCGACTGATGTTATACCTAATGGTGAAGACGTGACTATTGACGCTGTTAACGGCATTGTATATCAAGGCATCCTCGAAGAAGCTGTGAAGAAGGAAGAGGCCCCCACAATGGCTATCACTGCTGTTGCCGAGTCTTATCCTGTAACTGGAACGAAAATATACGTTAACCTTGGTGAACCAGAGCTGGCGGAAAAGACTGCAAAGCTGCCATGCGATGGTGTAGGCTTGATGAGAGAAGAATTCATCTGGGCTGCATCTATCGGACAGCATCCACTCTACCTGATAAAAATCGGGCAGCCTGAGACTGTCAT
Source organism: Thermoproteota archaeon (assembly GCA_030837285.1). Classification (GTDB taxonomy): domain Archaea; phylum Thermoproteota; class Bathyarchaeia; order RBG-16-48-13; genus JAUPKU01. Next base: position 2,384 of record JAUPKU010000004.1, on the reverse strand, counting down.
TGACGGCTTAGCCGAAGGTATAAGAAAAGTCTGTCAAGCCATGAATCCCAGACCTGTGGTTCTGAGGTTCAGCGACTTCAAGAGCAGCGAATACAGAGACTTAAAGGGCGGAGAAGAATACGAGCCAGTAGAGCCTTCAGCACTCCTAGGTTGGAGAGGAGCATCAAGATACTATGATTCCAAATACACGGAAGCATTCAGACTGGAAGTCAGAGCGATCAAGAAGGTACGTGAAGAATACGGACTGAAGAACCTTTGGGTTATGCTTCCATTCGTGAGGACAGTTGATGAAGCAGAGAGAGTCATAAAGATAATCGAAGAAGAAGGACTCAAACGCGGACCGGACTTCAAAATATGGTTGATGGCTGAGATCCCCAGCAACATAATCCTAGCTGACAAATTCAACAAGCTAGTCGACGGCTACAGCATCGGCTCCAACGACTTGACCATGCTCATACTCGGCTGCGACAGAGACAACGCCACAGTAGGCAACATCTTCGATGAGAGAAACTTGGCAGTTAGGAGAGCAATCAAACACTTAATCGAGACTGCCCATAAGGATGGAAAGACTGTGAGCATCTGCGGACAAGCTCCAAGCGTCTACGGTCCAGAATTCATACGCTATCTGGTTGAGAGTGGAATAGACTCCATGAGTGTAAACCCAGATGCAGTTGTTCAAGTTCGCAAGTGGGCAGCAAGCATTGAGCAGCGGCTACTTCTCGAGAAGGTTATGGGACGAGGAGTCGTCGAAGATCCAGACTTGAAGTGGTAAGAACAAAAAGCAACATCCTCAATTTTCTTTTTTTACTTCTTTTACCTTTTTTTAAATAGAAGCTCATACTGCAAGCTATTGAACGAATATTTCTGTTGACTCTCAGCGAAAAATAAAGGAAGGGATTATTTCGAGCTGTACTGTGCTAGTCGCTGGCGCCCTCTCTGACGCACTCTTTTAGAGAGTGCAGACCTGCCTGACACTTGCTCTTTGTCATACGAGGCGTATAGAAGGCCGCTTTCGCCGAGTTGGTGTAGATGCTGTGGAAGCCAATCTCTTCTATCGGAGCTACAACCATACAGGTATGCTTGAAAACGTCGGCCCCTGAAGATTGAATCATTCCTATGTAGCCTCTCTTCTCTGCCTCTGCGAATACCCCTGGCGACGTGAAGACCCAGAACTTCTTTCTATTACTAATCCTCTTTCCTGCAAGCATCTTCGCAATTCGGCCTACTTCACTTAAGGAACAATGGGGGCATCCTATAGCAATCAAGTCAGGCTTCTCATCTGATGAGAGCTCCCTGTAGACTGACTGAATCTCTTTCATGGTGACCTCGAGGGATGACGAAGGTCTTTTCCCTCCAAAGGCTTCAGCTTCAGTCTTGGCTTCGGGGGTTAATCCCACCATGTGGAAGAGGGCGATAGACCCTGAAGCTGCTGAAGCAGCTGCCAAGAGTTTAAGCTCGTCATGAGAGCCTTTTCTCAGACCGCTGTAAACGGGGACATCATCTGTCTTTGTGGATTTACCAACATAGTATCCCAATGCAGCATAGTCTGATTCACTCTCAGGCTTAAAGCCCGCTTTGACAAGGAGGGTCCCTCTTCTATTCTCGTCAAGTAGATAGCCCATAAGTGGAACCCGACCCACTAGTGCTGCTGATAGAGCGTCCAAACCGCCATGTCTGTTCGTCCTAGCGCCTAGAACAGAATTCACATATGATATGGCTGATGATTCGGAGAACCCTACAATTTCTCGAAAGCAGGGCTTATTTCCAGACAGGTAAGGCGTGCATGTGCAAGAGGGCAGTACACCCAATCGCTCGTAGGTCTTGCATATACGTAGTTGTTTTTCAGCGAAAGCTGGCGAGACGCCCATCTCCATCCATCGCTCCAAGTCCATGCCAGCAGGGTTTAGTGTTGCTTTGGTTTTGGCTACTACTTTATCCTTCACTAGACCTTCCAGAAGCTCAAGAGTGGGATCTCCAGAAGTTTTATAGGATACACCCGCAACCTGCGAACGCTTGATCGGTACAAGCTTCTCCGCACCTCCCAGCTCTCCGAGAGTCACCATTAGTCTCATGGCCTTAGCTAGTACAGGTCCATCCTCACCTTTGAGTACTTTCTCATCTTTTTGTGAGAGATACAAGCTTACATCCACTCAAAATTATTTTCTAAAAGAGGCCTATTTCAGCATCTCATAACTGAAGAATCGTTAAGTTCATAAGAACATGTTTGTCTGATGAAGACCATCCTAATAACTTTTCGATTCTCATTCTATTAATTCAACGAAGGCTTCTTTATTAAAAGATGATACCTTTACACAGTCGCGGTTTTTTATGTAGTTAAAAATATCTTCACTCAGATTCGATATCATGGGCACCTCGCCGTTGAT
>JAUPKU010000173.1 GCA_030837285.1 Thermoproteota archaeon | reverse complement strand
GGAAATATGAAGAATTTGGTAGAAGAGGAAACAAAGCAAATGATACAGAATCAAGTTGATTATATGACAAATAGAGAATTGAAGTTTTGGGTTATCTATGAAAAACCTCTAGAGCATATTAGAGGACTGTTAGATGGTAGTCCTACTATTAAGAAAATGATAGACAATTTTGCCAAGTATAAACCATCTGAAAATAATCAAACTAAGACTTAAATGATTGGCACGCTTCTTGGAGGATTCTGTCTAATAGTAACATGTCTTCTTTCAATCTTGAATGGTTTGCCTTAATGCGATTCAGCAAAACATAGAAATCCTGAACTCTAATCCCAGTATCGAGATAATCTTCAATAAGTTTTTTCTCAATTTGGGTAAAAATATAATTTCTCAATAAACATCGTCCTCATACTTACAGTCACAGTAAGCTTTAAATAATAATTTTTCTTACAATTATAGTAAGTGAATTAAAATGGAAAATATAAATCAATCAAATAATCCATCTCAAGTTTTACGTGCACGCTTTTCAGAAAAGGGTGCAAGCGGTTCAAGTCCCACCCTCTGCACCAAAGAAACCTTTTCAGAAAAGCTTTCATGGAAAACGGGGATTGAATTAGGCTTATTTTTGAAACCTTATTTTGGCGCGTGCTCACTGACGGGGACGCTTGTGCCTGTATCTTTGAGTGAAATAGGCAAAGATTAGGAAACAGCCCATCACTATTGTCAAGCTCAAGATATTGGCCGTAATAATATTTGTAGAATCCAGGATGAATACTATGGAAATTGCAGAGAGAAAAACTCCAAAATAGAGGGCAATATCATGGCGTAAGTGTTCATCAAATTCTTTAAGGATAATATTTGAATATTGAGTTAATAAAATTAGGATTGAAGTAAAAATCAACAGTACCACTATAAATGAATAAGTCAGTTCCGACCAATAGTCTCCGAACGTGAGTAGAAGCCCAACCTCATCTCCTAATATTCCTCCTCCAAGCCCGAAAAGAATCGCGGCCAATTGGTCGACTCTTTGACTACTATAGCTAATAGCTAACCAACCGCCAATTACGAGCAATACTAAGCCATACCAGAAATGATGAATGTGAAGGCCACCAGTAATTAACCAGGTAGTTGGATTTAGCGTTGTGAATGTTCTAGCTATTAAGAAGGAGATTATGAAACAAATGAGAGCTAATATAGAGAGGTGTGGTCTATTCACTCCTATCTCAGGGGACATTACTATTCCTTCTATTGGTTACGGAAGATGCTTAATCAGGCTAGTTTATAATAGCTTTCTTAGAACGTCAACGTCTTTTAAAAAAAGAATTGAGATCGATTGCGCTCGCTAAAACTAACGAGACAATAAAAAACCTTTGAAGAAAAAAAGAGCTTCCTTAACCTCGGTATGCTGTTTCTTTAGGGTGTGGCTTGAGGTTTGTTTTAGATGGAGCGCACGTAAGATAGTTATGCTAACCCTTAGACTTGGAACTAGTCTTAACCGCGCCTACTTCAGATCGAGAAACTGAAGTCAGTAGAATTGCAACTATGATGTAGAGGACTCCTGTAATAACAAACAGCGCACGGTTCATTTTGATAATGCCATACCTGTAGTCAGAATAAGAGAATACAAGCGCACGAGATTTCTTAATCAACCAAAGCGGGATACATTAGAGTTCTTAAGCACTTTGGCAAAGTACACTTTCTTTGACTATCCTTGAAAGTATTGAATTATTCATTGCTATTAGAGCTTGAACGGCGATTATTCCAGAAGAGAGACTTTTGTTAATGTTTAGATGTTTATTGAGAAGCTCAAGTAAAGTTACCTTTATTTTCTACATTGTTATTCCATCATTAGCCACATTAAACTTGAAGGGATGAAGATTCAGACTATGGATGACAAGAGTTCGGGTAATGGTCAAGATTCGAAGATCGATTTGCAGAGTATAGATGTTATTTTAGTAACTGACTGTGGTAGCACGACTAGTAAAGCGCGTTTCTTCAGAAGAGTTGGGAATGAGTATAGGTTTATAGCGGCTGGAGAAGCTCCCACCACTGTTGAAGCTCCCTTCGAAGATGTGACTCAGGGCTTGCGTAATGCCGTGAGGGAGGTAGAAGAATTAACTGGCCACAAGCTTCTCTCGTCAGATGGTATAATAAGTCCTAGAGAGGGCGACAACGAGGGTGTTGATCTCTACGTTACCACAAGCAGTGCTGGTGGTGGTTTGCAGATGCTTGTGACGGGTGTTGTGAGAAACATTACAGCTGAAAGTGCAGAACGTACCGCTTTAGGCGCAGGTGCTATAGTCATAGACGTTCTCGCAATCAATGATGGCCATGAAACGTGGGAAAGGATAGAGAAGATGCGCTTCCTTAGACCTGACATGATTCTCTTTTCCGGTGGTACGGATGGCGGGAACTTTGATCACGTGGTTCAGATAGCAGAAATTCTCAGGTCTGGAGATCCTAAACATCGACTTGGCAACATGTATTCTCTTCCCATAGTATACGCGGGTAACAGGGTTGCAAGAGCAAAAGTTGATGAGATTCTGGGAACTAAGTATTCTCTGAAATTCGTCGATAACATTCGGCCGGAACCCCAGATCGAAAACCTAGCTCCAGCTAGAAACGCGATTCAAGAACAATTCATGGAGCACGTGATGTCTCACGCGCCTGGCTATGACAAACTCATGAAGTGGACTCCTGTTCCAATAATGCCTACACCCATGGGCGAGGGCACAATGTTTAAAGCCTTTGCTGAAGTCAACAAAGCGAATCTCATAGGCGTTGGCCTTGGTGGTGCAACGACAAATATCTACTCGATCTACAATGGAAAATTCGTAAGAAGTGTTAGCGCTAACTACGGTATGAGCTACAGCATCTGTAACATTCTGAAAGAGGCTGGATTGAAGCGAATCATGCGCTGGATTCCCTTGCAGATTAGCGAAGACGAAGTACTTGACATACTTCGAAATAAGATGATCCGTCCGACAACCATTCCACAGACGTTGGATCAGCTTCTGATAGAGCACGGGGCAGCTAGGGAAGCTTTGAGGATGGCTTTTCAACAACACAAGTCTATAACTAAACCCCTCGTTGGCGATTTAGAGAATTTTGGTACTCTTAGATTAGATGACTCCAGAGACTACGAAAAGAAAGAATCATATATAGACCTGTTGAATGTTGACTGGCTCGGCGGCACGGGCGGCTTGATATCTCACGCCCCGAGAAAAGCCCAGTCAGCCCTTATTCTAATCGACGGATTCGGGGTAGAAGGCGTAACTAGCCTATTCCAAGACAGCGTCTTCATGATGCCGCATCTCGGTGTTCTTTCTTCAGTACACAGAGAATCGGCGGTAGAGATATTCGAGAAGGATTGTCTAGTTCGACTGGGAACCTGCATCGCCTTTAAAGGTCAACTCAAAGATCATGAGTACGGACGGAGAATCGGTACAGTAACACTAACTATGCCCGATGGAGAGAAAATAACGGAAGAAGCTGCTTATGGTACAATTAAAAAAATTCCATTAAAAGAGGGAGAGATTGCTATAGCAGAAATAAAACCTGAGCAAGGCTTTCAAATAATGGAAAAAGGTCTGCTACCCAAGCTAGTGGCAAGTCGAACAGCAAACGTCCATGGAGGTGCTGTAGGCATCATAATCGACGCACGCGGAAGGCCAATAGACATACCAGAAGATGACGATTCAAGGAGAGAAAAGCTAGAAGAGTGGTTTACAGCATTAGACGCGTACCCTAAGACTTCCTAAACGACTATAAAAAGAGGATATGAAATGGCATTAACATACACTTTGGGATTGAAAAGAGGAGAGTCACTGATAATCAGGAAGACTAGAAGGCTTCCTTTACCCGGCGAAGTGCTAGTGAACAAAGGCGATAAAGTATCGTACAACACGGAAGTAGCAAGATTAAACACGCCTGGAAAATTCAAGATCATCCAAGCATCCGACATTCTGGAGACTAAGCCAGACTTCACCCATCTGGAACCATATATGCTCAAGAAAGTGGGTGATCACGTAGAGAAAGGTGAGATAATTGCTCAGCGAAAAACCCTTTTTGGATTACTCAATAAGGTCTGCATCGCTCCAACATCAGGAACCATAGAGCACGTCTCTGACCTGTTCTATCTCGCTGGCCAAGTGATGATTCGAGAACCTCCTATTCCAAGAAGCGTCTACTCGTACATATCAGGAACTGTAGTCGACGTGATTCCAAAGGAAGGAGCTATTATCGAAACCTGCGGAGCCTATATTCAAGGGATTTTCGGAGTAGGCGGGGAGCAGCACGGCGAAATCAATGTATTAGTCGATTCTCCAGATGATGTGCTAACAGCGGATATTATCGGAAACGACTGTAGAGGAAAAATACTCGTAGGAGGATCGAAGATCGACGAGGAAGCACTCCATAGAGCAGTTGATGTTGGTGTGAACGGAATCGTAGTAGGCGGAATTAAAGACAAAGACATCACTGACTTTCTGGGTTACGAGATTGGCGTGGCTATAACAGGCCAAGAGGAAATTGGTTTGACCCTCATTGTGACAGAAGGCTTTGGAATGATGAGGATGGCAAATAAGACTTTCCAGCTTCTGAAGCGATTTGAAGGAAAACTAGCTTGCATAAACGGAACAACCCAGATTCGAGCAGGAGTCATAAGACCTGAAATCATCATTCCTAGAGAAGATCTGAATCCGAGTGTTGTCAAAAAAACAGAAAAAGAAAGTGAAGTTCCAACCGAAGGAATAAGACTGGGCGTCTTAGTCAGAATAGTCGTACCACCAAATTTTGGAGCTTTAGGTAAAGTAACACGCATACCCATAGAACTTCAGAAAACCGAAATAGAATCAGAAGTCAGAGTACTAGAAGTAGAGTTAGAAGATGAGCGGAGAGTTACTGTTCCAAGAACCAACGTAGAACTGATCGAGGATTTCTCCTAAACCAAGCGTTTCTCATCCACTAGCGATTGTTTTAGAATGAGTACATTATTTCAGCAATACGAGTTTTCTAAAGTGATCTGTTATACCTATGGATATGGGTCGCATGGTAAGTCGCATCCTCCTGAATTCACCTTGTTTTTAAAAGAAGCGTGGAAGGAGTAATAGTTTAGGGAATAGGTCTCTTTTACCACACTTGCGACTGTCACACAACAATCACAAATGTTTAATGATACTCGCCCGGATACCATCTATTTGCTGATGGATATGCAATGTTTTTTCTTTGGAGAACATGACATCTGCTATGCAAGGCTGATAGAGCGCGCGCTGCAGGGTTCCTACAAACTTGAAATCGAAGTTCAGAATAAATTTTGTAAAACCGACAAATTTAAAGAATGCCTGAGATTCATAGCTTATAGTGAATGAAGACCTTAGACATCACATTGATTTTTCGTATTTCGGAAGGCCAGTAGTTTTATAGCTCTCTTGTATAGGTCTGGCTACCGAATAACAGACAATGCCTAGTAACACGTGTTAGGCAGCATTAGCCTCGAATAGACTAAGAGGTTTGATTGAGAAGTATCGCTAGACTGGGTTTTAATTGATTAAAAGTTGACTGCAAGTGACAATCGATTTCTCTTCATAGCATAGGCGGAGAACAGGGTCCAACTGACACAGATTTGATGTGAGTTCAGCCTTTAAGCGAAAGGCTATTATTCCTTTTCATCGTCTTTTGAAGGTTTGAGCTTGACTATTTAGATGAAGTCGATTTACTCGAATCGCAACGTAATGGTGATATCCCTTACCTCCTCTGTGATTATGTTTTTCACCCAAACCTACACTCCCTTCTGGCCCTTGTACCTTGAAGCAATCGGTTTCTCTCTGCCGCAGATTGGTCTGCTCACCGCGATTCAGGGTGCTGAGCAGTTCATATTCCAGCTGCCGGGAGGCATACTTGCGGATAGAATAGGCAGGAAGAAGGTATCCTTGATCGTAGCATTTGAACGGATCTTCACACCACTAATCTTCCTCTACTTCACGTCTTGGGAAGGCATCTTGTTCGCCTCGCTTCTAAGAGGCTTCGAATCTATTGGAGGACCTGCTTTCCAGGCGATAGTCGCCGAGTCTCTACCCAAGGAGAAACTGGGAGCGGGATACGGTGTGTACAACATGATGCAGAGAGTTCCCGCTGTCTTCACAGGAGTATTAGGCGGTATACTATTAGATGTCTACGGGGTTATAGAGGGGACGAGGATGTGCTTCATCGGTTCTTCAATAATCGCTCTGATAGTGTTCTTCGCAAGATACTTCTTCATAACCGAGACGTTGAACACGAACTCAAGAAAGAACAGAAATCTGAGAACCGAGGTTACGGAGGTTATCCCCTACTTTAAGGGAACACTTCTGGGAATGCTCTTCGCCTCCGCAATGACCCAGTTCTCCTTCAAAATCGTCTCCACATACGCTGTGATCTATGCGGTGGACATCATCGGCTTTAGCAACACAGAGTGGGGTGTAATCGTTACGATCATGAACCTGCTGAATCTGATAACGTCCATGCCAAGCGGGCTGATGGCTGACCGATACGACAAACGAAAACTCCTTTCCTTCACAAGAGCAATCGAACCCGCATCCACGTTCGGTTACATTCTCTTAAGAAGCTTCTGGCAAATCCTCGCAGTCCGAATATTTGCCGGCATTGGCATGGGACTGGCAGGAGGAAACACCTCGGGAATGCTGGGAGGTCCAGCCTGGTTCTCTTTGATAGCTGCTCTTGTACCGCCTGAGAAGAGGGGAAGAGTCAACGGCTTAATGGGAACAATCAGCGGTTCTTTGGCATTCATGGCTCCATACATCGCCGCCTACACGTGGGAAATCACATTAATAGGCCCAGATGGAACCATGTTTTTCTCTGGCATGCTTGGATTGTTCTCTTCGGTTGTAATTTGGTTTAAAGTTCGAGACCCAGATCATGCGTCAAAAGCATCTTCAAAAGTCAATGAACGTCATTAGATAAAGAGAAGACCTGACATTAACGAGTTGTAGCATATCATACGACTAGACCGATTTTTGTTTTGCTGTCAGTGTCAGGGATCGTGTTTAACAGAGGTATACCGCGAAGAGTTCTAGTATAATGGGGATTACTATTACTTCCCTCATGAATCCATGATCCCAGAGTATCCCTCCTAATATGGACGCGGGAATTCTCGTGATAGCTGTTACCGTGCCTTCCATACCATACCATCTGCCTCTCTTGTCCGCTGGAGCCATTTCCCAAAACATCGTTATAATGGGGTAAAGCTAACTCCGCCTATGCCGCCTCCCACCCCTCCGACTCCCCCGCTTGCACCACCGAAGAGTCCCACAAAGAACAGGAGCTCTGGGCTTATACCGCTTACCAAGAGTATGGTGCCGAGGTACTTGAATAGCGTGAAGAGGTAGAACGCCTTCTTTCTGCCAATTTTGTCAGTCAGCCTTCCTGCTGGAATCTGGAGTATGAAGGCAACTACTATTGATACAGTACCGACTGTGCCAAAGATCGTCGGCGTAGCCTTCACTATTAGCCATCTATATAGTGATGAATGGTGCTGATAAGGCCATTCCGAAGCTTTGAATTACTCTTATTAGGATCCATCGTTGAAGATGTTTTTCGCCTTTCAATAGTTCTCGATAACCCTGAATCAGGTTACCCTTCTTTGCATTCGACTCGTTTTTTCTTTCAAAGCTGCGAACAGATGTTTCTTGAAGTTTCAATGCCACTATGACAAAGACGATAATGTATAAGACAAGTTGGATATAGTAGAGTGGTCTAATACCTTGAGAGTCGAAACTCCCACCTGTACTGGCGATTATAACTGCAGCCGTTATCGGCGCGAAGACGTTTAGTATACCCCAAAATACACGGGACAGGCTCATTATGGTGGATCTTCTATGAGACTCCGTGAAAGTGATGAATATAACGTCCGTGAGAGGCATAATCCTGATCAACTGCCTATGCATGGCTAGAGCGGGTATAAGGATCAGCCAGTAGTCTGCTTGAATGAAGAGGATAGTTGATATTATCTCGAAGAATAAGCCTAGAAGCATCATCCTCTTCACAGAGTACCTGTCAACGGCAGATCTTATGGGGGCGGAGACACCCAGATTCACCGTTGCACTGAAGCTGTTCAAGAAGCCTATGTCAAAGGGAGTAGCGTTCAAAGCTTAGGCGAAGAGCAAGTCGCACTGTGCAGAGAGCTGTTGACCCCAGTTGTGAATTCCCGTGCTAACGAGAGTGACTTTGACTCGTTTATCTAAGCCTTTAAAGATCCCTGTGAGTTACGATAGCATTTGGTAGCCAACCTTTAGGAGCGAAAAAGCAGGTAAATGTTTCTATCTTCTGAGTAATTAACTCTTTTAGTTGGTTTGCCGAGTAGGCTACCTAAGAAAATACTATGTCAATCCGAAGAAAATCGTTAATGAAAAATCCATCTCAAAATTAGTTATGTTAGTCTATGAGCCCTTTACTCTATTTTCGTACATCTTCTTTAAATAATTGTAACTACGGTATCACAATCACACTTGTTTAAATAATATTAAGACTATTATGCCTATCTGGAGAAGTGTTAAAAAATTGGCGACCCCCCCGGAAATTGCCTGGATCGTACCGATCATCATGCCTTTTATAATCGGATTATTGGTCGGTTTCATTGCTAAGCATACAATAAAGCTCATGTTCGCGGTTGCAGCTCTAGTCATCCTGCTCGTTTTCTTCGGATTTGTAAGTATTACTGTTCAGGACATCTTCGTTCAAGCCATGAAGCTATTACCGCAGATAATCGGGACAGGAACCGGGCTTATTGATATACTTCCATATTCCTCGCTCACATTCATCATAGGGTTAGCTCTGGGACTATGGAAAGGCTAAGGGATAAGCTCGAACTTCCAGCACTCTGGATATGATTTAAGATAGCAGTCGACTTAACCTCCCTTTTGATCCATATAGTTGTTAATTGTATCATAATCTCGCCAGCGTTATGGCTAGGTGGCAGGCTATTAGTCGGCGGTAAAAAAGCAAAATTCTCAGACGCAATCTTGATTGTAGTGATTGGAACAATCATTGGTGTACTCGTAGGAATCTTATTCAGCGGGTTCTTCGGTTCTATTGTTCAGTTAGTGCTCTGGCTGCTACTTGTGAAGCACTTCTTTGACACAGGCTGCCTGATGGCATTGGTCATATCCATCATGGCTGTGATAGTCTTCATCATAATAGGCGGTATACTCGGCATCCTAG
>JAUPKU010000172.1 GCA_030837285.1 Thermoproteota archaeon | reverse complement strand
TGGACTTACCATCTTTAACGGGCTTAAATTAGAAGATGGCACCCTAACAGGAAGCGACTTCGCAAATAGTGTGAGGAATCTTCACTGTTCAATTTTCACTCTCAGTGCATGCAGCACATTCAAAATCTATACAACAGATCAGAGCCTAGGCATAGTTGGTAGTATACTGGGCGTAGGAGCAAAATCAGTTTTGACTAGCCTATGGCCCACGCCAGACGAAGCCACTTTCATGCTAATGAAAGAGTTCTATAAGAACATAAAAGTCCTCAACAAAGTCAAAGCACTGCAGAAAGCACAAGTAAAAGTAAGAAGGAAGTATTCGCAACATCCATTCTTATGGGCTCCTTTTATCCTGGTCGGAGCAGTGAACTGACTTAAATATGACTAACAACAAACCCGATTCAAGAGGAAATCAAACGATGAAAGAAGTAGACAAAGCACCCATGAATCCAGAAACTAGACGTGCAATGCAAATCTTCGGAAAGTCAATGAAAGACATACAAAACTTGCTCTCGAAACATCCATACAAATTTTACGTAATTTTGCTTGGTAGAGATGAAGATGATTTTGTAAAGAATTATGTTGCAGAAAACTGGACTTCACTACATTATATGAGCGGGGAAAATTGTCTTTTCCTCTCGATATACCCTCCTAAGAAACTTGATCCGGAAGTAGCCAATTATTGGAAAGAAAAACTAGGGAGCAGCATCAGAAAAATCTGGAAGCAAACTCCAACATCGGGTTGGAGTTATGAATATGCTAGAAACTTAGGAATAGATTTCAGCAAACTTCCCTGTTTATTCATTGGCGTAACTTTGGAGCAGCAGGAAGGCTTTGCAATTAAAATTCCTGAAGCCCTCAAAAATGACTTAACCCCCTATTTTGAGTTTATCTTTCAAAAGATAGAAGATAGTTCAAAACTGGAGGTTGACGGTCGGCTTGCTGCGCTTGAAAAGAAAATCGACGAATATTATTCTCTTAAACTCGCTAAAATATACGTTAAGAGACATTGGATGGAATACGTAAAGCCCAAAGAGATAGTTTCAACGGTAATAGGAGAAATTTTGGCGAGAATACCGGGATTGAAAAGCGCCAAATAGTGTGCGCTATCGAGATGATCTACGAGGCCAACACAGATCTGATTGCCAAATTGGCTTGCGTTGAAAGGACCCTATGGGTTAATGAAATTCATTCATGAAAAAGATCCCTCCATCAAATTCAAGGAAATGTATGTAAACCATTTCCACCTCTGTAATGAAATTTTCACGCGTCTCGATACCCGTTCAGTCCTGAGCAAATACTCTGAAGAAAAGGCTTCTGGCCTCTGTTTGCGTAGAGGATTACTTGAAGCACTCAGATATTTTGATGGGAATTCACAAAAGATTAAAAGTACATAGAAGAGCGCACCAAATCTTTCAAGAAAGGCGGGCTATACTTTGTGTTCCTTCGATCGGTCGATCGATCATTTACGAGTTGCTGCATTCGGGTGTAGAAGTCGCTTGAAACGTATTCGTTTATTAGCTCAACTGAGACACGCGGATTATTAGGAAAGGCTTTGAGGACTTCGAAGATGCTGCTATTCACTGTAGCCCAATTGCTCCGTGCTGTCGAAGCGGAGGCTTTGGGTTGCAGGGTATAGCGCGCGCTTTGAAGTAGTTAGTCTCCAGCTTACTCAACAAGTTTCACTCTAAATGTTAAGGAATCTTTTGGTATTCCCTTACTAGTTCGGTGAGTCCTTGTTGCAGACTTGTTTTTGGCTTGTAACCCAGAAGCTTTTCGGATTTGCTTATGTCAGCGTAGCTTTGGTCGATGTCTCCGGTTCTAGGTTCTGCGTGCTTCGGCTTGAGCTCCGTTCTTCCAGTGATCTTCTGCAGGAGCTGGGCTAACTCGTTTATGGAGGTTGCTTGTCCAGTGGCTACGTTGAATACCTCCCCAATGGCCTTGGTTTTTAGGGCACAAACATTAGCTTCGACGATGTCCTTGACGTTGACGAAGTCGCGCGTCTGCTCTCCGTCGCCGAAGATCATGAGCTGCTCCCCTTTCAGGAGTTGGTCAATGAATATAGGTATCACTCCGCTGTATGGCCCCAGTGTTTGTCTTGGGCCGTAGACGTTGAAGTACCTGAGGCAGACCGTTTCTAGGCCGTATATCCTGTGGAAGGCTCTGACGTAGTTTTCCGCTGCTAGCTTGGACGCAGCGTAGGGTGAGATGGGTTTAAGGGCGGTGTCCTCGCCTATTGGTAGCGTCTCTGAGTCGCCGTAGACGGCGCATGAAGATGCGAAGATGAGACGTTTAACCCTGTTGTCGACACATGCCTTGAGGATGTTCAGGGTTCCATTAACGTTCACGTCGTTGGTTGTAATCGGATCCTCAACGGACTTTTTGATATTTATCTGAGCGGCCTCGTGAAACACTACATCCACTTCCTTGAACAGCTTGGAGATTATTTCTTTATCTCTGATGTCACCTCTATAGAATGTGAAGTTCTCGTTTTTCATGGAGTGTTCGAGGTTGGACTGTTTTCCAGATGAGAAGTCGTCCAGTACGATGACCTCGGCGCCCTCTTTCAGGAGGGCCTCCGCTAGGTGGCTGCCTATGAAGCCCGCTCCACCTGTGACGATTATCCTCTGGAACCCTTTAAAGACCAATTGTACTAACACCTTGATTTAGCGAGTTGCTTGGATGTCGGATTTACTTATGTAAGGTTTCTATTGCTTACATTACTTTCGAAGAGTAATTCTTATTCTTTTCCCGTATTCGCGCGCTGTTTTGGTTTGTGAGTAAACCTAAGGTATAATAGGAGTCTGTGAACACCAAAGCGGCGATCGCTATTATCTCAGCGGCTTTTAGCATTTGGGACCTGAATATAATGTAATCATCTCGCCGCAGCAACAATAAGAAAATCATGAACTATCAAATATTATTTTAAATCTATAGTTAAAGCTGAATCGATAGAAAAAAGCGACCAAGAGGTTTATGAAAAATTATCTCATGCTCATCTATCACGTGGTTAAACATGAAGATGATATGGGGCCACTACCCAAAATCATAATTGATAGAATATTTGGGTAAATTGAAGATTGAGGCATTTTTCTTTTTAACTATTCTCAGCCCTATTTGAAATCCAGTTTGAAATATCTCATATTGTTTGTTTTCTCGGTGACTTAATTTTCTGAGTATTAGTTAAGCGGGGCTTGTTTTTGTCTGGCATCCTCTGGATTACTGTTGAAGTTGATTCGAGCTGTTGTACCTACCGATGGAGGATTAGTGTTGTGGGAATGCGCTTTTCAATTTGTTAGGGGGTAGGATTTTTATATTTGGATTAGTTTTAAGGTGTTTATGGCTGGGCTTTCGAGGGTTTGGAATTCTAAGCGCTTTAGATGGATGGCGATTGTAATTTTGGCAATGGCTATTTTAGGCGTTTTTGCTGTTAGGTTTACTTTGTTTTCGGATGGAACCGTGCCACATACGGGTTTTCAGTTGAGTGATCCTAAGGGTGATGTTTCGTTGAGTGTGGGTTCGAGTTATCCAGGTATGACGGATATTGTTCAGGGTTCATTGAATGTAAGTGGAATATCTTTAACTGTTAACTTGATCACCGCCGATACTGTTTCAAGTGTAGGTGAGGAGGAGAGTGTTCAGTGGGATGTTCTGTTGGTCTTTGAGAATGATACTGACGTGTTTAAGACTTACAGTATGGCTTTGGTGATGAACTCAACCGGCTTTTACAGCACCCTACAAGATGTTGACTCTAATGCAACAGAGCCCTGCAATGCTAGCTTCAAAGGGAGCACACTGGTTACGCAACTCAGTCCTGGAGAACTATCGAATGCTACGAAGATCGAATGGAGCATAACCTCAACCTACCAGAAATATGATGCGAGTGGCGAATTGGTAGATCTTGCTTCAGATTCTGCTCCTGACAAGGGACTTCAAACGACTAATCTGTGACCCACTCGGTGCTTTTTGGAACCGAAGTTTATATTATCCTTTTGAATATTGTTTTTGTCAGGTGTTTTGGCTGGTCTCGCGTCAGGGTCTGGTTTTCTCTGTGTTCGTTTTGGCCTCGATACTTAACCTGTTCTTTGGATTTTTTAGGTTCCTCAACTTCTTAGGGATTAGATACATCTATTCTTATGCACCCAGGATCGTGAGCGTAACCATTTTTTCCTCAAGTGTGGACTTGTGGGTTTGGGCTGTCTCCCTGGTTGTGCTTGTCCTCCAAGTTCTTTTTTTGGTGGCGCTTCGCGGTAGGCGTTTCTCTCGTTGGCTGGTCTTGCCATGCGCTTTGGTTCTCTTTTTATTCTCTATTTTGGGGGTTGAAAGTGAGGCTGCGAGTCTGTTTGCTGTACCTATGGGCTTTGCTTTAGTAATTCTATCGGAATACTTTTTGCTAAGTGATGTTGAGGAGAGGAGATGGATTTTCTGTTTCACAGGGTTAGGTTTAGTCGTTCTTGGAGTGTTTTTTGAGTTTGACCTTTTTTTAAGCTGGATTTTAGGTGCTTTCGGTAATGGTTCTCAGTCTAGCTCTTTTTGGCTTGAGAGGTCTGCTTCGGTTGACGTTGGGCTTTTTTACGCGTTTTATCCTCTTACTTCTTGGCTGTTTGTTGTCTTTCTCTACTGTTGGGTTTGGATTCCGGTTGGCAGAGCCCTTTTGATAAGAGCCTCCTCTTTGAGGCCAGTGTTCTCAAGGTTTTGGAGTGGGGCTTCTCTTGGCTCTGGGAGGTTGGATCGGAAGTTTTTGTTCTTAGGTCTGCTCTTAATTGTTGTTTCGGCTGTTTTTGTGGCTTATTACCCGTATTTTCGTCTATCGGACAATGTTCTGGTGGGTTCTGATTCTGTTGACTATTCTACTTGGCTTAAAGGAATGATGGTGAATGGTACTTCGCTTGCGTGGCAGTCGGATAGGCCTCTTGTGCTTCTGCTGTTGGCTGGTTTTCAGGGGGTAACCGGTTTGTCCGCTATGGGTGTGGTGATGGCTATGCCTATTCTGTGTGCTGTCTGCATGTGTTTGGCGGTCTTATGGTTTGTCCGAGTGTGCTTGAAGAATGATATTCTTGCTCTTGGTGCTGCGTTTCTATCCGTTGTTTCTTTTCAGCTGACGGTAAGCATCAATGCCTACTTTCTGGCGAATTGGATGGCGCTTATTCTGGCGTTCACGCTATTCGGTCTGCTCTTGAAAAGTTTGGAGGAACGCTCCAGGAGGTATC
>JAUPKU010000171.1 GCA_030837285.1 Thermoproteota archaeon | reverse complement strand
TTAAGACAATGAATTTTCTGGGACTGCCAACAACAAACGTGTACGCTTACAACATGCCCGGCTTCGGAACGACCAGACGCACTAAGAATAATGCGACGAGGCTGTGCAGGGCACTTGAAGTTAGTTTCGGAAATGTGAACGTAACTAGAAGTTGTAAATCACATCTGCAAGACCTCGAACATGATAGTAGCGAAGACGTTGTCTTCGAGAACGTGCAAGCCCGCTATCGAACTGAATTTCTCTTTAACAAAGCTAATGATATAGGTGGAATTGTGTTAGGAACGGGTGACCTTACCGAGATTGCATTAGGTTGGTGTACATTCTCTGGAGACCAGCTCTCCCACTATCATGTCAACGCATCAGTACCTAAAACCCTCGTCCGCTATCTAATCAAATGGGTTGCAGATGAAGAAATGTCCAATAAACCAGTTCAGAAGGTCTTATACGATGTCATAGCAACCCCCATATCCCCAGAGCTAAGACGGCCAGTTAAGGGCGAGATTGCTCAGAAGAGTGAGGAAGTTATCGGTCCCGTGGAACTCGCGGACTTCTACCTGTACCCGTTCATCCGATTCGGAACAAGGCCAGGAAAAATTCTCTACCTTGCTAACGAAGCAAGAAGACGAGGATTATTCAACGTTCAATATTCAGTCGACGATTTATATAAGTGGCTCAAGAGCTTCCTGGAGCGGTTCTTTGCAAGCCAATTCAAAAGGACATGTATGCCAGAGGGTCCGAAGATCGGTTCAGTAAGTCTTTCACCCAGAGGAGATTGGAGAATGGCTTCAGACGCTCTACCTACGCTGTGGCTCGAAGACCTTGATGCTATGTACATGAAAATAAAAAGAAACCAATAGCTGAAAAATAAACACATAACAATTGGGTTCTTATCACTAACACACCAGATTTGAGACTCACTGGCTATTATAAGAATGCTCTCTTAATCTCGGGTATTTTATTCTCTGAACAATCAAACCGTATGGAAGTTATAAAAGATGACGGAGAAAACTAGGAAAATACTCTTCATATGCACAGGAAACATTGATCGAAGTCCCACTGCAGAAGCCCTATTTAAGGGGAAACCGGGTTTCGAAGTCCGCTCAGCAGGAACGTCATCGAGGGCAAACAGGAGACTAACATCCTCTCTGATAAACTGGGCGGATACAATCTTTACCATGGAAGAGTGTCATAAGAAAGCAATCCTAACGATCTCGCCGAAAACAGAAAAAAAGATAACCGTCTTGAACATCCCAGATATTTTCTCTAAAGATGACCCTGAACTGGTTAGAATCCTCAAAGTAAGACTGCCCCTGTACCTGAAGACGGAATGGTAGAGACCAAATCCGACTCTTTTCCATCACACCGCTAAACTCTAAAGCCAACCATATTCAATCTTGACATAGTTCTGGGATTCTGAGTCTGCATAGGAATATTTATCAATAGGATGAATTGTCAACTATAACTACTGCTAGAAACAGATTGTTAATTAATTTAATACATCTGTAAAAAATATTTAATTAACGAGAAAAGGGATGCAACGTGTACAAGTATATTACAAATGCTTGGAAAGACTTGAATGGGCCCGCTATGAAAAGCCTGATGCAGCAGAGAACTCTCGAGTGGAGAGGACAGACAGAGGTTGTCAGAGTTGACGACCCCCTAAGACTCGATAGAGCAAGAAAGCTGGGGTACAAGGCGAAGCAGGGCTTTGTAATTGCCCGCGTTAGAGTGAGGAGGGGAGGCATGCGAAGAGCTAAACCTGCCGCTGGACGTAGACAGAGAAGACTTGCCTTCAAAAAATCCGTTCCCGCTAAGAGTATGCAACTTATTGGAGAGGAGAGAACTTCAAAGCGGTTTCCAAACCTTGAAGTACTGAATTCTTACTGGGTTGGAGAAGATGGCCAGTACAAGTGGTATGAGATAATTCTAGTTGACCCAAGTCACCCCTCGATCGAAGATGATCCCGATATAAACTGGATTTGCGATAGTACTCAGAAAGGCAGAGCAAACAGAGGCCTGACAAGTCAGGGTAAGAAGGCGAGGGGGCTATAAGGAGATCAACGTCCCCAAACCAAAGCTTAATGAGACTTTCTTTTCTTTTATGGAAATCTCTTTCTTCGTCCACGCGACTGAAGATACCGACAAGTGTTCGAACGCAGTCAAAAACATTCTTCCAAATAATCTTCAAAGCGAAATTGCATTCGTAGAAGATACTCTTCAGGGGCACTATGACAACCCAATAATCGTTTTTAAAACCATTATCCGAAATGAAATGTTGGTAACAGATGTCTTTAGATACTTTTTTAGCAGACTTGAAGATGGTGAAAAGAAGCTGTTACTCTCAGACTTGGAGAATCGTATCGATGATAAGGGAAATCTCTATATTCGATTGGATAAACAAGAAGCGTATTGCGGTAACATTCGACTTGGACAGACGGATCCCATACACTTCAAGATACGAATCCAACGCAAAGTTAGAAGTGATATTCTCAAGGTTATCATCAGACTACAATCCTAATTAACAAGAAAGTAGACGACTGCTGTTTGGTTAAAACTATTAGGAAAAGATATATAGCCTTCAGGCTGATAGCGAAGAGGAGTCTATCCAAGAACTGGATATTGGAAAATCTTATACGAATTATGCTAGAACTAAGTAGTCAACAACATCCGAACTTTGAATACCTGAGAGTTATAGGTTACAATCAGCAATCGGGATTATGCGTTATTAGATACGACCACAAATCCAAGGAAACCATACGCTCTAGCATCTTAATGATGATAAACACTTCACAGGACATTGTTAGTGTTGACATCCTGGGGATTTCAGGGACGCTTAAAGCTTTGAGTCGAAAGTTTCAGAAAAATGATGAAGTTGATAGAAGAGAATATAAAAAGTAGAATACGAAAAGGTTTTTAGTGTCCTTCACATCATGAAGACCAAACAAAAATAGATAATCTTGTACGTATGAGGTGAAATATACATGGCTATGTTTTCTCAACCCGGCGCCTACGATCGGGCGATAACTATATTCTCCCCTGATGGCCGCCTCTTCCAAGTGGAATATGCTCTTGAGACTGTGAAGCGGGGCTCTACTGTCTTGGGAATAGCATGTCCTGGAGGTGTTGTACTCGCGGCTGAGGAGAGACCTACTTCAAAACTTCAAGATCCGAGTTTTATGTGGAAGATTTTCCAGATAGACGATCATATAGGAGCAGCAATCTCTGGACTTAGTTCTGATGCAAGAATTCTCGTTGACCACGCTCGGATACATGCTCAAAGTAACAAGTTGACGTATGATGAGCCTATAGACGTTGAAGTTCTCTCAAAGAGGGTGGGCGATACCGAGCAACTATATACTCAACATGGCGGAGTAAGACCCTTTGGAGTTTCAATTATCTTCGGAGGCGTGGACAAGTCAGGTGGAAAGGTATTGCAGACAGATCCAAGCGGCGCCTGCTGGGGATATAAAGCCGTCGCTATAGGTGCTGGAAGTGATACCGTTAAAGAAGTACTTGAAGCAAAATACAAAGATGAAATGGGACTTGATGAAGCGGTTGTTCTGGCTGTAGAATGCTTTGCAAAGATTATTGAAGGAAAACTAGAGCCTCAGAAAATGAAGATTGTAACTATTCCCAGTGACACAAAGAAGTTCACACGTCTCTCAAATGAAGACTTGGCTGGCTACATTGCTAAGGCAGGGATTGCATAGAAGCGGAAAGATGGTAGCAGCTAATGGGCGAGAGATACACCACTGCCCGAATAACAGTTGGCGGAGAGCACTTCGAAATTCTAGTAAAACCTGACAACGCCTTAGACTTCAAGCTTGGTAAGCCCGCTGGAATACAGAACATTTTGGTAATTGATACCATATTTGCCGATGCGGGTAAGGGATTACGAGCTTCGGAAGAGAAACTCAAGAAAGCATTTCAGACGACAGATCCATACAAGATAGCGGAGACTATTCTTAGACACGGAGAATTCCAACTCACAACAGAGCAGAGACATAAACTCGTTGAAGAGAAGAGAAAACAGATAGTTGCATTCATATCCAGGAACTGTATAGATCCTCGAACAGGCTTTCCACATCCACCACTCAGAGTAGAGCAGGCTATGGAGCAAGTCCGCATAATAATTGATCCTTTCAAGAGTGGGGAAGAGCAAGCTAGAGATGTGATGGACGCCCTTAGACCCATACTTCCACTTAAAATTCAACAAATAAGAATAGCAGTCAAGATTCCCCCAGAACATGCTGCTCGGGTATTAGGAGTTGCAAAGGAATTGGGGACAATAAGACAGGAAGAATGGCAGAAGGATGGATCTTGGGTGTCTGTTGTGGAGATGCCTGCTGGACTGCATAATAGTTTCTTAGAGAGGATTGGGAAGATTACTCAAGGGAATTATCAGACGAAGATACTGAAGTAATCCGATTGCCCAGCTTATTTATCCTTTATATTATGCGATAAGATAATATTGTTGTTTAACATTCAAGAATCCAAAAATGAGAGAATACTGGAAATGGTATCCTTTTCCCATAGAAAAGATTTAGAGGTGAAATAGTTGCCGTATTTGGTTGAACGAAGACAGCTTGTCACTCCAGGGGATTTGTTAGCTGAGGGTGACTATAATGCTGGAGAGAACACCTATCAAGAAGAGAGCAAGGTGTACGCCTCCAGAATCGGATTTGCCAATTTTGCGGGGAAGACTGTTTACGTGGTTGCCTTGAAAGGTGGCTACTTCCCTGCAGTCGGAGACTTGGTAATAGGCAAAGTAGTGGACATGAGACTTGGAGCGTGGACAATAGACATAAACGCGCCTTACAGCGCTGTCCTCTTCACATCAGAAGCATTTGACCGCTCCTTTAATTCCAGACATGACGAAATGTCT
>JAUPKU010000170.1 GCA_030837285.1 Thermoproteota archaeon | reverse complement strand
TGAATAAAGGGAGTGGTAAGACTTTAGAAAAAAGGTCCGACGAAGTATGGGCTGACCTTTTAGACCTTGCTAAAAGGAAATAATCTATAAAAACACTTTCACAGCATGTATCGAACAAAATTAATAAGATTACTACTGAAGGAATAGTTGTTGAATCAGAAAGAACTTTAAAATCGAGATTGTTAACGAAAAAAACGTTTAATCTTTTCTGGTCCGCCTTGAAAAAAATGGGAGTTTAGCTCCAGAGGACATACCGCGGAATGAAAGGATGTGTCGTGGCAGAATAATACTCTCCTTTCTTGCTCATCTTCCTTATATAGAATACAGGATAAAACCGCAAGTACTTTTTAATACCAAATAATACGCATCAGTTTGGAACATTAAAGAAAAGAATTTGAGGATAGCGCAAGTTCCAACTTCTGTTCATTCCAACTTTATTAAGTCTATTTTATCATCAAAAGAAGTATAATTATCACCGCAATACATGAAGTCTATACCAATAGCAACTAAAAAAAATGCTATCTCAACTATTTTTCCAAATCTCTTGACCTCTTCAACTGCCTGTATGTAATCATTATCGCCTCCAACAATAATAGCAACATCAAAGGCATTAGCATACGCTAGACTTAACATAGTTGTTACAAGGGCTACATCAACTCCCTTCTCGATGTAAATAGGTTTACCATCTGGACTGTCTCCTCTATATTTCAGTTGTTTATCGATGACATTAATATGAAGAGACCTAAGTCTGTCAAAAAATCTCACTTGATTCTCTCTTGGAGGATTTGTTACAGAACAAAAATAATAGGTTCTAATGTGTTTCCGACCATTAACAAGTAAATCTCTCATCTTCAAAATATCAGGCCTGATCGGTGGCGATAGTCCTTCACAGGTTTTAAAAAGGTTAGAGCCGTCAAAGAAGACCATAACTCTTTCGTTTAGCATAAACTAAAAATATGCCAGCGGTACGAATAAAAAATTTATGATTTTCTAAGCGCGCGCTTAACCATTATAGTTAAAAATGGAAGAAAAATCTGTCTGAAAACTAGGCTCAAAGACATTTCTTATCCACTGTAATTAATAAAATACATCCATCTTCTATCACTTAGATGCTCTCCATTCGGTATTCCATTTTTCAGCAATGAGATAGGATAAACCCCACCAGCTTAACTGAGGAAGTCCTTTAAGAGGAAATAGGCCGGATGATAGGCGCATAGACGATCCTCCGGGGATATCGCGTCTCCTTTCCAATGAATCCGAAATCGCATAATCGCTTGAGAATTATATGATAGAAGTTCTGGCGACGATAGGGTGAATCCCCTAAGAATCTTCCTATCCTGAAGATCCCAGGCAAATCTGCTAACCTCACTAGTAGAAGCTTCATTACCCTGCTCTTTAAGCCAATCCAGGAATATCTTGCATGCCCGCTGAGTCTTCGAATAGCGGAAAAGAAGCTCACAGACATCACTGTACCTCGCGCCCAGCTACAGTGTCTTCCCATCCGACTCCTTCTTGAAGACTCATGGGATTATATCAGTAACATCTATATTGTGCACTATACCCCTCTCCCTCTGAAGTGTACGTGTCATCTTAACTACTAAAAACAAAGCAAGTAAAAAGTAGAGTTAGCGTTAGCTCTTGAGCTAATGTTCTTTTGGAGGACAGCATGGGATGACTAAGATTCGCAAGGTAGTTAAGAAACAGTATTACATGCGGAGTCGTTACTCAGACTCTAAGACAGGTGAAGTCAAGACCAAGTACAAGCGACAATACGAGGTCACAGTCTATGTGGTTCAGTTCCCACAGAGCCTAGATGTGACAGATCTTCTTGGCAAAGAACTTGTGTTTGAAAGGAAGAACAGAAACATAATCATAATACCAAAATAGTCCAAGAACGCGCGCCACAAGCGGTAATCCCTGATTCCAGCTTCTTCGAAGACCCCTACGATTTTTTTATGTGGACATAAATTCCACGGTCTCCAAATCAGATAAGAACCCTTAGTTTTGCCATTTTCATGCGAAAATCGGTTAAATAGCGACCAGCACAGGTAAGTTCCCTAAGGCCTTTATGTTGACATAAACAAGCTCCCTAAGACGAATGGAATTTTCAGTTTCAAGGAATTTGTTAAAACAAAACAAGTGACTCCTACCCACAGAACCCTTGCAGGAACCGTGCAACAGGTATGGCCAAGCTATCGATTAACTGCTGAAGGGTAGGGGAGTCGTGAAGGCTAATGATGAACACATAGATGAAGTGCTCAAGGTTCTGAGGAGCCATTCAGCCTTCGAGCTGGCTGAACACTACCTCTTCGACCTTGAAAGATTCTGCAGCCTCCTCCTGGAGGTGCTGAACCTCGGCACCCTGGCCACAAAGGTATTCATCACCCTGTACCAGAACCGCAGAGAATTCACCACCACAGAACTCACCCGAATGGTCGAGGACCACAGACCCAACGTTTATGTCGCTCTCTGCCGCCTCCAAGAGAAAAACTACGTTGAAAGAGTCTCCCGTAACAAGTGGCGCCTCTCAGAAAGAGTATGAAAATTATACGATTAGAGTATGAAGACCTTTTCTCTACTCGACTCTTCTAACTGCCTAAACGAACGGAGGTTGAAAAACATGAAGGAAAGAGTATTATCACTTGACTTGAAAAGCGCGGTAGAAGCCTTCACCGAAACACGCTGGGAGTTCTTTGAAGGAGATGAAGAAACCAAGATAATCAAGATTGAAGTACCAAGAGGATTCGACGAATCATACGTCATAGAGCTGCCCTACCCGTCTGAGACAGAGGAGAAGCAGATCAACGACTCCCTACTCGGCGCTGGATTCATCGAGCAGAAGAAGCGAGTCACATCAAACTGGTGAGCAGAACTATGAATACTAAAGCACGAGTCCTCTTCCCTACTCTCCTTTTGCTGGTTGAACCAACTTTCTAGAGATGATGAGTAACCCATTGATAAAGCCGAAGAATCCCCCTTATGATGGAACAGAGGTTGACCCGAACCAGAGTAGGGTTGAAATTGATAAGCTTCTCCGCTCCTATGGAATCCAGAAGATCATCTGGGCTTCAGATTACGAGCGCAACGACGTCCAGCTGGCATTCGAGACCGAAGCGGAGATCCAGGGCGTCCGCAAAATCTTCACTGTGATGCTCAGGCCCCCGCTGATCCTGAAGAACGCCCGAATCTACAACAGACAGAAAGGAGTGACTGAGAAGGTCAAGATTCCTGACTGGCCTCGGAGCATGCGCATTCTCTTCTGGTACGTGAAGGCAAAGATCGAAGCAGTAGCCTATGGCCTAGCAAGTGTCGAAAAAGAGTTCCTAAGCCAAGTCATCGTAAGCCTGCCAGACGGAAACCGGACAGTCGGAGAAGTCCTGGAGCCAATAATGCTTGACGAGAAGCTCTCTACAATCCCCGCCCTATTGCATATCAAGAAAGTGGAAGTTGTCAAGGAAGAGCGGATAATCGATGTCTGACGATGACGTTTTTCCCCTCCGCCGCATCCGCGTCAACGGGGACCCCTCCCTCCACTCCCTAACTACCCTAACTAACCTAACTACCCTAACTACCCAAAGGGACTTGTACGTGGATAAGTTTCCGCGTCAGCTCTGGGACACGTTCAAGGTCATCGCTCACGCCCAAGGCAAGACAGCCAGAGACTTCCTGATCCAAGTTCTCGCCGAATACGTTGAGGCGCACGCGAAGGAAGTCTATTCTCAAGTCAACATTACGAATATCAAGGTTGAGGGAGACGTTAATATCTATCAGGCTATAATCAGCGAGGAAATAATCGGACTCTGTAAGGCAATCAAAGAAGCAAGCCAGCGCCAATCCCCAAAACCCTTTCTAAACGACCTCAGAGATAGACTTCTCAAGACCCTCAGACAGAATCCCCAGGTCAGCCCTGAAGTAGCCGCTGAAGTCAAAGCAGCCCTAGCACTGTTGAGGGAGAGGTGAAGGAGCATGAAAGGCATCTGCTTCAACCAGAAGATTCGCGTCTATCCAAGCGAGGATGCCTGCGGAGCATTCAAGCCAATTCTAAGTGAAGAGAGGACGACAGACAGCGACTACGGCGTAGGCTGTGTGTACTTCTTTTTGCTATATCGAAAGAAGCATCATTTTCTGTCTGAAAAAAGTCGAATGGTGTCGAGTGGCAAAGAAAATGATACTCGAGGCTAATAGTGGCTGAATTAGAGGTGTCAAGGGTTTTGGCTAGTCTACATTCGCTCAGAGGCTACAGTAGAGAAGATTTAGTGAAAGGAGACGTTTCCACGCTTCTTTTCCGTTACTCCAAGACACGGAGGGCTTGCAGAATCTTCCTGGAATACCTCAAAAAGAACAGGTGGCAAGTTACACCGAAGGCATTGAGCCAATTCACCAGGGATCTTCACGAGGGAAGAGTGGAAGCTGGCTTCAGTTACAGGAGGGAGAGCTTCTATCGAAACATCCTCAGACGGCTGCTGGTCTTTGGCTTCATCGAAAAGCAGACCCACTATCCAAGGAAGATTATCTATGCACCCGTCATACAGCCCATTCCAAAGAGAACTCCCCTCCTCAAAACATGGTGGGGCCTAGCTTACCTCGTCGCAGAGAAGTGGAACAGGGAGTTTGAGAAATGATTCCAAGAGATGAAGCCATGCTTGACGGAAAACCCAAGCTGATTCACGTAAAATATATGGACCACGTTGAATTCAGAAACTTAGATTCGAAGCAGTTAAAGGAATGTGTCAGAGAAGTTGTTGGTTGGTTAGTCAGAGAAACAAACGAGGCTTTGTGTATCTGTTGTGACAGAGCTGTGGACCCACTCCCTTTCGGAAAATCTTCGGAATCAGGCTTCATCATACTGAAAAGCGATGTGTTGGAAACAAGAAGAATAAAACCCGAAGAGAAACCAAACCACAAAAAAGGTTGAAAATGCAGTTATTTCAACATTTAGAATCGTCCACAAGCTTTATTGACTTTCTGAGGCGTACATATTGAGCGAGGAGAAAAATAGAAAAATGCAGATGCTGAACAAAGTTGACAATGCAGCTATTGATGAGCTTCAGGGCTTAATAGATCAAAATGTTCCACCGAGGGAGCGAGCAGCAAGGCAGTATGTTATAGACGCTTTCAGGAAGAAGATGCCCGACCTTATCCCCTTCGCCTTAGAGAATAAGTCAATTTTGAAGCTTGCAAGCTACCTACTGAACTACACGATTGGCAGCCCCGCGACGTTGTTCCAGTACACCTTCGGAGTGTACCGATTTTCCAAGTGGCTCAATAAGAAGCCCGACGAAATGGTTCGAGAGTCAATACTCGACAGAGCAAACATCGATCTTTACCTTGAACATCTTGAGAATTTCATAGGCGACATGAGAGCTGAAAAGCTTGCACCAGGAACCATAAATAATCATGTCAAAGGAGTGAAAGCACTTTACAGAGCAAACAACATTAATCTCGTCCTACCTCACAGAATGTCCAAGCGAGTCATATACAATGATCGAGCGCCGACGCCAGAGGAACTTGCAAAAGTCCTGGGCCTAGGAGACATCCGAGAGAAGACAATCGTGGCATTGCTGGCGTTAGGTGGTTTCAGAGTTGGAACTTTAGTGAAACTGCAGTGCCATCACATAAGAGACGATCTTGAAGCAGGCATAGTTCCCGCGCACATCCACGTTGAAGCCGAGATTACCAAGGGAAAATACCGCGAGTATGACACGTTCATAGGATCGGAAGCGGTAGAGCCCTTGAAGGTCTATCTTGAAGCTAGACGAAAGGGTACAAGATACCTCGGTCCTGAGAAGATCGAAGACAATTCACCATTGATACGAGATGAGCGAAACAGACAGGTTCGACCGTTACTGCCCCAGGCGATCTTCAGAATCGTCCACAGCCTATACCTCAGAGCAGGCTTAATCCAAGAGAGGACGAACAAAGGCCCGACCGGTAACAGGTACAATCTTCGACCGCATTCTCTGCGAAAATACTTCAGAACACAATTGACAGTGCTTGGGGTGCAGCAGGACTACGTTGATTACATGATGGGACATGTGACTGACACGTATCTAAGCCTTAAAGGCCAGACAGAGCATCTAAGAACCATCTATGCAAGAAGCGGACTAAGCATAAGGCCGCAGACTGAGTGGAGCAAAGTAGACCAAGTAAAAGCATTCATGAAGAGCCTAGGCCTAAAACCCGAACAATATCTCGTCCAAGACACTATTGTCAAGCCGCACAGGACCATGTTAGATGGCTATGAGGAAGAGACGAACCAGCTTGAGATACTCGGTGACGCCATTAAAAAAGCCCTATTCAAGGAGCTCCAAGAAAAGCCTCAGAAGGGGATAATATCGCGTACAGAAAGGTAGCCCGGGGGAGAATCTCGGAGCTTCTGGCCCTTTCGAACTCCCGTTGGCAGGTTTCTTCTCCTATTGGGATCCAGAGCCTGCAATGCTTGGTTGGAGTTTTCTCCTTTGACCACTACACCACCGGGCTGCATATTCTAGGCTGCTGTGTGGTTCTTATAAATTAGTCGGTTTGACTTCTTTGAACCCACACTTTATAAGGGCAAGCTTTATATATAACTTAATTGACATGCATTCGGGCTAGAATTATAAAGAGTTCTAGCTAGTAGTGGATGACGGATTTTTCCTGACTAAATAGGTCAGGGGATGTTAATTCCGGTCTAAACCTAAAGATAAATGAAGGAAAGTGAGGGGAGAAATAATGAATGCGGCTACCAAGAGTGTTAGGCGTAGCATTTTAAGTACTACTCGATGCCCAGAGTGTGGAAGCCAGAATCTTATCGAAGATTATGACATGGGTGAAGTTGTCTGTAGAGAGTGCGGTTTAGTTATTAGGGAGAACGTGATGGATGAGGGACCTGAGTGGAGAGCCTTCACACGTGAAGAGAAGGATGAGAGGAGCCGTGTTGGCACGCCAACCTCCTTGTCTGTTCACGATAAGGGCTTATCTACAGTCATTGACAGGGTAAATAGAGATGCTTTTGGAAGGTCTCTTCCGGCTGCAACAAGGCTACAAATGCTCCGACTAAGGAAATGGCATATTAGAGCTCGAGTTCACTCTTCTGTTGACCGGAATCTCGCCCAAGCTATGGCCGAGCTTGACAGGCTGACTGATAAAGTTCGTATTCCTCTTTCAGTAAAGGAGCAAGCAGCGCTGATTTATAGAAAGGCGCTGGATAAAGGTCTCGTCAGAGGGAGATCGATTCTCGCTATCGCAGCTGCAGCGCTCTACGCTGCCTGCAGGTTTACGCAGACGCCAAGGACTTTAAAGGAAGTGGCTGAGGCTAGTTTGGTTAAGAAGAAAGACATAGCGAGATGCTATCGTCTACTGTTGAGAGAACTCGACATTAGAATGCCAATGGCTGATCCGATTCGATGCATTCCAAAAATCGGTTCTAAGATCGGTGTTGACGAGAAAACCCAGCAGACAGCAATTGAGCTTCTGCACAGGGCTGAGGAAAAGAAGGTCATAGCGGGGAAAGATCCAACAGGCTTGGCAGCTGCAGCCATTTATATAGCTTGCGTCATTAACGGCGAACGGAAGACGCAGAAAGATATTGCAGAAGCAGCTGGCGTAACAGAGGTCACAGTAAGAAATAGGTACAAGGGTCTTAGAAACACTCTGAAGTTGGACGTCTAAGAGGGGCTTCGGAGAATACCTACATTCCTTTTTTTAGGATTTAATAAAAAATCAGGTTTGGAAGAGCCTTAAGTGCTTTTTAGGCTACTTCAATGTTCTCGCCTGGAAAGCCTAATTCTGTTAAAAATTGTTTCATTCTACCCCTATGGTCTCCTTGAAGCATTATCTGGTTGCTTTTAGAAGTTCCACCACAGGCGCATAATGTTTTAAGTTTCTGGGTGAGCCTTCCAATGTCGATGTTCTTGTCGACTATGCCTTCGATAATGGTTACTGGACGTTTCCATCGCCTCATTTCGAGATGAACTTTTATTCTCTGTTGTTCTCTACTGATTGTGCTGCAGACACAAATATCTTTTGGTAGCCCACATGTTGGGCATATCTCTGCCATATAATTTTTCTAAAACTCCTAAGACTGTGAATTTCGACTTATAGATTTATTTCCACATGTCCTTGCTTAATTAGTTTTTCCATTTTAAAGAAAGGCGTGCTGAAAAAACTAAAATAGGAATAAGTCAATATTCCATTGAAGGTGAATTGATTGAAGAAGAAGCTTATGGATATTCTTGCATGCCCTATCTGCAAGCATTACCCTCTAGATCTGAATGTCTTTGAGGAGAAGGATGAGATAGTTGAAGGTCTGATCACCTGTCAGCAGTGCGGAAGATGGTATCCAATAATCGACGAGATTCCCTTCATGCTTCCTGACGAGCTAAGAGACGGAAAAGACGATCTACCGTTTCTAAAGAAGTGGAAGACGAAGTTCCCTGAAAAATACTTGAAAGAGGGGAAGCCTTTCAGCGAAAAATCAATATAAGAAAGAACTTTTCTTCATCTTCCCTATTAGGAAGTAGTTAATGGAAATCTGAATTTTCCTAAAGACAGCCCGGTGGTGTAGTGGCCAAAGAAGAAAATGTTCTTCGGCCAGGCATATGGGGCTTTGGACCCCACGACAGGAGTTCGAATCTCCTCCGGGCTACCAAAAATTACTGTACAATATACCGCTTTTGTTTTCTCTTAAAGCTCCATTTTTCTCATTTGTCTGCTTACCTTGTTCAAGGAATTCTTTCCTAAGCATCTCCATGAAACCGTTACGTATAGCCGATTTACGTTCTTCTCCAGGATTTACCGGACTACAAACTGTTCTATGTGACTTAGCTATTGCTCTTCTAAGTAACTCATTGTTGCTGTCGTATCCTTTTCCTTTGAGAATATCTTCCACGAATTCGTAAATGTCCGCTTTCTCTTTCTGTCTGATGGAGAGTTCCGATATGGCGTATAATCCGCGAAGATAGTCTATGCCCTTCATCTCAATATTGTTGTAGGTACTAACGATATGCCCCATCAGGTAGACAACATAGTTCAAAAGAATTTTAGTGGATGATCCAAGTTGTGTCCTAAAGTACTTCCTTATGGAATGAGCTCTAAGGTCATAGCGTATCCTTTTGCCACCTATCGCTCTTCTCATATTCGTCTTTGCATAGAGACGAGAAATCAGTCTATGAATTGCACCAGCAGAAATGGATTTTACGAAGCCTGTTCGCTCATCTCTAATGACTGGTGATGCGTCATCAATCTTTTCAGGTGGAACGTTCTCAGTGCATTTTCTCCTAAAGTCAAAGTATGCCTTCAGATATTCTACTGCTTCCAATCCCAGAAATGTATTATAGGCGCCATACTTGCCCTTGGTAATCTCAGCTTCCACATGAACATGTATTGGCGCTGTTCCAGCTTCTAGATCCTTCTTGACGTGGCGATACTGATGCTTGATTAATGTTCCTACTCTGAATCCACCTAAAGCCAGAAAGCTAATGATTACCCTCTCTCTCAAGTGAGCAACGTCGAGGAGCTTAATCAGTTCTTCAGATGAAGGTGATCTGTCGGGATAGACAACTTTTCTCCGGAGTCTGGGCGTGATGATCTCTATTCCGTTGGCTCTGAAAAGTGCTTTCATTCTCTTCACGTGGTTAGCTATTGTTCCGAATGCTAAGTCTTCAGCTTGCAAGTCGCTTGTGAATTCTCCCAATCTCTTCGCATACTCATCTACAACTCGCCGATCGTTAAAAGCTTCTCCGATCATGTTATCGGGTTTCTTGCTTAGATAGTTGCTAAATCTGTGAACGCCGAAGACATATTGGTACAGCGTATATTTGCTTCCGCTTGTAGATCTTAGGAGAATCGACGCGAGTTTCACGATGGATTCATTTTCTAGTGCGAAGGGTATCAGTGAAGGCATCTTACCTTTGAAGGCTTCTACTAGAAATTGTCGTGCGATTCGTTCTCTTGGAGGAAAATTTTCGGAAATATGGAGCTTCTTTGTATTTGCAATGTCTGCTTTGGTTAGCGTCTGCATTTTTCTTACTTTTCTATGTTCTTAGAATATGATTTTAAGGGTTTATTTGATTTCTCTTGTCTCAATAATATTGGATTTCAAGAGTGAAAAACCACTTTCACATGCTTCATTTGGAATAGGTTGTACGCTTCTGTCGTTTAGGATGCATAGGAACTCGTTTGTTTCATATATCATCCAGCCGACAGCTTCTCTCTTAACAACGTCAAAGTACAGTCTGGGATTTACATGCTTGAAGAGGATGTGATCTTTGTATTTGATGTAGACTAGCTTTTTGCTGTGATTGTCTGGGTTCATGCTACTTGCCACTTCAACTCCTTTCTTTTGTCTCAAGAATTTGAGGAAACGTTTTTTATTACTTTTGACAATCAGAAAGTAACCTAGATTACTTTTAAATGGAAGGAAAAGGAACATGACAAAGACATTAAATATTCGCTGGAAAGAAGAGCGAGTACAATGGGCTGATTCTTAAAAAACCTATTTTATTAAACGAAAAAACTATAAAAATAGCAGAATACGTCCATATGAATCAGAATGACACCCCTTCTAAAACAACCATAATGAAGTAAAGCAAATCAATAGCATCATCTGTAGAAAAAACAGTCGACCGGACGAACTATCTGAAAAAGAGTATATACTACGAGAGATAGACCTTTGGAAATTGGAGTTCAAAGGTTTCTGTATCGCTTTGACATCGTTCAATGATTTTGGTGAGTTAAGTAAGATAGTCGACTTTAAAGATCTCCAATTACAGTTGAAGACTGAAGTTAGAAGAGTTAAAAAAAACCATTTATTGCCCTTTTAACTAATATTACGGATAATACATGGAAAGAACAATATGATATGATGGAGAATAATCCTAAATTTGTTGAGCTCTTTCTATTCAAACTAAGAGCATTCACTATTGATCTGATTAGAGAAGGAGTTAATATTGACACTGTGTCGATTCAGGACTTGCAAATATTCATGGCAGATAACATATCCTCTTGAATGATTGATAGCACGCGCGCTTAAGATCGATCGTTTGAATTATAGAGTTATAGTGTCCATCCAGTCTTCAGCTTCATTACTTTTCCTGAATTGTATTGCTAATTTCTTTCTCTTTTTTCCTTCATCATTTCTCAAGTACATATTCAATGTTCCATTACTTGCTTCTAATACCTTCTTATCTAAACCAAGCCATTCGTTTGGAGTAATTATCATCTGGATTAATTGTCCTTTTTCTTCAGCTACTAGGAACAGTCTTTTTTTGTCTGTTAAGAATATTTCTCCATCTAAATCCTTGAATCTGCATTTTGCTTTCTTGATGATTGATTCATCAGATTGGAGGATTATTGCAGGTTTTTTCGATAGACTCACATCAAGCACCAGAATTAAGATAATATTCTATTAATCATAAAAAGCTTAATTCTCTAGCGTGCGTTATAAACACACATAAGTCAAAAGAGAAAATGGAGCACGCGCGACAATTTAAAGAAATTCATGACTTTATTCCTTAGGCATTGGTAAGATTTTTGGGTGCCCCTCTATTATGAGCCAACGCCCATCTACTTTTACAAAACCTAGACTCCATAAAATGGAGAGAATGATTGACAACATGGAAACAGTCAAAACTGTATTAATGATTCCTTTTTTCTCAACTTTCAATTTGTGAGCAAACCAATTTTTTAGGG
The DNA here is from genome assembly GCA_030837285.1 of Thermoproteota archaeon. Taxonomy (GTDB): domain Archaea; phylum Thermoproteota; class Bathyarchaeia; order RBG-16-48-13; genus JAUPKU01. The sequence goes on along the minus strand of JAUPKU010000170.1, from coordinate 4,660 downwards.
AGTAAAAAAACCTAATTGGAGGAAGGTGAATGAAGGCTTAGTTATCTACTATTCAAGAACTGGCAATACAAAATTCATTGGCGAAAAAATAGCTCATGAACTCGGAGCGGATATTGAAGAGGTCATAGACAAAAAGAACAGAAACGGACCAATTGGCTGGTTATCAGCTGGTAAAGATGCTCTGAGCCATAGTAAAACCGAGATAGCAGAATCAAACAAAATCCAAAGCGAATATGATTTAATTGTCATCGAAACCCCAATTAGGCTAACAATCCAAATGCCTGCAATAAGAACATAGCCAAGCAAATATGACTTCGAAAAAAGGTGGCAAATTTCTGTGTAACCGATGGTCTTAGTGGTGGTAAAAAAGTCATTGAAGAAGGAATTGTTAATCTAGATAAAATCAGCGAAGTCAATTTAATGCTTTTACTTATTGCTGAAACCGCCAAACAAGTAGCAAAAGCATTCAACATTAACCGGCATGGTTTCCTTTGAATAATGTTTGCTGCATCTGTTTGGTTTTGATGCGAGAGAAGAGAGCTTTAGCATGCGCTGCTGACTAGAATATAGCACATGATCTATCGATCAATACATCTGCGAGAAAGTATTTTATTATTTGATGGTTATTTTGAGTAAACATTATACATCATAGTTAATAAGGAGAAGGAAGTGTTGAGGTTAGAAACATTTTTTAAAAAATGCATTGAGAAAAACTTTTCAAGTAAGAAAGAAAAAGTTTTTGACATTTTAGTTGTTTTAATTATTGGTACAATTGCTCTAATTCTTCGTGTAATAAACTTAGCTTATCCACGTTGGTATCCTGATGAGGGAACCAATTTACAATTAGGATTAAACATGCTTCATGGCCAATATGGGTATTCAACATGGGGACCTAATTTCTTCCCACCTTTCTACGATTTTCTCATTGGTTCAATGGTGACATTATTTGGGAATAGTTATTTCATAGCAAGATTACCTAGCGCTGTGCTGGGAACAATATCATGTGTATTATTGTTTTTTTATCATAAAGAAATCCTTTAATATGTTCATCGGCTTGTCAGCCGCCTTACTACTATCTGTTGTCAGTGTGTTCATTAATAGAATGGCTTTATCTTATACTGGAGTCGAGTTCTTCTTTTTACTTACAATATTCTTTTACCTCAAATTTCGCGAGAATGAGAATAAGAAATGGAGTTATTCGTCTGGAATTTCAGCAGGCTTAGCCTTTCTCTCTTCATATCTAGGAATCGTGGCCTTCCTTTTTCTGATGCTTCAATCCCTCATTGACGGAAAAATAAAGAAAAACAAATCGAACATCTTAACATTTGGCATTTTAAGTCTGATTTATCCAATAATTGGACTAGTTTTTGGATGGCATTGGTTTGTTTACGACACCTTCTTTGAAGCCTCTCGCCCTTTTTATCCAGAAAACCTACTTATGGTTCTTCTACTCGGATCTCCACCTTATACTGACCCATTATATATTGGAAGAGGATGGTTATCTCCACCGTATATTTTTACTCTATTGGGCTTTATTTCATGTTTTTATCTCGCTTTCACAAAAAGAGAAAGCAATGGCTTCTATCTAAGCGCGATAATTTGTATTCTTTTCACATTCTTAATCGCTGGAGCTGTCTGGTGGTCGTACCTAACTCTCATTTACCCTTTTTATTGTCTAGGAATCGCGATCATGTTAAATAAAATATTTCAAAAAGATGACAAACCTCTTTTACCAGCTTTGCTATTTTCTCTCATTCTAATTCCAAATTTCATTAATCAAATACCATCTATATTCAATTATTCTAAAATAATCTTCATGCTTGTTTTTTCTGCGGGCTTTATTGGGATCGTTTATCAAAGACTTGGTCGGATAAAAAATACCTTCCTAATTGTGTTTCCCAGATTTCTTCTATTTTTCCTAATGGTCTTGATGCTTATAGGGGCAAGCTTTCTTGATATTAATTTTCTCAATACGAATCCGACATTTGACCAAACAAACATGGTGCGTTACATTAATTCTCATGTGATCAAGTCTGATATGGTAGCAATAAATCCAGCAATCATACCTCTGCTTGAATGCACAGGAGTAGATTATGCCCAAGTTTCATTTTACATAGGTAAGCAACCACAGTTTCTTTATGAAGATGTAGAAACAATGTTGTCACGCTTTAAAATGGACATTAACCTTCAGAACTTCAAGTACATTGTGCTTGATAGTCCATTATACGCACTTGGAGGCTCAGATGTACAAGTAATGACAAGTACTATCACGTCTCAGTGGTTACCTGTTTTTAGTTCGGGAGATTACACTGTTTACTTAAATCCAAGTCACATCTCAAGTACAGAAATACTTTGGGAAAAAGATGTGTTTGCTAGTGGTGGCTGGAGTTTTGCTTATTCGTACGGATGTATGGATCCGCAAGTTAGTGTTGAAGCTAACTTGACAATTCTCTCTACTATTGGTTATTTGCAGGGGTATAGCTTTTGGAAGATAAACGTTGAAGGATTGAACGGAACAAACGTTAACAATATGATTTTCAGAATGCGATATAAAGTATCAGAAACTAACTTTCGTGTTGTGGCAAAATTCTTAGATCAGACGGGTCAAGAAATTCAGAATTGCGGATGGTTTACGGACGGTTTCCCTTCAACTTCGTTCAAATATGGAATATATGGTCTAACTGGTAATACTGCATTAGGTTCAATAATTATTGGTATGGATGGATTTGATGACTCGAATATAGAGTCCAAATTGTACATTACCCTTATGGAAGTATACAAAACTTGAAAAAGGGTCGACCTTGTTAAGATGAAGTAGGAGAAGGATGTTCTACCACGTCTAGGAAAGCTATTTGTATACTCGCTATCCAAAGAAATGCGTCTTCAATCCTAGAAGCACAGACCTGAACCAAAAGCTGAGAAGAGAGACAAAAATTGAAGGTCGAAGCATAAGCTAAGGGTTGAAGCCAATGGGGTTGGAGAAGAGGAAGAACTGGAACTTCTTCGAGCTCCTGCACGCACTTCAATTGTGTATGCTAGCAATAGAGAATCCCTGATAGCCTGCTCAAGAATTAAAGCGCGCGTTAATCTAAAGAGCGTTACTAGATTAAGACGCGTACTCTGACTTGCCTTGTTCACAAATCCAATGCCATAGACCTACTCGCACAGCATAAGTCAGTAGCTCCAATAAGTTACTTCTAGTTATTATGATTTCAAATGCGCCAGAAGAATAAGTTATTTGGGGACCCATAAATTTTGTTTCTTCATCTAATATTTCGCCCCAAAGTTCTTTCCAAAGAGCCTTTGTTGGAGAACTGTAACGTAATACTAACCGATGAGCAAAATTGTTGCGAAAATCCTCCAAAAATGAGAGAAGACTCTTTAAAGTTGAACTTTCTACTGAGTCAAAATTTGGAGGCTTGTTTTTAATGACTACTATACTCTTAACAAGTTTTTCTCTCAAATCATCATTTATATATGTTGTAAAGAAATTTCTTGATGCTATTCTTGTACTATAATGCTTATTGTATTCAGTAAGTACATGTATTAGGAAATCTCTGCTATCCTTTTTGTTTTTATCAAAGTTATCAAAGGCGTGTTTAACCATAGTCTTTGTTTGTTTTTGTTTTATCCAATTTTCATATTTAACAAAGTCCCTAGAACGTCCTAACGACTCAATACACGTACACAGAATAAATAATGCCAGACTACTTTGTGGAAGAAGGGCGAATTTGGTTGTATCATTCACCAGCTTTTCAACTAATTCTAATCGGTCAACAACAAATTCAATAAATCCTATTGGATGTTTTTGAATAGACTTTGTAGAGGGTACCCAACCATCAGGAAATTCCTTAAGTGGCTCTAATTGTTTTTCCAATTCAATTCGGTCACATAGTCCATTCAATTGCTTATATAATCGACCAATATCTGTATCATATCTCCTCGTTAGCAGGACAACTTTAGAATGCCATGAAATCCAATGAATTCGTAGTTTTAGAGCGTCTTTGAAGTTTTTTAATGAAACAGAAGTGAAAGTGTGGTCATAACCAGATTTAACCTCATTTTCATCATCTGGATGTTTGTTTTCAATAGAAAAAAACAATGTTAATCCAAGTTTAAGGATATTTTCTTTTATATCTAGTGGACCAGCAGCTTTTAACTCGGGTCCATTGTACCGAAATTGCATTTTTGTAACTGAGTTTTCATTCAAGAATCGTCATCTGTTTTACTTATGTTATTTAATATTCGTCCCTTTGAAATTTCTCTATCTTAAGAAATCTTGTTAACAAGTTAATAACTAAAATTCTTTATATTCTCTCACACAATGAAGGTCTAGCATACATTGCTAAAATATTATAACATGCAGGAAGAGTTTTTTTCTGTAAATATAATGTATCAATAGTTTCTCCATTTTGGTTTTCCCATTCAATAATCTCATTTCTTATAGTCAACAATATTTGTTTGTAGTCATCCTTTGTTTTGAAAACTTTATTGAATTCTGTATTAGAGCGCGCGCGATTCCATGAGCTTCAGAAAGTGGAACATTAAGGCTTCTTGGATCATATCATTGACATTTTCAAAACTCATCCAACGATTTTAGCAATCAGTTTCGGAGTTAAATCATATGATCCTTTAGGAAGTTTTATACTTGATTCTATTT
>JAUPKU010000169.1 GCA_030837285.1 Thermoproteota archaeon | reverse complement strand
CCCACAGACTCGTTGCCTTGAAACCCATTTGGCTTATGGCTTTGATGCTTTCATCATAAGGAGGACTTGGATTTGTTCCCCGGTATACCCACGATACGCAACCTAGTTTCATGCTTCTCACCTGTGATGTCTGCAATCAGTGTATTCGTGTGTGGACGCTGATTTTTGGGGCAAGAGAGGCTCCATCGATCGATTGTTCTCGATCCTCATGGACAAGTTATCTTGAGCTGTTTTGTTTTGGTTATTGGCCTTCATTATTCTTTCCTCTATCTGATATACTTGGGATACTAGTATACTTAGGATATCTATTTAAACACTGAAGATACCAAAAGTATACTATGCTTAAGGCATCAAATAGTGAAGCAGAATATGCGATCTATGCGGCAGTGAAATTGAAGAATTGCCCCATTAAAGTAGTTATGGGTGTTTTGGGAAAGAAGTGGACAGTTCTTATTCTCCGCGAAATTGCTCTCCATAAGATCGGTAGATTTAACCAGCTCTGCCGATCTATTCCTGAGTTGACGCCACGGGTTCTTATCATGCGATTACATGAACTGGAGAAATGTGGGATTATCCAAGCTGTCATTGTAAAAGACAAGCCGCGGTTTGTTAGATGGACTATAACAGAAAAAGGCCATGATGTAATACCGATTCTTATGAGCATTATTGCCTTTGGTGCAAAATGGTATGCAGACGAAGTCTTCGAGGACCACCGTCCACGCACAATAAATGAACTGTACCCAGAACTAAATAGCCCACGCTAAACCAAATGCTTGACGCGCGCTAATTATAAACTACAAATTACAAACTTCAATTAACACGATTGTCTTAAAACTTGATATTTGCTTTTTCTTTTATCTAGCCTGCGCCGCTACCACGCAACTAGATTTAATAGCCAATTGAGATATATGATTTGTCAGCAGGTTTGAGTAAATGCCTTACAGGATTATAAAGAAGATCAAGGCACTTGAAAGTTCTTCAACTTATCTTCCTTCTTTCGGTGTTGATCTTGAAGATGATAAGACTTGGGGATATTTCAAATTGTATCGTATTCCCTGTCCACACATATTTGGAGAAGCCGTCCAATTATTGAATACGGATGGCACTAAAAAATACGTTATAAAAAGAACTTTCAGTTTTGAGACATCTTGCACTAGCCATAATGTTGATAGTGGAACAACGACTCGTGAAACAAGATTATTACATATGCCACAAGATTTGGTTCAAGGATATGGAACTGACGAGAATATGGCGATAGAGTTGCTTCTTCGTGAAGTCGTTTATGGGGAGGGAAAAAAGACTCCCATATATGAAAATGTGCTAGTCATTGGACCAATGGATATTATACCGAAAGAAGAGAACACTGAAGGGAGAGATATTTCTAAGACTGCCAATTCTAAGCCAGAAATTATTGTGGTTGTAGATTTCAAAAATAAAATTGCGAAGATTCAAAGCCTTATGGTTTTAGTTTCAACAGGTAAAGCAGTAATGACAGAAAGAAGTAAAGAGTATGAGCAACTATACTTGGAATTAGAAGGATATACTAGGCATTTTGGTTTCGAAAATCCGAACCCCTTCAATAACCTAAATGAGTTCTATGACTACTACCGAATGAAGTTTCCGTCCTATCAAGAAAGAAGAGATTACATAAAGAATCTTTATAGAAAATTGGAAAATTCTGTTTCGAGTCTGAAAAAGAGCGAGAACCGAAAATATTCCTCGATAAAAGAAGATACTGGAACCGAATAAGATTCTCAAGTAGGATAGTACCGTTCTCGTACACTTACACTAAAGAGAGAACCTATAACGTATTCAGAGTGATAGGAAGATACACCATAAAAGACAGAAAAACAATGTTGGAACTTCCGAAAGACCCCCTAGAAATATCAATATCTGAGAAATACGCTGACATCGCAGAAGAATACGCCATAAGATTAGGTGAATCCGAGTCATTCACATTCAGAATAAAACAAAAGGATGGAACATACAGGGAATACGCAGAAGAAGGTAGTATGGGATTCAGGCATAAATGCCAGTTCCAGTTACTGTTAAAGGCATTTGCATTAATGAGGGGAGACAAAGAAGTTAATGATGAAGACTCAGATAAACTGAAATCCATATCTAAATGGTTAAACTACGAATTCAACCCTTCATAACTAGCTATCTTCAAATGTAAGGTAGATCTCCTAAGAATAAACGCGTGCTCAATTCTTCTTCTCGTAGTCAAGCTTTCTTATAAGAGATATCAATGTCACTATATCGAGTTTTAGAATTTTAAATTCATCTCTATGCGGACAATCCTTATCTAACAATGCACAATTTTTGTCTTCATCGTAGATTATGGGATAAAGTTTACAGCCTTCTGGTCTGTTTTCATAGATTGTGCATTGATTACCATCATTAAAAACACATCTTCCATTGTAATTCTTTAATTGTAACCAACCATCTTTATTGACAACAAAATAATTATAGTTGAATCCTAATCTTTTTATCTGTTCGAGGTCTTTCTTCGATAAAGGCATCTCAGTTTCTAGACAACACTGAATGCATTTGTGATGTACACAAGGACTTTTCATATAATCCCTCTGTTCATAAGTTTGTGTTGAGGCTGAACTAAAGATTACTGATTTAGCATAATATACACCTAATGAGTTTAAGAACATCTTCTTTCTTCAAGTGGTTTCTAAATATTAGGCGTTTTGGGTTTGGGGTTAGATTTTAATCAAAAAAATACACATGCACGCGCGCTACCATGTTGTGAAGATTGCGAACAAGACTATGATGAAGAAAAATTCAAGAATTGCGAAAGCGTAAGAAGGCAGAAGCAAAGAAATTGAGGATGAATTTACGTGAAGAAGTAGAAGCAAAGTTTTATGAAGAATTGGTAAAAGAATGAGGAGTCCATAAAAGATGGGTAGATGAACATAGAGATGGCGAATGACAATGACGACTGAAATTAAAAAGTGCAGTTGCGTTGATTTCCAATACAACGATAAAGAAAAATGTACGTTAAAAGTCATAACACTTAACAAGAAAGGCAATTGTGAGTTCAGAATTTGGACAGTAAGTTGAGGGAAAAAGAAATGCAAAGCGAAAATAACACAAAAACAGAATGTTTATTGAAAATCATGCGTATTTCTGAACTTACAAATTGGGGAGTGTGTCCCAACGACATAGCCTTGCAAATAGAAAGTTTGATGAAGGAACACGGTGAAGGATTCCTAAACATGATGACGGCAACTGAAATTCTGGAATCGAGAAAGCGTTTTTATGTAGCTTTGATGATAGGCGAAGAAGTAGAATTGACAGGTTCTATTGCTCTAGACATGTTCACGTCTGAAATTACTTCTCTTTGTGTTAATCCCAAATGGAGAAAACATGGCATTGGTAAACAATTGGTACAATTTGCTTTACATGTGTTATCAACTAGATTTGAAGATTCCTTTGTGTGGATAAGAGAAAACAATACTGTAGCAAAAACGTTCTTTCTGAACTTGGGCTTTATTGAAGATAAGCACGAAGAAGAATCCATAAAAATGATGATTGTTGGATGTGAATGAAATGAAGCCGAATCTCATTACATTTCTAGACGAATTAGTAGACAGTTATGATAATTCAAAAAGCGCGTACTAACTATATATTCATGTAAGCGAGTGTGTGCTAATTAGTACAATTACTCCTCTCCTCAAATAAAAATTTTTAATCAGCTATTGATTTTGAGTGATTTGCTAGGAGTTCTTGTGCTTGTAAATAATCAGGGAATATTAGTCCTACGGTTTTCCAGAATCTCTCGGTATGACGTTTAGAGACTATGTGAGCTATTTCATGTGCCACGATATATTTTAAGATATTTTCTGGCAAGGACACGGCCTTACGCGTTACTAGAATTTTATTTCCTTTGAGTTTAGCTATCCTTTGTTTCTTTTTATCGATTTTTTCAGTTATCTCAAAATCCAGATTCCCAAACAGATCTATTTTTCCCCCAGACTTAAAGTCTCTTGCAATGTCTGAAAACTTATCGTAGAGAAGCTGATCTAGAAAATCTCTCAGAACTGCTTCTGAAGACCTCTTATAATGTTCCACTACAACTTCACGGTTCTTAAAATCAACATGGTCTTTGCTAGACCTATACTCCACAAGAGAATAGCTTTCTCCAAAGATCGTTAGCAACTTCATTGCATTTTCTCCAAAGCGTTGACAATTTCGTCTGTTAGGTCGTCTATCTTATTCTTATTTTCTTTGAAGCCTGAGAGTAACACCAATCTTGTAGCACGCGCTAACTACTCTTTATTTGGCTCAACTGTTATCCTAGTCATTCCAAATCTGATATTTGATTGTCCCCACAGTACTTATCCCATTCTATTGGTTTGTTTTCTTCGACATAGCTATAGGAATCTGGAAATCCAAAGTAGCTCTTCTGCAAATGATTATGAAGTATATGGAGAGTCTCGATATAGGCACAACTAAACTTAATCAGGGATTCATTCGAGATGCATATCGGAACTAGTTTATCTAGACTGTCTTTATGCAATATGTACATCTGTTCTAACTCTATGTCCAACTTTGAGAAGAGGCGGCCTATAAATTTTAACACAATTTTTTTTCATATTATTACTCCAATAGTGAGATAAAAGATCAACGCGCTCTATTATATCTAAATAAGGTAAAAATCAGATGAAAGTTTTCCCTTGTCGGCTGGATTCTCGTATATTTTTGGATACTATTATTTACTTATCCATGTTTTAACGTTTTGTCAGTACCTTCTTCCAACTCTTTTTCTTCCTCTTCTGAAATTCCATGGACAATCTTGTTATGTATATTGAGTCCTTTCTTACTGCTGAAAGTTTCTCCACATATATCGCATTTAATCCTATTTTCACGTTCCATTTTCATTTACCTCTATTCTTATAAAAACTAGAACAATGTAAACAATGGATTTCAATCAATTTAAGGATGTGTGATTGAGTAATTACAGTAACAGAAAATAGAATGTTATATTCCCTGCTCAATAAGCAAAATGAGTTTTTGATTATTTTTGAGTTTAGGACTACATTTTAATCTTTTTTAAACTACCCGTTGTAAAGAAATCATCATTCTCTCTTCTTGATGATTCTATTACAAAACCCCTTTTTATAAAGGAATCAACAAGAGCAAATACTCGTTCAATCAATGAGCGTGCGCTCAAAATCAAAGTTCCTAGATGCTAGAGAAGAATAATATTCAGCAAGTTTATCGACACAGCTAATGTTGTTTCCCTATTTCCATTTGAAGCCGATACATCAGTGTCAAAGCTATCATAACTGATGTTTCCATATCAACAGTTAATCCCATTCTCTCTTTTGTGATCTGAAATTCAATTATCCTCTTTTCATTGTGTTCTCTGATGGTCTTCATAGCTTCTAGTCTCTCCTTAGATGATATTGATTGGGCATTTTCCAGTTTGTGTATTAATTCATTGTCACTAGTTGGCATGGATTTTGCGGAGTCCAAAGTTGAAGTTATGTTTTCTAGGTAATAGAATATTTGAGTGAGGTTTTTAGCAACGTCATTGAGATCAATGATTTGGCTTGGGATTCTCTCAAGTCTTTGGCGTTTTCCTTCGTTTTCCTTAATAAAAAACCTAATTATCTCCGTAATCTCAATCTCATTCATCGACTATTACCAATTAGAAAGTCGCTTCTGTAAGAGTATTTAACGCTTAACGGGCTTACTTTTGATAACATCTATTCTTCTCTATTTTTTTCCCATTAATGGTACTATTGTTGTATTGATGAAATAACAGATGCTTAATAGAAACCTTTCATTACCAAATAACATAGTGAAGATATATGAGAAAAATTGTTCTTCCTGCAATCTTGTTATCGCTTTCATCACTAATGACCTTTGCAGTTGTGAAGAAAACGACTAAGAAAGAAAAAGAGCAAACAAAGCAAACTCCTGGAAATTACGAGAAGTCGCTGCCACTAAGACATTACAGATGGTCTTCTCGCACTGAACAATACTTAATTGAATAGACGCTCCCAGCGAGGTGTTAGAATGCAGAGGATAATACCTACAACCAATCAAGAGACGTTGGAAAATATGTATGTCATAATTACAATGGAGGGAATCAAGTTTGTGGAGAACTGCTTTACAGCTGAGCAAGTACCTACCGATGAAACGAGGATGTACCAGCTACTTCTAAAGATAATCCATGCCAAGGGAATATTGCCTATTAACGAGGTTGAGACGATGGGTTATGATAGAGCGTTCTTGGAGTATGCCCTTTCTAGGGGTTATATAGAGATAACTACCAGACTAGTTAAAATCTCAGAAGAGGTTCAGAGTAAGATAGCGGAAATTATTGGAAAAGCACCTAAAACATTCTATGCATAGGTTTAAGCGCGAGTTTGGATTTAAATAGTAACCTAAAACAATTGTTCAATAGAATATTTTAAAGAGTGAGAGTGCGTGCCCTATGACTCAGAATACAACTAAAAGCACGAAGAACATTCTT
>JAUPKU010000168.1 GCA_030837285.1 Thermoproteota archaeon | reverse complement strand
TACTCAAACGAGGAGGCTTTATCGCCGTGTATCCGATGCACATAGAAGAGAAAGATGTTGAAGAACTAGCCGCCAGCAGGAATCTTAAGTTAGAAGACAGGAAATTTCAAAATCGCTTTCTTATCTTTAGGAAACCCATCAATAAGACGCGTTTTTCCATTTAGTTAAAAAATGAGTTGATTGAGATTAAAGGTAAACAATTCTGGCTATAAGTCGAAGTACCTGTGCAGTGATTACCTGCAAGAATATGAGAAATCTGAAGACTTTGTGTACACGTTTCCAGAGAATATGTCTGACTTAGGAATTGACTCATCTTAAGATCATCTTTGAAAAGTGAATTTTGGTGAAATGGAATGGCTTTAGAGAAAATATTGTCGTCATATTATTGTCAAATGGACTTTCTTATCTGTCAAGAATTTAGGAAATTTCGTAGTGAGAAACGTTTTCAGGAGGCTGCTGAACTCTGCTCCTTCGTCTCCAAGCTATGCGTGGAAAATAATGATGAATCCTGTATTGAGGAGACAAAACTATGTGCTTCCAGCGCAAAACATCTCAAGAGCGGAGACTATTCAGAAGCTGAGAAGGCATGTGAAGACGCTAGAAAAATCTGCTCGCAGAATTACCTGCTGAGAGGAAGCTAACTGATAACGCAAAGAAATATGATAGTTCGCACTCGAAGGAGTTCATGAGACGCTTGGAAAAAAACTGAGATTGTCTACGTTGAGATAATGAGCAAGATGTATAGCTAAAGAGATACTCGAAGAAGAGTTTGAATTTGAGATTTTCTAGTGAGATAAAAGATAAAAAAAGAAAATTAGTTATTGCTGCGCCATCGCTAGGATCTGTCATAATTTACCTATTTCTTATAGGGGATAATGCAAAGAAACTTCACTGTCGTTTCACCAGTGTTTTTGAATTGATGTACTTTATTTGGCGGTATAAAGATCACATCGCCTTCTCTAAGATTTCTCTCTTCTCCTCCGCCTTTGACGAGACCGCGGCCTTCTAGGATGAAGACCTCATGTTCCCATGGATGGTTATGAAGAGGACTAAATCCCCCTGGTTCCATCTCGAAAAGTCTCATGGCGAAATTCTCTGCCCCAATGTCTTTTGTTATAAGCCACCTCACCTTCAGGTTAGATGCTCCTTCTTCAGCCTTTTCTGCTTCAACATCTCGATAACTGAAAATTCTCATTTAATATTCCTCAAATCAGACAAGTCCTTATCCTATTAAAGCCAAATACGGTTCTTCCCAAATCATCAATGACTGAATTATCTTGCCAAGAAAATAGGTGAGGTAATTAGTGCAGGCTCCTATTTTCAGAGTTTCCTATTTTTTTCAACATCTATCCCAGGCCTTAGGAGACGGGCATAGTATCCGTCTTTTGTGTATAGGGCTGCTGCGGGGTTGTGTGCTAGAACCCTATCCTTGGCTACCAGCACGGTTGTGTAAGCTTTACTATATTTAAAAAAGAGTGAGTCGTGACCGACACAGAGGCCTACTAGTATGTTGAAGTCGGTTTCTGCTTCGTTAAGAAGCATAGCTTGGACGATTGGACTACACATTGATTCGAACTCTCCAATCCTGACTTTTTCGTTATCTCTTATTCCTATGGCTTCTTTTGGTGTGCACCCAACCTTGCATACTACGGATACGACGTTGAATCCCTGAGCATTGAGGATTTCTGCGAGAGCCTTGGCTTCATTGTGGAGCCCCGCACAAAAAGCGATGCCGAGCTTCTTATAAGACATCTTCTTAGCGAGCTCACATATCTCCTGAACTCTCGGCTTAACTGGATGCGGCACATAAGGCTTCACATCCCTGTCAGAATAGCATTCAGCCTCTTGAATGGAAGCCATCCTGGAGAACTCTCTCACCGTAGGTTTTTCATACTCGTTTATAGCCTGCTTGATTGTTTCTTTCTTGTTTTTCGTGGGGCAGAAGATGGGCCCTGTTCCATTCTCTATTCGACATGCTTTGTCCTTGACGTCGCATAAAGCACACTGCGGGTTATCAGATTTGTTTTCGCTCATAGCTTCTCACTTAGTTTGTTTTATAAACAAAAACTATTAATTACGGTTATATATTAAACTATTTCCTTGAAGAAAGGAACAAGATAGGGACGGAAGATATAGAGCATGAGCGAAGAATGTAATGGAAAATGTAACGATTGTACAAAGATGGACGCTTGTACTGACTCAAAGAAGGAGCAGCTTGAACAAGACATACTTAAACTAAGGATGAGTAAAATCAAGCATAAGATCGCCATAATTAGTGGCAAAGGCGGAGTAGGTAAGAGCACGGTAACTGTGAATCTGGCAATCGCTTTTGCATTGCATAATCATGCAAATAAGGTAGGAATCCTCGACGCGGACATAACTGGGCCCTCTGTGCCAAAGATCCTCGGTTTGCATGGTCAGCGGTTCCAAGTCGGACCTCCCGGTATATTCCCAGTGCCCGGTCCTTTGGGAATCAAGGTTGTTTCAATGGATTTTCTGCTGGAAAATGATGAATCACCTGTCATCTGGCGAGGACCACTTAAGATGGGCGCTATAAAGCAATTCCTCTCTGACATGCTCTGGGGTGAACTCGATTTTCTGTTCATAGATCTTCCACCGGGAACAGGAGATGAACCTCTCAGCATCATGCAACTAATTCCTGAGATGGATGGCACTGTCATAGTTACTTTGCCTTCAGAGCTTTCAGAGATAGTTGTCAAGAAATCTGTCACTTTCTCCAGACAACTCAACGTCCCATTGATAGGCGTAATCGAAAATATGAGTGGATTCATCTGCCCAAAATGTGGAGAAAAGGTTAACATATTCAAAACTGGCGGTGGACAGAAGATAGCTAAGGATCTGTCTGTTCCATTCCTTGGAAGCATTCCGATAGATACTGATATTTGTAGTGACTCCGATAATGGGATACCGTTCATAACAGAACATGCTAATTCCCCCGCAACAAAGGCTCTTAAAGAAATAGTCAAGAAAATAGAACAGTTTTTGGGAGTCTGAAAAATAAGTGGAAAGAAAATCTAAAATAAAGAATATACTGATCGAAGCGAAGAAGAGGATAGCGTTAATAGTCTTCGAGTGAGGCTGAAAAAAGAATGAAGGTTGCAATTGTTACAGATGACGGTAAGACCATCTCCCAGCACTTTGGGAAAGCTAGGTACTATCAGGTATATGAAATCCAAGATGATATAATAAAGGGATCTGAGAGGAGACCTAAGGCGGGACACCACGTCGAGGGATCTAGCCGTCAGAACGAAGTTGGCGGGATCCATGGCCATGACCACGGAGACGCAGCTACGCATAATTCGATGCTGTCAAACATCACGGACTGCGAGGCTATAATCGCCCGTGGAATGGGGTGGGGTGCCTTCGAAGCTATGAAGGAAGCTGGGTTAAAGCCGTTCATAACAGATATAGAGTCAGTGGATGAGGCTATTAGAGCCTATATCGACGGAAAATTGGACAGCCACACAGAAAGACTACATTAGAATCCTCACGCACTCTAGGAGCAGATGAGAAATAATTAATGTAGGATAACCATCCCCTGATTACTTGTCTCGAAGATAACAACAAGAAAGATTGTCTTTGAGGAAAAGGGAAACCTAGAAAGTGCCTATTTCAGGCATTTGAGCTTCATTTCTTTAAAAAGTCTACGTCGCACAATTCTAATTCTTTAATCGAAGCTTGAGATGATGAGAATTTATGGCGAAAGATCCAATCTGCGGAATGTTTGTGGATGAAAAGACTGCTGAATTCAAGGTAACTGTTAGAGGAATCACCTACTACTTTTGCAGCCAAACCTGTATGAAAGAGTTCATGGCCCCAGAAGTTGAAATTAAGCGTTTGAAAATATCTGTGGTCGTCGGGGTAATCTTGAGCGCTCCCATCCTGTTCTTAACATACGTTAGTTTCTTGCCAATGGACATTAACAACTATGTTCTCCTAGTGCTTGATACACCAATTCAATTCTTCTTTGGATGGCAATTCTATAGAGGAATTTATGATGCCATCCGGAACAGGATGGGAAACATGGATAGCCTCATAGCCTTGGGGACAAGTGCAGCGTGGATATACAGCGCCTTTGTAACGTTTTTTCCCTCGTCTTTCATCTTTAACAACGTCTACTTTGACACAGCAGCAGTAATAATTACGCTGGTGCTTGTGGGTAGGTTCCTGGAACATGTAAGCAAGGGTAGGGCATCTGAGGCGGTGAGGAGACTTATGGATCTTCAGCCCAGGTTTGCACATGTAGTAAGGGGTAGACAGGAAATCGAAATTCCAGTCGAACAGATAGAGGTAGGCGACATCTTCATCGTCAGGCCTGGGGAAAAGATTCCGGTGGACGGTATTGTGGCAGATGGCCGCTCCTCCGTGGATCAGTCTATGATCACGGGTGAAAGCATCCCTGTGGAGAAGAACCAGGACGATGAGGCTGTGGGGGCCACGATTAATAAGACTGGTATGTTAAAGATTAAGGCAACAAAGGTTGGTCAAGACACCACGCTGGCTCAGATAGTTAAGCTCGTAGAGGAAGCCCAGATTGGAAGAGCGCCGATTCAGAAGCTCGCTGATCAGGTGGCGGCATATTTCGTCCCTGCTGTGATCCTGATAGCATTGGGATCAGCTCTTTTGTGGTATTTTGTTGGAGGGATAGGTCTGCAGTTTTCCCTTCTCGTATTTGTTTCAGTAACGGTGATAGCTTGTCCTTGCGCTCTCGGGATAGCCACCCCTGCTGCTCTTCTAGTGGGAACGAGCAAGGGTGCCCAAAATGGTATTCTTATCAAAGGTGGAGAGAACTTGGAGATAGCCCAAAAGGTTACCTCTATCTTATTTGACAAGACGGGTACATTAACCTTGGGAAAGCCCTCTATTACAGACGTGATACAGTATGGCAAGTATAATGCTGACACTGTTCTCACATTTGCAGCATCTGTTGAAAAAGGCTCTGAGCATCCTTTAGGTGAAGCAATAGAAAAAGAAGCGTCTTCACGCTTACTCAGGCTTCTAGACCCTGTAGGTTTTGAAGCGATACCGGGAAAAGGAGTGAAAGCACGGATTCAAGGTACAGAGATCCAGTTGGGCAATAGAAAGCTCATGACCGAGATAGCAATTGATCTTTCAAAGGTCGAAGAAAAGGTGAAGGAACTTGAGGAGGATGGGAAAACGGTTATGTTCCTCTCAGCCAAAGGTGAGTTGGCGGGTGTGATTTGCGCTTCTGATACTCTGAAGGAATACGCCGTAGAGATGGTTGTTGAGTTAAAGCGTATGGGCTTAGATGTTACAATGATCACTGGGGACAATGAGCGAACTGCCAAGGCAATTGCGAGAAGGCTAGACATAGAAAAAGTTTTTGCAGAGGTTCTACCTCAGCAGAAAGAAGCTATCATTGAGAGCCTTCAAAAGGATGGAAAGGTTGTAGCAATGGTTGGGGACGGGATTAATGACGCCCCTGCTTTGGCTAAGGCTGATGTGGGAATCGCAATAGGTAGTGGTACAGATGTGGCGAAGGAAACGGGTGGAATCGTTCTCATCAAAGATGACTTGAGGGATGTTGTCACAGCTCTTAGGCTGAGTAAAAGCACGGTAAGTAAGATTAAACAGAATCTTTTTTGGGCCTTTGGCTACAACGCAGTTCTTATTCCGATCGCCGCGGGAGCTTTAATTCCATTCTTTGGAGCTCAGGTATACAATGTGCTTCCTTTCCTCGCTGCAGGGGCAATGGCCATAAGCTCAGTAACCGTGGTGAGTAACTCCCTTCTACTAGAAAGATTTAAACCCACTTTCTGAATGATGAAAATCCGAGGTCGTACAGTGGAAAATAAAAAGGGTTCAGCAGAAGAGAAGATTAAAGACGAAAAAGGGACAGAGAAAAATCGCATAGTAGTATCTGTTACGAGGATGAATTGTGCTACATGTGGTTTCGCAATTGAGAAGCAGGTTAAAAAATTAAGAGGGGTTAGCGATGTTAAGGCTGCAATCATGTTGAATAAAGTCTTCATAGATTACGATCCGAAGTTGGTTGATTCGGCAACGATTAAAAAGGCAATTGACAAAACGGGATACAAAAGTTACATGGCTATAGAAGAGCAATAACAATCATTACAAACATTATAGTAACCGCGAGCGTTTTTTGTGATTTCTAAAATAAATCTATAATTGAAGATTAAGATATTATATTAAATTGTAAACCTACAGGTTAAGGAAATTTTAATCCAACCAACCCATACGATTTTAGCGCGCTGAATGAGGAAAGAACTGTTTAGTGAATAAAACTCGTTTTAAGCTTTCATACGTCGATTGAGTAGATAAGGACATGTGTATTATATTTTTATTATAATAACTAAAGCCTTAGAATTAGAGATTTATCGCTCATCATTCTCTTCTAAAAAAATTCAAATAGAAAAAGCAAGCTTTTTTGTAAAAGTACATTAGTTTATTTCTCTTGTAGTATACGAAGTTTAGCCTTGTACTCTTCCTCAGATAGTTCTCCTTTTATAAACCTCATTTTTAACTGATTCAGCAGGTCCTCTGATGGTTTAGACTGAACTAGAGGTTGTTGCCTGAAGACTATCTCTTTGGGTTTGTCGAACTCCCATGTTTCTTGACCAATTAGGTCTTTTGTATGTTTTATTGAGATAGGTTCTACAGCAATTCGATTATAAGCGATTTCAAAAGCGGCTATGAAACT
>JAUPKU010000167.1 GCA_030837285.1 Thermoproteota archaeon | reverse complement strand
CACTATTTCTTCGACTATGACTGAGGCCAAGGATGTTTTGCCATGACCTGAAATAGCTGATATCAACATGTGATTATTGGTAAGGTTTTCAAAATCAAGATAGAAGTTGAGGGGTTTAAGGCCTCCTTGTTTGGAGTTTGCGTTTAAAAGTTCTCCGATGTGTAGTGGTCTTTTAAGGAGCTTTCCAGTTTGAGTTCTTGAAAATACGTCCTCAAGGAATTCAAGATAAGGCAGGAAGACTCTGCATCCAGGTGTTGGGGGTGTTGATATCTTTCGTAATATCTTCACTTCTGGGTTTCTTATGTCTACGCATCCGATTATCTCTCCTGTGGCTATTGTTTTGACAGATTTATTCTCTCTTATTGATGTGCCGATAACTTCCTCGTAGTTTATGAGATCCTTAACTACCGCAAGCAATGGACATGGTTTTCCATATAGGTTATATTCTATAATTATGTAGTCGTCCTTTCCCACTCCAAGGTTATTTGTTAGAGGTGTCACAAAAAATTTAAACTGCTCTGAAGAAGCCTCACTGGTAACAATTCCAATTTGTTCTTTAAATCTAATATCACCGTTACTCATCTTTACCATCTAACAAGGAATAAATTAATTCCAGATTCCGATCTTCACTACGATTTTAATCTTCACCACGACGCAAGTCATCCAAGGAGTCTTCTGATATGTCATCTACTCTTGAAGGTTTACCATGTAGGAAACAGTACTGAGAGAATGATGAATTATGAGTCCAGAAGGTTTGGGAAATATGGGAAGAAAGCACCGGTTAAAATGTTGTCTGCTGCTAGATTATTGTTAAGAATTATCGGGAATGTTACGAACTTCAATGCAATTCCTATGCTTCCTGCGATCATTAACAGCGTAAAGAGATCAGATACATAATCTCTTGAGTTCCTGTATCGGTTCATTACTTTCATAGCTGACTAATTTCGATTTGAAATAAATATAGCAATTATGAATCTTAAATATATGCTCATGATTCATGAATTCGATGGCTTTGGCTTCTACTTTTCTCTCTAAAGCATCATCTTTTCATATTATCTTCTTATATTATCTTCAAATGATTTTTCTAAAATGCTAAAGTTCGACTACAAACTATCTGATATGAACTTAGAATCAACTATTTTTTACTTCTTATGTTATTCTGGTTGTCGTCTCTATGATGAAGCCTCGGGATCCGATTGAATAGACTAAGCTTCGCGATGGAACTGTTGCTCCGTTCAACTTCTTGAAGTTGAGAGTCCTTATTGAGTTTTCTCCGCTCCAAATAGTTGTAAATCTTATCACTCCGTCTGCAAAGTGTTCTATGGAGACTTCGACCTTCTGATCGTGCATCCCTTCAGTTAGTAGAAGGAGATACAATTCGTTCTTCTCTCTACTTCTGGATGACAACAAGTTAAGTAACTCTCTGATTTTCTCCATATCAGGTGTTGTAAGTAGAATATCCGATAGCGAATCTAGAACGATACTTCTTTGCTGTTTTGTTTCACGGGAAAAAATGTCAGTCAGATTTTTTTCCTTATCAAGTTTTATAAAGCGCCAAACTCCGTTTTCTTCCTTGGACGCAACGTCCAATTTGTAGCAAAGCATGTCATCTCTGATAGACTCTGGCGTTTTTGAACATAGAAAATAGGATATTCCACCGAGGGTCGTCCTATTATATGCTACTTGCCGAGCGAATAGATCATTTTCAGATCCTGGCGAGCCTAGGAGAACGTACACTCTTGGTAGTAGACCGCCGCCTAGAAACTCGTCTAAACCTGCAATTCCTGTTTTGATAAGTCCCATCTATATTACCAGTCATTACAGTTTTAGCTATAATCTTTTTGTTCTAGTAGATTTGCTTAACTATATATTATTTTAAGGTCTAGTGTCACATATTTTGAGATTGAGACATCTGGATTATCCATTAAAGAGACGGAAAAATATGTAGATAATCATTCCTTAAACACCTTAAATCGAAATGTTAATTCTAAAAATCATTTAAGGATACAGCGAACATCTTCTCTCATTTTTTAACTTTAAACTCAAATAGGACGCGCAGAAGTATAACAAATCATGTTCGAAGATCTTACTCTGTTAATAATGACTTTTTTACCAGAGTTGGTAAAGGGTATTATCGCTCTCTTCATTGTTGTAGATCCTCTTGGTAATATACCAATCTTTGTTAGTTTAACAGATAAGACAAATCTTCAACAGAGGAGGAAAATCTTCAACACAGCGACAATTGTAGGACTTATTCTGCTGCTGTCATTCACCCTAGCCGGGCAGCAGATATTGCTCCTATTTGGTATAACTCTCCACAGCTTTCAGATCGCAGGGGGTATACTACTTCTCATTATTGCCATAAGATTTCTCATATTAAATAATTGGCAAGAGCAACCGGAATCTTTTGAAACTGTCGGTGCAGTCCCTATAGGCTGTCCGTTACTGGTAGGCCCAGGAGCGATAACAACTACAATACTAAGTCTACAAACATCAGGTGTAGTCATCGCTGTCTTATCGGTTATAATAACATTTTCTTTTGTAGGACTTATTCTCAGATTCATAGATCCGGTTCACAAATTCCTCGGAAAGACAGGATCACTTGTTATTTCAAAACTCATGGCTTTGTTCATAGCATCAATAGCCATTCAATACATCCTTGAAGGATTGAGAATAGGATAAAAAGACAAAAAACCTTTACTAGACTTCTCAATTAACCACAAATAGCTAAACTTCTACAGATTCTATTCTCAAAAATCTTAATATTATAATATAATCAAGTGCGCATTTACTTTGCACCAGTCAATCTTAACTTTAGAGCAAACTTTGAAAAAAATTAAAGTGGAAATTCAGTTCGTGCCAAGAAGATCCAACATAAGAAGAGCATACACCTTTGTTGTCTTAATCACATCTTCAACCTTAGTCCGTTCATTTGAAGCATGGCTAATAGAGCCACTGATTCCATAACCAGCGAAGGGTTTATGATATTTGCTTGACCAGAATCCATGATCACTTGAGTGCGAGCCTCCAGCAGGTTTAGGTTTAAATCCCACTATCTTTTCTGCTGCATCTTGAATACTTTTCACTATACTCGAATCGGTAGGTGCAACAGATAGCTCGTACCAATCATTTGAATCCATTGATACTTCCCCGCAGAATTCTGGATCGTCAGCTTTGCACTGGTCAAACACTTTTTTAATCTCCTTTTCAGTCTGCTCCCAAGTCTCTAAAGGAGTGAACCTTCGATCTATGATGAGTTCGCAACGGTCAGGAACTGTATTTGGGGAGACATATCCCACACACTTGTTTATGGAGAATCTAGACTTCATAATCGTGTCTGTATCTGGAAGAGGATATTCTCTTTTGTTAACTTCATATGCGAGTACTTGAAGTCGACGAATGAGTTCAGCAGCCTTAACGACAGCGTTAACCCCGTCTTCTACTCTGGCTGTATGAGCTGCTCTCCCATATACGATGATATTGTATCGTCTGCACCCATTTGCAGCAATTCCTACAGTCTGCCCGGATCCTCCATGGGCTGAGAAGAAATAATCATAGCCCTCACCAAATCCATTGTCCATAAGGTATTTGAATCCAAATTTTCCACCCTTCTCCTCATCCGCAACGTGAGTGAAGAGAATATCTCCCTTCAGCTTTATCCCAAGCTCTCTTATAGCTCTGAAGGCCATTGTCAAACAGCATGTACCTACCTTGTCATCATTAGCGCCCCGTCCCCATATCTGACCATCCGCTATTTCCCCTGATAGGGCTGGATGAGTCCATGTTGTCGGATCTCCAAGAGCTACAGTATCATAGTGAGAGTACATTACCACCTTCGGATTTCCTGTTGTTCCTTTGTACCTAGCTACAACATTCGTCCTATTCTTTGCTGGCTCTACAAGTTCAACATCTAATCCGTCTTTTCTACACTCTTCAGCCATCAGTGCACCTATCCTAGATTCATTGCCTGTGACACTCTCAGTTTGTATTAAGCTCTGCATAAGAACAATTATCTCACTTTTATGTGAGTCAATATACTTTAAAACCTCATCATCATATGACAAGATTCCACACCCGAAGAATAGTTCCTAGTAAAAGTCTTAAGGTTTTCCTAAACCGCCGCATTTACTTAATTATCGGTTGTATGAAAAATCCATTAAGCGTGCGCTCAATTACTTTTTGACCGCAAACAAGCTAAACGCCTAATTTAGTATTATCAGATTTTATTTGTCAAGATATCAATCAGAAAAGTCAGTGTATTACAGAGGAATATCTACGCGTTAATCAATCGCATCGTATCATTAGAAAATAAGCTAATATATCGCCAGGCTCCTTCTCAAAGAAGAGTAAACTAGCTAAAATTCCATAAATGCCTTTTCATATTAGGGCTCTCTAGCTAGCTTTTTTCAGAGATTATTTTGAACACATTATAAGGCTCTTTGTAGAATGATACTGAAGATCCTTCTTTGAAGTATGGTAAAGAGTAACAGAAAGATCCTGTCCAGATTCTACCTTGCCGGTCTACGCTAGCGTTAAACTCTTCATTTTTAATTTTGATTTTAAATACTATCTCAGTCGGAGGAAACACCGACCTATAGGCCTTTGGTATTCTTATGAAATGGCGTTCAGCCTCCGTTTTAGATAGAACTCGTCTAAACACTTCATTCATGGCTATTTCTCCTCAATCTCGGTCACCTTAAAAAATGAATCGTAAATGAAAAAATTAAACATGTGTGTCTGTGAAAATACAACAACAATCTAAGCATTAATTTGCATTAGTAATGTTAATTAATAGTGAGCGATATTTTCTTATAAGAAGATAAATGATAAGCAATATCAGACATTCCAATAATGGGCATTAAACTATATAAATTATCTAAAAAACAATAGAGAAGCCATGTTATATTTCATGATGATTAACAGTCCCTTTCCATCTAGTTCATGATAATTCGAATGCGTTTTTGCACTTTTTCCTAGATTTATTACCCAAAAAACGGTTTGATTCATCAGATAAAGACTGAAAACAGTATATCCGCCCCTACCCCCAAGACAAAAGAGCCTCAACCTCAGACACACTTAGATTATACGCAAATAATTCACAAGAAGAGATTAAAAACAAATGACGTCTACTACAACACGAATCAAAATACAAAAACCAAGCTATAAAAGAGAAACAAAGAAATCCGTTAAACCACATCTAAAGCACGGGTTGCAATAACATCCACATTCAGATTCAAAATATCTCTCATGATTACCTGACCTAACTTTACAGGAGCTTCAACTGTTATCTTTGAAAGTTCAACGGCAATATCCATCACTCTCTCCTTTGGTACGGGCATCGTAGTCCTCACAGGCAACATACTGAATTTGCCACCCCTCACCCTAACCGTTGTAAAAAAGTCCCTAACAGGAGCCATGACTTCGCCCCTAGCATACGCTTCTCCACGTGGACACCCAACACCCTTCACTGCTATTACTTCCCCGCCTTCAAAGACCACCCTTGCTCTACAGCTCATAGGACAGACAACGCATGTAAGTTCCCGAGTCTTCTCCCTCATGATTTCGACCTCCGCCTTACACTAACAACTATTCTCCCATCCTTACCATGAATACCCCCTGGAAGATTGATTGAAGCTAGTTCCGGCGGTCTAACAATCTGCCTAAACTCGCTAACTTCATCGCCTGCTTTCACAGTCACATAGCGTGCAGGTCTTTTCACTCGAAAGAAAAGGGAAACAGACTCTTTCCCACTTATGATTTGAGGTACAACATAACGGACGTTAGCTCCAGGTTTCACTAGCAGTCTTCTCCTAAAAGGTGGCAAGGCTCCTAAAACATATCTTGCAGCACTTCTACCCGCAGTCTCACCTGCCTCAGTAACGTGGTCAACAAGATCGTGAACGTGAACGACGTTCCCGCACGCGAAGACACCCTCAATAGACGTCTCCATCCGCTCGTTAACCATTGGACCTCCAATCAAGGGGTCAAGGACAACGCCCATATCCTTCGTCAACTCGTTCTCCGGAATCAAACCAACAGACAGTATCAAAGTATCACATCCGATAAACTTCTCAGTTCCAGGCATCAGCCTTCTGTATCTATCAATTTTTGCCACAGTTACACCTTCCAGCCTATCTTTGCCATGAATGAGCGTGACTGTATATCCAAGGAGAAGAGGTATGTTAAAGTCATCCAAACACTGGACTATGTTCCTACTCAGTCCACCAGGATAGGGCATTATCTCTAGAACAGCTTCAACTTTTGCTCCTTCCATCACGAACCGCCGAGCCATAATAAGACCGACATCTCCCGAGCCGAGGATCATAAGCCTCCTTCCAGGCATGGACCCTTCAATCTCCATTAGCCTCTGAGCAGTCCCAGCAGTGAAAATTCCCGCCGGTCTAGTTCCAGGAATACTCAGAGAACCCCTTGTCCGCTCCCTGCATCCCACAGCAAAAACAATAGACTTTGCACTAATACTCATCAAACCGTCTACACTGTTAATTGCTGTTATTCTTTTTTCAGAGGAGACTTTAAGAACCATAGTATCTACTTTGTATTCTATTCCCAGCTCATGAACGATATTGATAAAACGAGAAACATATTCCGGCCCCGTTAGATTCTCTTTGAAATAGTGAAGACCAAAGCCAGTGTGAATACATTGATGAAGGACTCCTCCGAGCTCTTCCCCACGCTCAAGAATCAGCACTTTCTCAACTCCTTCCCGTCTAGCCCTAATCGCAGCAGCCAGACCTGCAGCCCCACCACCCACAACAGCCACGTCAACGTCTCTCTGAATCATTCTCGGTCATACCTCTTTGAAGAAGAGCTTTAGCTTCATACGGCAGAATCTTGGAGTCGCCTCCATGCTTAGTAACTTCATTGACAGATAAATCAAGTTCACGAGAGATTATCCGAACGATATGAGGAGTACAGAAGCCACCTTGGCATCGCCCCATACCAGCTCTAGTACGATATTTTATCCCATCAAGGGTTGTTGCCCCCCTTTTTATAGCCTCCACAACTTCTCCCTCAGTAACTTGCTCACAGCGACAAACGACATGACCATATAGGGGATCCCTAGCAATCAGATTTGCCGTCCCAGAAACTAAGAGCTGTCGAATAGATCTATCTATTGACTTGCGTGTCGGATAAAAATCCTCTTTAAAGCGCAATTCCAAACCTGTATCATCAAGTAAGTGAGCTACCATCTCAGCAATCGCTGGAGAAGAGGTTAGACCAGGCGACTTGATCCCAACTAGATTAATGAAACCCCGAAGCTCATCGTAAGCTTTGATTACAAAGTCATCAACATCCAATACAGCACGTAATCCAGCATAATTGGCGATCGCCATACCCTTTTTTTCACAGAGACTTGGAACCAGTTTGAGCGCCCCTTCAAAAACTTCATCTAAACCACTCCTCGTCGTTGACAAGTCTGCCTTGTCATAAATACTATTTGCGTTTGGACCAATGAGAAGATTCCCATCAACAGTACGAGTGACCACAATCCCCTTGCTAGCCTCTGTTGGAACTGGGAAAAGAACATGATTAACCAAGTTGGCAATTGACTTATCGAAGACAAAGTACTCCCCCTTCTGAGGTACAATAGCCAAGTTAGCTACTCCGACCATCCTGGAGATCTCATCAGAGAATAGGCCCGCAGCATTAACAACGTAATCAGCCTCTACCAAACCCTTGTTCGTGTGTACGCCTCTTATTGAATTTCCTTCTACAATTATTTTCAGAACATTTGTTTCAAACATAATCTGTGTACCGTTTTGTTTAGTATTCTCAGCTAGTGCTATGGCAGCATCATATGGAGAGACTATTCCTGCTGTCGGAGCTAGAAGAGCTGCTCTAGCCGTTTCGTTTAGGTTGGGCTCAGACTCAGTCAATTTCCTGTGATCTTCGATGATTTCTAAATCTGGAACTCCGTTGATATTTCCTCTTTTACGTAATTCCTTAAGGACACCTACTTCATCTTCATTCAGAGCTACTACGAGAGAGCCTATCCTCTTAAGAGGAATGTCAAGATCATAAGCAAGTTTAGACCACAAGATGTTACCTCTTGAGCATAACTTCGCCTTCAAAGTTCCAGGCTTGTCATCGAAGCCGGCATGTATAAT
>JAUPKU010000166.1 GCA_030837285.1 Thermoproteota archaeon | reverse complement strand
TTTACTATTGTAGATCTGGGTGAAGATGGGGACGTGACTGACCAAAGGACAATAGTGAATGATAGCGAGCACTTCGGAGGAGTAGGACTTCCACCAGACCGCATCTTACAACTCAAACCAAACGCCCTTGTTACGTATGGAATGGGACCTAAAGCATTAACCATCTTCCAAGACGCCAAAGTCGCAGTGTTGCAGACCAATACAAGCAGAGTCAGAGATGTTATAGTAGCATACAATAAGAATGAGCTTGAAGAGCTGACAGAAGGCTGCCACGAAGCACGCCACCACTAGGAAACATTTCAACACAAATCACTTCTTTTGCCGGTGTATAACGTGCGCTTACTAGAAGAGGAGTGCCACTGAGCGGAACCCAACTTGACAACACTATACAAAACCATATTGAAGTATGAAAAAGAAGAAGAGAACTTAACAATAGACTACTAGTGACGGATTAAGATGATTATATCAATTGCAAGCGGAAAAGGTGGGACAGGAAAGACGAGTGTCGCCGTTAACCTAGCGCTGTCTCTCACAGATGTTCAACTCTTGGACTGTGATGTGGAAGAACCCAACGCACACATCCTTTTACACCCCAATATCTCCGAAACAAAGCCTGTCTATAAATTGGTTCCACTTATTCAAGAAGACCGCTGTGACTACTGTGGGAAATGCGCCGTGTTCTGTAAGTACCACGCCCTCTTCGTGGTATCAAAAAACAGTATTGTTTTCCCTGAGCTGTGTCATAGTTGCGGTGGATGCATCATTGTTTGTCCAAGAAATGCTATAACCGAGGAAAAGCAGCAAATTGGCACGATTAAGAAGGGAGTTGGCAGGAGTATCGACCTCGTGTACGGTGAACTCGATGTTGGAGAACCCATGGCTGTCCCACTCATACGGGCGGTAAGGAAACAGACCGAAAACGACAAGACGGTATTGATTGATGTCCCGCCTGGAACCGCCTGTCCCTTAGTCGCGTCGGTGTATAAGAGTGACTACTGCATCCTTGTGACCGAGCCAACCCCCTTTGGCTTACATGACTTGAAGATAGTGGTTGAAGTTCTAAAAGAGCTAAGAATTCCCTTAGGTGTTGTCGTAAATCGTGCTGGACTTGGGGATCATCAAGTCTATGACTACTGTAAAAATGAGAATATTCCATTACTACTTGAGATTCCCTTAGATAGAAAGATTGCGGAACTCTATTCTCGCGGAATTCCCTTTGTTTCTGAAATGCCTGAGTGGAAGATGAAGTTCCAGCAACTCTTTGACGAGATCGGAAGGTGTAGATAGTTGAAGCAGATTACCGTGTTGAGTGGAAAAGGTGGGACAGGAAAGACAACCCTCGTTGCTTCTTTAGCAGCATTAACAAAGAGAATTGTGGTGACTGATTGTGATGTGGATGCTCCTAACCTCCATCTGCTCCTGAAACCCGAGGTCATACAGACGCAGGACTTTGGAGGCTCTAACAAAGCGGTGATAGATGAGATCAAATGCATTAAATGTGGTAAATGTGAAGAATCCTGCAGGTTCGATGCGATCAAGGATGTGATCGTCGATCTTGTTCTATGTGAGAGCTGTGGTGTATGCACCTACGTGTGTCCCGTAGAGGCTATCCGGCTTAAGGAGAACCTTTCAGGACACGCGTTCATCTCAAAGATCGTGTATGGCTTGATGTCCCATGCTAGACTAAACCCTGGCGAGGAGAACTCGGGAAAACTTGTCACTTTAGTGAGGCAGAACGCTAGAAAAATCGCTGAAAAAGAAGATTATGAGCTAATCTTGAATGATGGTCCACCTGGCATCGGTTGTCCTGTGATTGCTTCCATAAGTGGAGTAGATGCAGGGCTTATCGTTATAGAACCGACGTTGTCAGGTATCCACGATATGGAAAGAGTCCTTAGTCTGCTCAAACACTTCCAGGTGCTACCTCTTGTCTGTATAAATAAATATGATATTGATCAGGAAAACACGCGCAGAATAAGTGAGTTCTGTAAATCGAATAGCGTCGAAATGGTGGGGAAAGTACCGTTTGATTCACTTGTTACAAAGGCGATGGTGGCTGGAAAGTCCGTCGTAGAATACTGCTCGAAAAGCACGGTTTCAAAGTCCATCGAAGAATTATGGAAGCAAACTCTTGAACATCTGAAAAAGAAATCGTAGCAAGTTCCAATGGAGAAAATTGTTGTTGTCTATAGTTTTTGGCCCTATTCCATCAAGACGGCTGGGAAAAAGCTTAGGAATAAATAATATTCCGCCGAAAACCTGTTCGTACTCATGCGTTTATTGTCAAGTAGGCTTAACCACAAACATGGCAACGGAGAGGCGTACGTTCTATAATCCGGAAAATATTTTCAAAGAAGTTAAAAGGAAAGTTGATGAAGCCATTTCAAGAAAACAGAGTGTTGACTATCTAAGTTTTGTTCCAGATGGAGAGCCAATTTTAGACCTCAACTTAGGTAAAGAGATATCCCTCTTAAAACAGATTGAAATTCCAATCGCTGTCTTTACCAATGCTTCGCTGATTTGGCGTGATGACGTGAAGGAGGATTTGCTGAAAGGAGATTTTGTTTCTTTAAAGGTGGACGCTGTCAGCGAAGATTTATGGCGACGAATAAACAAGCCCTATAAAAATCTAAAGTTAGACTGTGTCTTGGAAGGTATCGCTGACTTTGTAGAGGAGTTTAAGGGAAAAGTTGCCAGTGAAACGATGCTCATTGATGGAATAAATTCTGGAGACGAATGTGAGCGGATAGCAGAGTTCTTGAAAAATCTGAAGAGGCTGGACAAAGCTTATCTTACTGTTCCAACGAGACCGCCAGCAGAGAAATGGGTTAAACCCGCTTCAGAAGAGAGCATAAACGCGGCTTTTCAGGTGTTCTCTGAAGGGCTAGGTTCAAAGAGGGTTGAATGTCTTATAGGTTATGAGGGTAATGCGTTTGCCTTCTTAGGGAAACTCGAAGAAGACCTACTAAGCATAATAGCAGTGCAGCCTATGCGTGAAGAAGCGGTCAGAGAGTTTCTGAAGAAGGCAAATGCAGACTGGAAAATAATCGAAAAGCTCTTGCAAGAAGGCAAACTCAGAGAGCTTGAATATGAAGGAAACAAATACTATATGAAAAATAATTCTTGAAAAAGAAAGCTAGTAAGGGTGCTGAATATGAGGATAAAGAAGAGAGAACCCGCTAATAAGCAAGCGTTATCAACGATTGAGGAATATGAACTCGAAAAGGAAGTTCGAGAACTGAAAAGAAAGAAAAACGCGATTATTCTATGTCATAACTATCAAAGAGGAAATGTACAGAATGTAGCGGATTTTACTGGTGATTCCCTTGAGTTAAGCATGAAGGCTGTAGATACGGATGCGGATATCATCGTATTTGCAGGGGTTAGATTCATGGCGGAAACCGCTTCAATACTTAACCCTGATAAAAAAGTTCTCTTACCCGACCCATATGCATGTTGCGAATTGGCTGAGATGTGTACTGCCCAAGAATTAGAAGAAGAAATAAAGAAACATCCAGGAACTGCAGTGGTTAGCTACGTCAACAGTTTTGTCACCGTCAAGGCGTTGTCAGACATCTGCTGCACATCATCCAATGCCGTTGATTT
>JAUPKU010000165.1 GCA_030837285.1 Thermoproteota archaeon | reverse complement strand
AGAGATATGGAAGAAATTATTGAGATCTCAATTAATCATAGACAATTGATTCAAACCAACTTGATGGGAGAAGAAGTCAACATTAACCTAAGGTGGGTGTTTATCGAAATCTTCTCCGCTGAAAAACTGGGGGTAACACGTAATGAGTGGAGAAAAACGATTACTGACAGAAACGTTCTTAGTGAAATCTTGACCGAAGCGAGCGATTAAAGTTCGATTGATGAAGGCTGGTCTAGAGGAAACGAGTGGAAATCTCCTCACTTAGAGTGAGGGAGTAGAGGGGAAACCTAAGGTTTCCAACCCCTAATATCATAGCGTAAAGCGCGACCGAATTATAGAAATCGCAAAGTTAGTATTGCTAAAAACCTATTGGAAAAAATGCTATTATCTATAAGATGTCAACTTATAGCGTGCAGAGTAGAAACACCTAAAAGCTTGGGAATATCTGCTGTTAGCTTCTATGAAAAATAAACAGGCTGCTCTTATTGCCATTACAGGCGGTGTGGCTATTTTCGGAATAAAGCTTTTGGCTTATTTCCTCTCAAACTCAGTAGCATTACTATCTGACGCACTTGAATCTATTGTCAACATATCAGCATCTACCCTGATGTTATTCTCAGTGTACATATCGGAGAAACCAGCTGATAATAATCATAATTATGGTCATCAGAAGGTCGAAGAGATATCGAGCATGTTAGAGGGACTCTTTATAATTGCTGCGGCATTTCTTATTGTTTATACAGCTGCTGGACGCCTATTTGAAACTCCGAGACTTTTAGAATTGAATCTAGCTATCAGTGTATCGATTGTTGCTACAATTTTTAATGGCGGGCTTTCATGGTTCTTGAGAAGCGTTGCTTTAAAGAGTGGTTCTTCTGCACTTGAAGGTGACTCAAAACATCTCTTATCTGATGTTATATCGTCTGCTGGCGTATGGGTTGGACTTTTTGTTGTACAATTGACGGCGTGGGGATTTATGGATTCTCTTCTAGCATTTGCGGTTTCAATTCTAATTGCTCGAATGGGATTGAAACTAGTTCTGAAGTCTTCAAGTCATCTAATGGATGAATACTGTGAGAAGGAGGAAGAGAAGATTTGTGAAGTGCTGCATCGTCACAAATCAAAAATTATAGATTTTCATAATTTGAGGACTCGCAGACATGGGAATCAGATTTTCGCTGAGATGCATCTTATTGTTGATAGTTATCTGAGTGTAAAAGAAGCACATGACTTAACAGATCATCTTCAAGAAGAATTAAGAGAAGAATTACCGGCAATACGATTAACAATACACATCGAACCAAAAGAATAGCGCACTCTTTAAGCATTTCATACTTTGTCAATAATCAATCCCAGTTCCTTTGCATACCCTTCAAGTTCATTTCCCAGAATATCATACTTCAAAATCCATTCTTTTGGCTTTTTGTTAGTTCGCGCTAATTGAAGTCATGGATTTTTCGTAAACTTAGGTCTCAGGTCGCTTCGCTTCCGCTCAGCTCCCAACGCTATTCTTAAGGTTTTGTTGACCTGTTGTTGTAGGGCTACAACAACATATGTTTATGATGTTTCATATCTTTTCTTTAAAATAGAAGCAAAGAATATCGAGATTCAAAAAAAAGAAGTTGAATGAAATGGGAGAATATGAAAATAGTTTGGAAGAGATTAAGAAGACTATGGGACTGGTATTGGATCAGTTTAAGTCTATCCCACCCGATACTCTGCCACATGAGTGGGTAGAGATGAAGGAATATTCCTTCGGAGAGACGAAAATTCCAGCGAAGTACAGGGAGCTCATCGGCCTGGCGGTTGCTGCATCGATAAAATGTCCATACTGCATATACTTCCACACGAAGGCAGCTAAGATGAACGGAGCAACCGATGCGGAGATAGCTGAGTTGGCGTTCTTGACGAGATTCACTACGGGATGGAGCTCAATACTTCATGTAAGCGGCATTGACCTTGAAGCCTTCAAGAAACAATTCGACAAAGCAGCACAGTACATGACCGAGAAAGCCAAACATTAAAGAATACACCATTAATTGGAGAAGCTAAGCAGTATATCTGGGGAGTTTTCTCCTGAAACACTCCTTCAAACCTTTGAGGAAATAGCTAAACGAATTCCAAAAGGCGTCGAATATAGGATTCTTTCTCCTCAACTGCAAGTGATTTTGGCCAACTTTGAAAATAGGACTTTTTCCAACTGCCTAGTAATATTTGCCCTCACTGAAAAAGAGGCTGAATTATTTTTACGGTTTCTCGATGGACGAATAGACTACGCTGGTTTCATCGGAAGCGATCCTACGTTCCTTAACTGGGTAAAAGATCTGTTTCTCTATTACTTGGAAATAAGAAAACGATTTTAACCATTTCAACGTTTTACAAAATAGAGAGGAATAGGTCAAAGATGAAGGCTCTCATTGCGTATGCTACACGTTACGGGGCGACAGCTAGTAGTTCTGAGGAAATTGCCAAAGTGCTCCGAGAAGAAGGTATAGATGTCAAGGTTGTTGATACGAAAGAAGAGAAAATCACGAGTATCTCTGAATACGACCTTATTATCGTCGGTAGTGGCATGCAGATGGGAAAGTGGACGAATGAAGCAGAGAATTTTTTAGCAAAGTTTCACAAGGAGTTCGCCGATAAGAAGCTGGCTTTGTTTGTCTCGACTATGAAGTCCGTGTCAGAACGTGAGGGAAAAACAGAGGATGTTGCAAATATGCGGAAAGTATCCTTAGAATATAAAGTGTCAAAGTACAATCTGCAACCGATTGCGCTGGGATTTTTTGGAGGAGTATTAGACTTCAACAAGATGAACTTTATCATGCGGAGAACCATGAGCTTCCTCAAGCCTCAATTAGAGAAAGATGGTTTTCAGGAGGTACAACCTGGAGTATATGAGCTACGAGATTGGAATGAGATACGAAAGTGGGCTCGAGAACTTGTTACAAAAGCCATCCAAGCTTGATTTAACAGTGTACGCTTGTCACTATGAGATTGCAGCCCCATCCTCATGTTTAAGCTCAAGAAACTTTCCACCAAGAGCATGCGCGAAAAAGGATGAAAACGATAATTCGACATTGATGTGGGATAACCTCCTACCATATTCTAGAGTTTCATATACTCATCCCTCTTTTTCTTGACTAGCCAATTGTTTGCTGTGAAGTTTGGGCGATTAGCTAAATGCCCAGAAATTGTCCTTACAAGATGAGCTTACAAAAGAACTTTACAATAAGAAACATAACCTCGATTGGCGTATGCTAGAACTCATTTTCTAGGATATAGCGATAGAGATCCTGATCTTGAGGGGCTGGAAAAATTCTATCTTGAATGGAGAGACTACAACGAATACATTGTAGTACAGAAACAATCCGATAACCTGCGAATAATTGGTGAGATTGATAAAGAAACTATCGCGGTAAAATGTTGTAAGTGGAGTAATGATGTCTACTGGTGGCGTGTGTGGGAACGTATCAAGAAATTGTATGATCTAAAGGAACAGACTCTGTTTGATCCGCATAGTAATATAAAATTATCCAATGTTTTGTTTGTTACGCTCACCCGTGATACAAAACTTGCAACTATTCGTGAAGCTTGTAAGATAGAAGGTGAAGACTTCAACAAGTGGATTAGAAATCTACGTAAAAAATATGGGCGGATTTCTTATTTTCGTACTTTAGAAGCCTCGAAAAAAGGTTATCCGCACATCCACATCCTAATTATCTTTCATGATTATGAATTCGAAGTTACACAGATTAGAGGAAAATAAAGGATTCTCGAATATCAAGAATTTAGGAAGTCGTGGGACAGTTTTGTTGATGTACAGGCAATTAGGAAATTCAGAGAAGGCGTAAGATACGTCACAAAGTATTTGACAAAGACAAGGAATGAGTCGCAGACTCAGGTTCTGACTCTTGCATTGTGCTGGCTCTTTAGAAAAAGATCCTTCGCAATTAGCGGAGACATGGAAGAGATTATTGAAGTCACGATTAATCATAGACAGCTGTTTCAAATGAATCTGATGGGAGAAGAAGTTGATCTTAATATTACAATGGGTGTTTATCGGGATTTTCTCCGCTGAAAAGTTGGGAATAACGCATAATGAATGGAGGAAAACGATTATTGATAGAGAAGTCCTCAATGAGATCTTGACGTGAAGCTTTCACTATATCGTCGTTAACATTTTTTGGGGTGTGAGGGCGGTCAGGAAGTGACCTTCGCGGGGGTCTTCCGAAAAATGTCCTTAGAGGGCGAGGGATTCTTCCCTCTTGCCTAAGAACTCCAATAAGCAACAAGAACGGGGTGGAGGAGTTCGGGAGAGATATAATGAGCTGGAGCGGAGCGACTTCGAAGCGCAAAAATGCAAGACAGTTTAGATGGGCCAATATATTTGAGATATCGTGATTGATCTCTTCTGCTGGCTGCTTTAAGAACAGTTTTTCTAGGGAAAGATGAGGAAAGTTTAAGAAAAGAGTGCATATTAAGGAAGACCTCATGTTAAGTTGGTGCGCCTGCGCGCTAGATTCAACTAAAATGAGCATTTTTGGGTCTAGTGGAGGTTTAAAACCCGTCCAAAGCATCGAAGAGAAGCTATGTACTGTCTTCTCAATATGGTCGATTAAGCGTAGGGAAAAATTTGGTGGATAAGACGTAAGGTTACACAACTGCCTAAAACACAACTATTGGATGTGATGGAAACGACATTTAGGAGAATTTTGCTGGTTAAACCAGAAGGAAGAACGGGAATAGGGTTTGCTTTGGCTTTAATTCCTATAGGCTTAGAATACATCGCAGCGTCGATTGAAGATGTCGTCGATGAGGTAAATATGCTAGATATGTTACACGAAAGACGCAATTCGCTTCCGCAGTTCCTTGAGTCGTTTAGTCCCGATTTAGTGGGAATCTCAATGTCGGCTACTGAACATCAAAATGGTTTGAGTATTGCTTTAGCCGCAAAAAATATGGGAATTATGACGGTGTTGGGAGGCTATCACCCAACTGCTATACCTGATGAATTGCTTTCACATAAGCAAGTTGACATGGTTGTTCGTGGCGAAGGAGAATTAACAATGCGGGAGTTGATTCAGAGGGGTTCTCCTGAAGGCGTTTTAGGTATTTCTTACAAAGAGAACGGTAATGTGATTCATAACCCTGATCGCCCATTGATCGAAGACTTAGATACACTTCCCTTTCCTGCACGACATCTTAGACGGCATAAATACGTTAGTCCTATTTTAAAGGGTAGATTGGTAGATGAGATTCATACATCTCGTGGGTGCTGGGGACGCTGCACTTTCTGTTGTGAACCATGTATGAGCAGAGGTCGTCAACGTTTTCGTTCTCCAGAAAACGTGATAAAAGAAATTGAGCAGATCTATAATGTGATCCATGAAAGGAAACCCTTGAGTATCCTCATAGGAGACCCAAATTTCATGGGTGACGCCAAGAGAGTCGACCGTCTATGTGATTTATTAAGTGAATTAAAACTTGATATTGTGTTTCAAGCCATGGTTCGAGCAGATTCAATGGTTAGACATCCGAAAGTCATTAAAAAGATGTGTGATAATAACATTATTCATTTCTGTATGGGAATAGAAAGTCCTAGTCTGAAAGATCTGAATACAACGAGGAAAGGGATAACAACTGAAATACAAAAAAATGCCATACAATTAATCCGAGAATTCGGGGGTGTCGCCGCAGGCACTTTTGTAATAGGTTTGCCTGATCAAACCGAAGAAGAGATAAAATACTTTCCCACTTTCGCTAAGGAAATAGGCTTGATGAGCGCGACGTTTGGTATTGCAACACCATTTCCAGGAACTGAATTCTACACTTCTCTGGAAAGAGAGGGTTTAATTTTTGAACGCAATTGGGCTAAATACGATGAAAACAGTTCTGTATTTAAATTATCTGAAATAAACAAACAACGAATTGAGGAATTGAGAACTCATTGTTTAGGAAAGTTTTGGACGCCTGACACCTTCGTTAACAGGCTTGCAGTCGAACAGAAGAGGGGCATTGAAAAGATGTCGTTACCCGGTTTTGTAGCAAATAGAATTGCTGAGTTGATGTTTCTAGCTAAAGCAGGCTTTACTCAACAAGTATCATCCGAGAGTATGATTACTCATTTTAAAGTTTTTGTAGGAGCAATGGCAGATTCCCGTGTTGAAGAAAACACAAGGAAATTAGGAATACATCGAGTCATAGATATGTCAAGATTTCTTGCTATATTGGGTCCACAAACAATCCAATTAACTATAAGATATGAGAACAGACCTCTTACCAGTTTCATCATGGAAACAACAAGAAACACAGTAGAATACATAAGAATCATATCGGGCAAACAGGATAAAGCGACAGTAAATCTTGACCTAGATTTCAATTCCAACCACTTTAATGGTCACAACAGTTCTTCTTCCAAATTGTTGAATGGTTTTGTCCAAAACTATATATATCAAGTCTTGAAGCCATTAACTAAAGGCGATATACAGGGAACGCTGAACATGCTAAAGTTCGCCCTCGCTGTCTATATAGAATTCATTTCAACTAAGTTAGCTAGCTTCTAGCTGTAGTGTTCTGGAAATACTTGGGCTGACAATCAAGCACATAATAATCTTTTTTATGATCCTAGAAGTATGCTCAGATAACGCTCTTGAAGGGAGAGATTGACAGAGAAACAATCGCGGTCAAATGCTCTAAATGAGGAAACGATGTGTACTGGTGGCGAATATGAAAACGGATAAGGAAATTATTTGGTCTAAAGAGCAGAGCGCGCGTAGCGTTTTTGGTCTGCAAATGAAGTAGTCAAGGAAGTCAACTTAAGATCTCATGGTTCTCTAAACGAAATGAAAATCCCTATAATAATGAACCAGTCTACTTCTGAATTAAGTCGATGCCCCCTAGAAAACAAAGATTTAGCTTCGATAATTAAAGATTGGTTAAACAAAGTACATCCTAGGCAAACTTAAATCTGTAAAAGACCAGAAAATCTACTCTGTGTAGCGCATGCTAGTTTAAAAATAATTTAGAGGATAAATAAAAAAGGATAGGGATGTTAGGTTTTTTTTGCTTCCGCTAGTTGTTTAGGTTTTCCAAATCGTGTGAACTTCTCGAGGACTGCTTTAACTGTATCCATCACTCTAGCTGCATCCTGAGGGTATATTCTCGGATCTCTAGACGTGTCGACAAGCTTCATCAATTCGAAGATGCTGAAAGTTATGTCCTCGATGACTCTTGAAACGTCTTTGGCTCCTGAAGTCTTTATGAATTCTTTTAGCAGCTCAACAACCGATGGGCTCAAATTATCTATCGTTATTATGTCTTTTCCTTCTTCTCTACTCGGTGCCTCCTGTGGCTTAGTCTGGTCTTTTTCGCTCATGTCTTATCACTTTCCCGTCCTGTCTTGTGTTTTCGTTTTCTCTTTTTCTATCTGTTTTTCCGCTTCTTTAACCGCTGTTAAACCCAATTTCTCGGCTGTCGCCAGTTTGACTGCTGTTTCAAGAGGCAACTTGTCCAAAACAGATTTGACATCAATTCCATGTTCAGCCATCTCGTAAAGCATCTGTCCTATGTCTGCCCCAGCTTTCGCGCTTACGGGAATCCCCAGAATATTGCTTTCTCCACTTGTCACGATACTTATCTTTGCAACTTTCAAACCTTCAGCCAACGCAGCAAATTGCGCTTTCTTAATGTCTACATCTGCTCTAATAGTTTCCAGTGATAATCCAGCGTCAGTGTATTCTTTCAACGCAAAGGCTTTTTCTTTTGTCCCGTCAGCTTCAGCAATAAGTTTCGCCTTGCTAACTTCAGCTTCAGCAAATCCTGTCTTTCTTGTGGCTTCAGAATCTCCATCCGCCTTTGTCTTAATAGCCTCAGAATCTCCTTTGGCTTGCTCAATTCTAGCTTGTGCTCCCACCTGCGCCGTGCCTACACTCAGAACCCTCTGAGCTTCAACTTTTTGTTTGTTCGCCTCCATCTCTATTTCAGCGATTTTTTGAGCTGATTCTTGCTGTGATTGACCTACTCTCTGATCTTTCTGAATCTGTCGTATCCTGAACAACTCTTCATTTTCTGCCTTAGCCATCTCCGTCTCCTTATTAGCCAGTGACTCTACTATGCTGGCGCCTTTTTGATTATCAGCCACCTGTTTTCTCGTTTCAGAACTTATTAGCGAGGCCTGTCTCTGTTCAAGATCTTTAATGACGGTGTAATTTTCGACGTCTCTGAAGTGTATAACCTCAAGATCGACTAGTTGGATTCCCCAGTCCAGTAAAGGCTCATTCACTCTTTTTTTGACTTCTTGGGAAAATGCATCTCTATGCCTCATGATTTCGTATACTTCCATGCTCATGGAAGCATTCCTTGTTATTGCTTCTATCAAGTTTCCAACTTCTGCTTCCATTCTTGGAAAACCTGTTCTTGCTTCCTGCATCTCAATTCTGCCAAGCTTTTCTGCTGCGAGGAGAGGATCTACTACACTTAGGTAACATATGACGTCGCCTGAAAACTTGGCCATGAGTTGGTCACGCAAAGGTATGCTATCAATCTTGATTCTTATGTTCTCTAAAGGTATGACGATTCTCCGCTGAGAGAAAGGAATGTACCAGTAAGCACTTTGAAGTTTCTGCCCATCCGATACTTTTGACCAAAATACTTTTTTGCCTTTACCTCTAGACACTACAACGTGTGCTTCATGCGGGGGGACAACAACGTAACCCCATTTAATGAAGGAAACTACGACGACAATTGCTGCAATGATAATTAGCATCCCCCATAACAGCGGTATACTTAGTCCTTCAAACATTCTTTTCACTCCCCAATCAGTATATACATTATGATATGGATATAAAATAAATCACAATTCAATATATATATGTAAATTGAATATATATGTATTCATATAGTATATACTATAAACACGCGCTTAGTAACTTCCTACAACATGTTTTACTAGTTAGATACTCCCATCAGCAGCCCAAAGCTTATTCAAGTTTACTTTAGAGCCACAATTCTTACAATAGCGTGCGTGCTAAATAAAAGAAAGAGTGATTTACTTTTGTTACTCACTAGTTCTAAATACATGATTCAAATAAATTTCTTACAATATAGTTCAGATAGCGCGCGTATGCTAAGAACGGTGAGCTTGAATGCTACGTCACATAAAATCAGTACACATAGTGTTAGTTGATATCAATTGAGTAAAAAACCATCAAGAAATTATTGTGCAGTTCTCCTAGTTTTGATGATTTTCCTCCCACTTTTCGTAGATATTATCGAGGCCAATGCGAGTGCGCGCGCGTTCTCAGCCTTTATTTCGCCGGTTAGAGCGCATAGCGGAGATTCTCTCTCAGCTTGGGCCTCGATTGTTCCAACTATTGACGGTACGATATCTTCAGGTGAGTGGACTGATGCCGTAACGGAGAGTATCATATTAACGACCTGGGAAGGGAGCGAAACTCATCACTGTACCCTTTATGTCAAGAACGATGTAACAAACCTGTATTTGGCTATAATAGTCAGAGACGATGATTACTCTGGTCCTCAATTATGGGGCGATTCTGCATTATTCTGGTTTGACAATGACCATGATGGTCTGACTGCAAACTCTGGAGAAGTCGGAGATGATGCATGGCAACTAGGTGTAATAGAGAACTTCATACCTCTCGATCTTTTCCTTTACATCTTCCCAGAGGGCGGTATTTCATGGCAACAAGACGAATTTGGTGGTGGAACTAATGATTTATCTGCAGCTTACTCTCATTCAAATCCAATCTTGGGACAAATAGGCGACTATGTCTTTGAATTCGCTGATCCATTGGACACATCGGATGATGGTCACGACTTTAGCATCTCCTTAGGAGATACCGTGGGATTCATATTTTACTATGTTGATTACTATGCAGGGGGCGATTTTGGTTCTCAAACCACTTGGCCGAGTGGCAGTGAAGGAGACATTGTGATTGCGCACGCTGTTGCGAGCGGTAACTTATCTATTACCGGTAGGGTCTACTATTCCACCCATCCATTGGATTGTGTAAAAGTGAATCTATTTCAGGGAAGTTACTCCGATCCATTATCTAGCAATCCCTTATATAGCACATCAACGATTGATGGTTACTACAATTTTACCGGGCTCACCGCAGGTACATACACTCTTACGGCATATGGTTCCACCTCCGATTATGCAGGTACAGCAACCTGGTATGACCTCGTTTTATCTAGCAACGTCACGAAAGACTTCTATTTGCCTAAAGTAATCCTCTTGCATAATTTTACAAATGAGGCTAATATTAGCAGTTTACAGCCAACGTTTTCTTGGGACGCAATCAATGAGGCGTCTCGATATAATGTACAAATAAATATTCTAAACGGCTCTCAGTTGGGACAAAAAGTCGAGAGCGCAATATTCTATACTTCCAATTATACAATGAGAACTAAATTAACTCCAGGGGTCAAATATTGGATACATGTTGGCGCATCAGATACTTTGAACAACCAAGTCGGGACGACTTATTGGAGCATCTTTACTGTAGTGAATCCTGAACATGACCTATCAGTTTCAATAGACCCACCTGAAAAAGTATTTTCATCTACAATTATCGTAAACGCTACTGTCCAGAACCTTGGACAGTATAATGAGTCCACCATAATCGTCCAGTTCTTTGTGAACCGAGGCCTAGCAGCCTCCAAGACAATCCCCTTTCTACAAAACGCTTCAAGCATCACTCTGGGCTTTCCGTGGGCTTCATCATCTATGCTCGGAACATATAATCTGACAGTCTACATTATTCCCTTGCTCAATGAGAATTTGCTAGTGAATAATATGGCAATGAGTTTTATCCATGCTACACCAATCATCCACTATATTTCATGTTCAGTTCTGCCTTCTGATGTCTCTAAGGGAGGTTCTTTAACTGTTTTTGGTGCTATTTCTCTAAAAGTGTCAAACCAGTCTATTACATTAACATATACTAATCCGGATGGTCTAATGTTTAATAGAACTATTATGTGTGGTCCTGATGGCTCATATACCGAGTCGTTTAACCCTGATATGGTTGGATCTTGGAGTGTTTCAGTCTCTTGGTCTGGTAATACTACACATATAGGGGCGACTAGTACTGATACTTTCACGGTGAGTGATTCAGAAGCTTTTTTCTCTCTTCTAACGACAATCATGCTCATTGTGTTAATCGTGTTGCTCAGCTTTGGGCTAATCTATATTCTAACAAGAGAACATTAGAATCGTGCGCATGGAAATAGTTGAATTGGGGATTAAAGTTTAATTTTCCTTCCCATACGTAACGTTCTTATTGGTTTCTAAGCAGTTCAGTATTGGTTTCTTCCGTGAATGGGTTGACTTATCAAACAGGTTGATTCTGTGATGGGTTAAACTCTATGATGGTTGATGCGTGCGAGTGGTCAATTGTTCGCGACGCTTATATTCTTGCGTGAACCTATCGCAAGATCATTATTGCGATGAGTTCTATGAAGTTTATTGGAATTGTCGGAAGCCCAAGAAAGGGCGGAAACACTGAAATCCTTACTCAAAAAGCTTTGGAAGCCGCACAAAGTGAGGGCATTGAAACAGAACTTAAAACTTTGGCGGGTAAAACGATCAAGCCTTGTGATGCATGTCTCTCTTGTAGGAAAACTGGAAAATGCCATATTAAAGATGATCTTCCTCCAATACTTGAAAAAATGCTGGAAGCAGATGGCATCATATTGGCGACACCTGTTTACTTTGGATCAGCCACTCCTCAAATTAAAGCATTAATTGACCGAAGTGGCTTTTCAACTAGAGACCCAGCGCGCGTGCGGATGCCCTTCGAAAACAAGGTTGGTGGACCCATAGTTGTAGCAAGGAGAGCTGGACAAAACTTCACTTACGCTCAACTAATGTTTTTCTTTATGATAACAGGCATGATCGTTCCAGGATCAACCTAT
The DNA here is from genome assembly GCA_030837285.1 of Thermoproteota archaeon. Lineage (GTDB taxonomy): Archaea > Thermoproteota > Bathyarchaeia > RBG-16-48-13 > JAUPKU01. The sequence continues at coordinate 3,358 of JAUPKU010000165.1, read as the reverse complement.
TGGAATGAAGCTATAGGAAACAACAAGGGAGACGTAACTAATGATGAAGAAGGAATAAAAACAATCGAATATTTTGGAAAAAAATTAGCCTGGCTAGCCAAGAGAATCACAAAGTAAACAACCATTTCCTATCCACAAAATCGCTCTTTTAAATTAAAATTTAATCTACAAACCCAAACATACACTAATTCAACCACTCATAATAAATACTCACATACATTCTTACACCCACATCTACACATATATACATACACTCCTATTACACACCTAAACACATGAGGAAGAAAAATAGTTGAAGTAGAGAAAAAAATTAAACATTGTGTTTGCTCTAAACTTCTATCTATACAACACAATTCGTGTGTCTTATTCTTAACTTCAACTTACCAAAGAATTATTCAGTCTATGGAGAAGATGAAGTTAATAAAATTAAATATTAAGAAATAGACTAAGTAAAGAGTAAAAAAAATAATAAGCGAAGAAGCAGAATCGATCGAGTTATGAAAAAAGGAAATGTTTTTTTTGTTCTTTCTTTGATTATCATTTAAAATGGGCAATCCTGAGAAGATTGAGAGCATAGAAGAAGAACTGCATCGTACACAAGTAAATAAACATACTGAGCATCATATTGGTCTTCTTAAAGCTAAGCTTGCAAAGCTCAGACGAGAAGAAGAAGCAGATAAAAATCGCAGCGTTGGTAGTACTCTAAGTTATGCAGTTAAGAGAAGTGGAGATGCAACCGTAACATTAATTGGTCTTCCAAGTGTTGGCAAATCAACTCTGATGAATAAATTAACTAATGCAAATTCAAAAATTGCATCATATTATTTCACAACACTAACAGTTGTACCTGGAATGATGGAGTATAAAGGAGCACGAATACAGATACTTGATTTGCCAGGAATAATTGGGGGAGCATCAAAAGGAAGAGGATTGGGAAAAAGAGTATTATCAGTAGTTAGATCCTCAGATTTAATTTTATTTATAGTTGAAGTACATCAGCCTGATACTCTTCCAATACTTATTAACGAATTAAAAAATATTGGTATTCGCCCTGATGAACAACAACCTAAAGTAACCATTGAAAAAGCAAGTATGGGCGGTATCGCTATCAATTCTTTAGTTCCTCTAACAAAGATGAGAAATGAAACTATCACAAAGGTTCTCCAACTATATGATATAATGAATGCTAGAGTAATAATAAATGAGGACATATCATATGATCAACTCGTTGATGTTATCCTACAAAACCGCAAATATGTCCCTTCGCTAAAACTTATGAACAAGATTGATTTAGTATCACCTCAGACTCTGAAGGAAATTAAATCTAAAATAAACTACGACTACATCTCCATCTCAGCTGAAACAAACCTCAACATAGATATATTGAAAGAAAAGATTTATCAAAAATTAGATTTTATAAGAGTTTTTATGCAACCAAAAGGGGAAGAAACAGATTATGAAGAACCCCTTATCATAAAGAACAATTCATCGGTCCTAGACGTGTGCAATAAAATACATAGAGAGCTGAAATACACGTTACGTTATGCACTAGTATCTGGAAAAAGTGTAAAATACAATAGACAAAAAGTTGGAGTAACTCACCGATTAATGAATGAAGATGTTATAACATTAATCACAAAATAAAAACCTAATATTTTACAAGAAAAAAAGTATGTTCGCGAGTAAATAGCGCGCACAATTAGGAACCTATGTCCACAAAAACTAATAGCGACATCTTTCTCTATTGTAGTATGATGTGTTGAAGAATTTTGGAGCGTCTCACTGTTGAATCCGTTGTTTCCCATGGGAATAGTTTAGTCATCGACTTTCACTGTGAGGGTAACCTCAAGAAATTCCTGTTGGGAAATACTTTCTTTGCTCAATATAGTGTTCCCATAGTGGATGTCCCAGAGAAATTCCTTATTATTCCATTTTTGTCAACAGCCTGCCCAGTTGCTTGGGCAAATCACGCAGATATTTACGTTAACACCATCGATAAGCCCTATTTAGATTCACTTAAGCAAGTCCAACTGGTGCTACGTAAAACATTCCCAAAAATTGGATTCAGCGGAAACATTTATGCAAAAAAAATCGTCGAGGAAACAGATAAACCTCGGTCAAAATCAATGGTCCTTTTCAGCGGCGGTGTTGATTCCATAGCAACATACATCCGTCACAGAGGAGAGACTCCCCTATTAGTCACAATCCAAGGTGCAGACATTCAATTAGCAGACTTTGGACGCTGGCAACAAGTCACAAGAGAACTCTGCCATTTTGCAGGAGAAAACGGGCTGAACTACAGAACAGTTAGAAGCAATTTTTACGACATAATCGATCATATAATGGGCACAACTTTCCATTCATCACTATATAATGAGACCTGGTGGATTGCTGTGATGAACGGCTTAAGTTTTCTAGGATTATGCGCGCCATTAACATATGTCGATGAAGTTGGCAAATTGTATATCGCCGCTTCACTCACTAAAGACTATGGAAAACCAATCGCCTTGACTCCAAAAGTTGATGATGAGGTCAAATGGACTGGAACTACATGCTCACATGATGGTTACGAGCTTGGACGACAACAAAAGATCAACTTAATAGCAGATTATGCGAAAAAAGAAAACCGTTCTTTCATTATTCGAGCCTGTGGCAATAGACGTATAAAGTTGAAACGTACAGAGGCAAGTAACTGTAGTAACAGTAAATGCGAGAAATGCAGCCGAACAATTCTTGGTTTAGAAGTAGCAGGTTTAGACCCAAACGATTTTGGCTTCAAAGTAAGCGATGAGTTTTTCTTAGAAATGAAAGCCAACATTAAAAACCATATCTGGAGCTTCAATGACACCGTGAAATTTGTCTGGAACGACTTGCTTAAGAATTCAAAATCACAAAGGCATTTCCCTCATCCACAAGCTGGAGAATTCATCGACTGGCTCCACAAAATAGATCTTGAAACAGTGACATCAACAACTTTGAAGAATCTGACAAACAGCTTAGTGTTAAAGGCAGCACCTGAATTCAGATATTTTCCGAATCGACTCTGGAAGATTAACAGAACGATTCTCCGTCGGATAAGACGTTAGAAGAAGAGATCTTGTTTGATAAATACTATTGAAATTAAAATAGCACCCGCTGCCATATCATAGGAAAAGAGGTTTTTTGTCACGGTGTCACGCTTTTTTTCTCCTTTTAGCGCACGAGCGATAACTCCACTTGGGAAATGAAATATGAGTATTGATTTTTCTAGCGTGTGCTTCTTTCGGACTTTCTAAGAGAGCTTTCAACGATGTCTTGAAAGGTGGATAATTCATTTCTTGTTGAATACTCGCCTGTCCGGGTGCGTTCATGCAAAAGT
>JAUPKU010000018.1 GCA_030837285.1 Thermoproteota archaeon | reverse complement strand
GCCTTTATCACAAGTTCTCATTTACTTCTCCTCCGACGCCGAATATTTCATTGATTAAGGCTGCAGAGGTCTATATAACTGCCTTTCTACCGAGAATGACCTCTGTCACCCTTCCGGAGATGAAGGCTTCAACATTCACTGCTTCAAGGCTCTTAATGATAAGCTGGCCGTCACCCTTAAAGAACTACCCAACGATTCCGCTTATCGGAGACCTACAGACCGCCTCTGCATCCCAGAAGTTCTTCTTATAGCGCCTCTGAGTGATGACCTCACCTTTCTCAAACACATCTCCAACCTTCTTCAGCAGATACATGGGGATCGCGCGGCGCCCACGCGATGTATAGAGCCCGATAATTAGTGGCATATTAAGAAGCGCCTTATCCCTCCCAATAATAAATGTATGGGCTACAACCGTCGTCGGCGCCTCTCCTGAAGCCACAAACCTGTATTCGCCAGTGATCTTTTTGAATAGACGAGCCTTACTCGTCGTGCTTCCACAGTCTGTAGCCAAAATCACCTTGATATCCTCAAGATTCTTAGTAGATGGAGTTGCGCTCAAAGATGTTCACCAGTCGAATACTCAGTTATGCTACTTTACAGTGCAAATAACACATCAGAGAATTATTATTATCGCTAAAATCAAGGAAAAGGACAGACAATTAAGGGCTACAGCTCTTTAGTGGAATGCTACTTTCGATGAGCTGATTCTTTACGCCTTTTAAGATAGCGCGTGCCTGCTTGAAAGAAAAAGATGGGAGTTTAAGGGATAGAGAATATCTAGAGTTTTGCCTTTACGAGTGTATCTCTGATAGCTTTCCCAGTGTTTCGAGCCCAAGCACCGATGGTTCCTGTATCGCTTCCAATACAGAAGTCCCTACAGCCCAGTTCAATCCACTTTGGCATCTCTTCGACCATGCACTCCGCTCTGATGCGTATTCCATTCCTCTTAGCTGCACTATAACTCCGCTCCATAGCTTCGGTTATCACCTGATTCTTATAGCCCTCACCTGGATGATTAATCGAGATGGAGAAGTCACTTGGCCCAAATTGGATCATATCTATCCCAGGGATAGCTAAGACTTCCTCAATATCGTCTGTTATGCTCTTCGTCTCTATCATGATCGCGATGACAACTTCATCCATGAATTTGGTGTAGTCTGCCAGGGTTACTGGCTTTCCTTGGACGTAACCATAGCCCATCACACGACCAGACTGGTTGCCGTTGATTCCACCCTGTGGAATAAGCTTCACCGATTGTATACACTTCTTGACATCTTCGACTGTACGGCAGTCTGCGAAAAGCATGGCTGTGAAGCCCGCCTGAATTGCACGTGAGGCGATAAAAGTTCTTGGTTCCTGATCGATCTTTATCATCGCGTCCATGTCTGTAAGCTCGCAGGCTCGTGCGAGGTGCTCGAGATCATGGAGTGTGAACGGCCCGTACTGGCCAGTGAATTCTGCATAATCGAACTGTTGCGAGTTGCCTATTATCTCGACTTGATTAGCCCAGACGCTGGAATAGTGTGTCCCGACTGTGGGTTTTCCTTCTCTTATTAGCTGTCTTAACTTATTCTTAGACATCATATCACATACCTCAGTCTTATTTTCTTCTTAACCAGAGAATATAAGACCTTCCAAGAAATAGCGTGCTATCTTCTGTCAATGGAATTTGCATCTAAAAAAATATTAAGAAAATAGAGTATTTGAAAAAATGATCGTAACAGCTTCAGGACAGACGAGAGCTTCTTAGATGGTATCTAAACTAGGGGGTATTATTCTAGTTTATTCTCATATTGAAGGTGTTCATTTTACTTATGTATAAAAGTCAGTTTTTAGTAAGATGAGTATTGATGGAGTTGTAAGTTTTTGGTAGTTTCTAGGATAGCTATTGTGCGAGGAGAGAGAGGACATCAGCCTGTCCTAAAGGCTTTAGATCTAATAGGTTATGGGAAGGCTTTCATAGGTTGTAAGAGGGCACTAATCAAAGTCAACTTCATAACAACAAAGACTTGGGATACTGGTGCGACCACAGATCCAATGGTTGTTGAAGCGATTATTAAATGGCTTAAAAAGCAGTCGATTGAAGTGCTTGTAGTCGAGTCTGATGCGAGTGTAACGAACGCTGACGAGGCATTTAGGGTGACAGGGATGAAAGAAATGTGTGAGCGTAATGGTGTGGAATGTTTGAATTTGAGACATGTGAGGAGCAGAGTGAGTATAGACATATCTAATGGTGAAGCTCTAAAGAACATTAGCGTGCCATCACTTGTGAGGGATTCTGTGATTATAAGTGCTTCTAAGCTAAAGACCCATACCTCAACGAAGGTCACGCTTGGTATGAAGAATATGTTCGGTTTACTCCCAGACAAACTTAAGATGAAATACCACCTCAAAGGCATAAGCAAGGTTATAACTGACATAAACACTGTACTCAAGCCAACTCTCACAGTTATAGATGGTTTCGTCGCCATGGAAGGAAATGGTCCATCAAATGGAACTCCAGTCAAAATGGACTTGATAATAGTTGGAGAAGACCCAGTTGCCACAGATGCAACTGGATGCCGCGTGATGGGAATCGATCCTCACGAGGTCTCACACATCCGCAGAGCCTACGAAAGAGGCCTGGGTAATATTGATGACATACAAATTCTAGGTGAGAAATTAGAGGATGTAACCCGCAAATTCAATAGAGTAAGCAATCCCTTTTGATATTTCTCGAACTCTAAAAACCCAAAAAGATGGAAAGGAACAATATATACTATAGTTAGAAGTAGAGATCAATCATGGTTAGCGAGTTTAAGGTTAAGTCCGTCCGAAGCGCGCCTTAAGTCAATCTATGAGTTCATTCTTGTGTGTTTGACTGCTGAGAGATGGAAAGGATTGATTCCGTCCTTTCGTAGCATCTGGGGCAGACCGGAACAGTGAGATAGAAGTGCCCAGCTAATCTTGAAGGGTACTCTTTCTTGACATAGTATACCATTCCTGTTGACACCATTGCTTTGCCACAGTTCGAACACTTAACTTCACTCATCTTTAATCAACCATTAGGATTTGATACTCTATTTACGCTCAAAACTTAGGTTTAAGCAAGCGTGATTGCATAACTACTACAACAGCGCTCAAAAAGGAGGGCTAACCTCACATTTCCATTCTTCAAATAAACCTGTTTAGAGTACAGGCTAAAATATCTGAGCTAAGATACTATTATTCATGAATTATAAACAGCTTGGTAAGTCAGGTCTAAAAGTCTCGAGAATATGTCTTGGATCTAATAACTTCGGGGCGCAGATCGATGAGACAGCAGCTATAAAGATAATACTAAAAGCACTTGATTTGGGAATAAACATCATAGACACCGCAGACATTTATACCCACGGTAAGTCTGAGGAGATAATTGGGAAAGCCTTGAAAGGTCGCAGAGACGATGTTATCATCGCGACGAAAGTGGGAATGAACGTTGGCCAAGGACCAAACCAAACTGGTCTCTCCCGCAAACACATACTCAATCAGATCAAGCGAAGCCTGAAGAGTTTGGAAACGGACTACATAGACGTATATTACCTCCATCGCTTCGACTTAGAAACACCTTTGGATGAAAGCCTTCTAACACTCAATGACCTAATCCGAGAGGGAAAGGTGAGGTACATTGCATGCTCCAATTTTGCAGCTTGGCAGATTGCAAAGTCATATGAGGTCTGTGAGAGACTTGATTTGGAAAAATTCATTGCAGTCCAACCGCCTTATAATCTATTGCAAAGAGGCATCGAGAATGAGCTTCTTCCATTCTGCCAACAGGAGATGATGGGCGTCCTTACATATACGCCTCTAAGAGGCGGGATACTAACAGGAAAATATGCAAAGAATCGACCACCACCAGCAGGGAGCAGAGCGGAATTCAATCCTAGACTGCTTGAAAGGATGGACAAGAATGAGTACTCTATTCTAGAGAATATTCAGGGTGTGGCTAAGTGTCTAGGAGTTACAATGTCACAACTAGCAATAGCCTGGATTCTCAGAAACCCCATAGTCACAGCACCGATAGTAGGTGCATCAAGTCCAGAACAGGTAGAAGAAAACTGTAATGCCTTAGAGGTAAAGATCGATGATGAAACCTCCAAGACTCTATAGATTAAACAACAAAATACGCCAAGGACACCCTATAACTAAAGACAACGCTTTCTTCCTGTTCATCTACACGCGCAGAATCATTCCATATTCTATGCTTCCCTTTTTCTCTCTCTTGAACACTAATCAAAATGGTGACCAAACTGATATAGCAGGGTTTAATACTAGTTCTGCATTTTAAGACTGATTCCGCTGGGAGTATAATTGAGAAACAGAAACTGGCTATTATTCCTCCTACTTGCATTCATCTGGGGGGCAAACTGGTCAGTTATGAAGCTTGGACTGAGCTTTGTCACACCAGCGAACCTTCTCTTTCAACAATATGTAATATCCTTTGTTTCACTTTCACCTGTCTTTATCTCACTTAGAAGGAGGATTCCAAGGGATAAGAGTATCTTTAGTAGACTCTTAGTCTACTCAATCATCTACGTCATTCAAATGACTCTTATGCGGTGGGGGCTAGTAGGTGAGAGCTCCGGCATGGGCGCTGTCCTCACATACCTGCAGCCTCTCTTTGTCTTCTGCCTCGCCATCCCCTTCCTCAGCGAAAAGATGACAACTCCAAAGTTATTGGGTGCCATAATAGGCTTCGCAGGAGTCTGCCTATTATTCATTGGAAAAATAGGTACCCTATCTATTAGCTCCAGTCTCATTATGATTTCAAGCGCCTTCCTGTGGGCTGTGGCGACGATTTACTACAAGAGGTTTCTCCAGAAAGTGGATCCTTTTGTCACCAATTTCTTTCAACTGTCTATTGGCGCATTTCCTCTGGCTCTCTTCTGCCTTGTAACAAATACATTCAGTTTTCCAATGAGTCTGGAGTACTTCTGGATAATCCTCTACTCATCAGTAGGTTCATTCGCCATAGGATGGTCAATCTGGCTCTTCCTGTTGAAGCAGGAGGATGCGACAACCCTCTCAGGCTCAAGCTTCATCATTCCGGGAATAGCGCTCGTAATAGGATGGAGGTTCATGGAAGAGAATATCGGCTTGGAAGCTGCATTCGGATCAGCACTGATACTAGGAGGAGTCTACCTAGTCAACTTTATGAAAAAACAGAAAACAAGAAGACAGACTGCAATTTCACCACAACAGAAGTAGAAACAAAATCATCATATTCATAACCTCCCAAAACAGGCGTGAAACAATGGAAGAGCCCTAAACACCCATTTAATTTCCCAGACATCCAAAATTTACACAATAACACAGCGAATACTCTTCTCTCCCCTTCTTTGTGACTTTTATAGATTGCTTCAATGGTTTAGCACATAAACATATTGAGAATAATGCTCTTTCGAGCGAACATTTTTAAAAATCTCGCAGGACTGAGTGATGACTAATCTAGTTCGGTTTCCGAGTTTTTCAAGTCTTCTCTGCAGATTAAGCCTTCTTTCAAGAAGGTTTAGCTCAACGATGTCGCAGACGGCGAATGTCAAGAGTATGAAGCTAAGCGCGTCATAGAAGTCTCCATTGACAAATGCGGCTCGCTCTCCAGAGGCGTCCCCAATTATGTTATGTAATGCATCTCTCTTTTCTCGGTCGCGACTACTCTTGTAGAGTGAGCCAAGCAGTAACTCAACTTTTTCGTTAAAGACAATGTGCGGGGACTTTGATTCTACCCATCTAAACCACAATAAGAAGCTCTCCCGCGAATATATAGGCGACCACGTACCATCAGGAGAGAGGGGGTCAATAATTATTGATCGATTTTCTAGTCAAGATAGTTTTGAACTAAAAGAGGCTAGCTTGATAGACCTACATGTTTAAATATTGTTCTGGATTTCTGCGTTGAAGGAGGGTTAAATTTGATTGGCATAAATGTTGAAGCTTTGAAAGAATCGAGGGAACTACAGGATTTCCTCAAAGAGAGATTAGGAACCGAAGTCAAAATTGAGGGAAACATTATAACTGTGGGCTCAATAGAGGAGATTATTTCCCATGGTAAGATAAAAGATTGCATAGAACGCTTTCTCTACAGGAAGAAGCTATTTGACAAGTACAAGACGATAAGCGATAAGGACGAACTCAAGATAATCAAGAAAAAAGATTAGTTTGAGAAATAAATATAAGTGATTAAACGAGGCATGGGCTACTATCTGGAGAGTATTTGTCGGCTGAGATTATCATCTTAGAAACGGCTATTGGCTGATAGACTGATATTCATAGTTACTTGATCAGGAATAGTGCACAGGGTGATAGATCTGCGACTCTGTCACTTACACTTCCAAGTAAGGTGTGTCTAAGATGGCCTCGACCTCTCCTTCCCATGACTATTAAATCGAATTCATCTTCATTAGCCGTTTCAATTATCTTGTCTGCGGGGTATCCTTCATCAGATTTTGTTGAAACTTTCAGACCAGGTATCGTTTTTTTTACCTTTTCCAGAGCATCTGATAATACTTTTCTGTGGAAATCGTCTATTGCCTCCAAGTATGCGTTTATCGATTGTGGACTTCCTTCTGAAGGAAGCGGGCCATATTGAACCACGGTTAGTATAAGGACTTCCGCAGAATATTTCTGTGCGAGGTCAAGAGCAGAGTCTAATGCTCTTTCTGCATGTTCAGATCCATCAACAGGAACAAGTATTTTTTTAATCATGTCCGATCAAGACAAGAAGAGCCAATCACAGTATTTAACGGTTTTGAAGTATTACAATCTATGAAGTATTACAAGAGTGCGCTGATCTCAACGCTAGTTTAAAGACTGAATTCTACAACTCAAGATATTCAGTAGAATTAAGTGATCAGAAAGCGATTACCGCCCCAGTTAAAACCTTTTTTCAGTGGAAATTATCTTCGAACCAGTAAGTAACACGATTGAAGGCTTAGGAGATATTTTAGCGAACGCTAGTTAACTGACCACCTATCCGCCTGAAATAAAAAGCCTCAGCCTCAGACACACAGAGATTGTATTGCAGTTCATAAAGAAGCTAAGTCACTGAATATTCCTTCAAGAGTTGGTCGCAAACGCCTATAAATATTATAGTATCGTTCGTAGACTTTTGATCTTCTTTCATCAGGCTTATGGATTTCCTTTACCCTATATGCTCGTCGGACTCCTTCAGCAGCATCTTTGTACACGTCTATACCTATTCCTGCCAGAATCGCGGCTCCTAAAGAGGTCGCCTCAGTAATAACTGGTGCAATAACTGTCTTCTGAAAGATGTCAGCTTTAATCTGCAACCATAGACTTGATTTGGCTCCACCTCCAAGCGCTCTCAGTTCGGTGGTCTTCAACCCCAACTCCTCGCTGCGATCAATGTACTCCTTCATTCTGAAGGATGCGCCTTCTAATATAGCTCTTATTATCTCATTCTTCGAATGTTCGAATGATAATCCTATTAGAACTCCCTCACCATGATTACTGAACATAAAATCAGGTAATAGTAACAACTTCTTTGAGCCAGGTTCAGCTTTTGAAGCCATCTCTGTCAAAATATCATATACATCTTTATTCTTCTTTTTAGCATCTCTTTGCTCTTCATCCGCGAAAGTATCCCTGTACCATCTCAGGATTGGACCGCTTGAGCGACCGATGCCTCCGGTAACATAGTACTTATCTTCTGCAACGTGGCAGCCTCCCCAAAGTGGAGCTGTTGGCAGTTTATCCAACTTTCGGAGAAAATTCTCGGGGACAGTATATGCTGTCTGTTCCACGGTCCCTGTCACGTCCGATGCTATTCCTTCTTCTATTGCGCCTACACCCAGTGCACCGCATATCACATCATATCCTCCCAGAACAATCGGTGTCCCTCTAGCAAGAGACGTTTTTTCACTTACATCACTTCCAACTTCACCAGCAATGGCGCTGGAGGGTTTGGTTTCAGGCATTAGAACTTCATCGATGCCTGCGATTTCCAGGCACTTAGAATCCCATTTCTTCTTAAAGGGATCAAATGGACCTATGAAGTGGGCAGAACAATAGTCGGTGACTATCCTTCCACACAATTTGTAAACTATATAATCCTCCGGGTTTAGAAAATTGAGTGTCTGACTATACAAGTCTGGCATGGTTTTTCGAAACCAAGTTAATCTAGCGCTTCTTCGAAGCCGGCTCGGTGAGACATCTTTGTCTTTGATTCCTTCAAATTCCTTCATGATCTTTGCAATTGGCTCTCTGGCTCGACTGTCGCCGGTCCAGATACAGGGGTATAACCATTTATGATTTTTACCCATGACCATCCATGCGCCCATAATACCCGTTATTCCCAGTGCTTGGACATCCCTTGATCTGATATTCTCATTTGAAATGCTCTTTCTTATGGTTCGAACAACAATGTCCCACAAGACATCAGGATTCATCTCCTCATAGCCGGGTTTGGGATGAAATCGTTGGGATGGATTATATTCTTCATATGCCAGAGAGACTGGGATGCCATCATGGGTGTAAATGACGGATCGGCAGCCAGTCGTCCCAATATCCAATGCTAAGAGATACATAGTAATACAGCACCTTAGTGTTTTACATCTTATACCTTTTATTATTTTTCGGTTAGTTTTGTATGGTACCCTGAATTAGCTGATTTTATTTTTTCAGATAGGATTTCGTTTTTTCAACAACATTCAAGCATACGCTACTGACTCTCTCGCCAAAAGCGAGGAAGCCACAATATGTATAGCATGCCCTTCTCAGCCTGCGGGCTCGAAGGATGGTTTGAGTCGTAGATGAGTTCAGTTCAGAGTTGAGAATTGGGTGGTTGGAACAAAATTTAATCTCATAGCCACGTGTACTACGAGAAGTCTAAATTTGAATTATATATCGATGAAAGTTCAAAGAAAGTTATAAGACAAAAACTGTTCATGCTTTGTAGACTTGAGCTCTATTTTTAATCGGTTGATTAATAGAATTTTATTTCAAGAACAAATTACAGTTCTTCTTGCTTGTTATGAAGTAATTATTTAGACTAGTATTTTGATTAAGATGTGATTGAGGTGAAAAAGTTGCCTATTATCCGAAGTGATGAATGTGAGAAAGATGCAATAATGCAGGTTTCGAAGTTCATGCTTGTCTCAGCTAGAACCGCTCCTAAAACAGGTGGAGTTGATGATTTAATTACGGCAATAATCTCTTATTCTGAAAAGGACTCTTTAGCAAACGAAATGGAGAAGATGGCGGAAGAGAGGAAGATAGATGGCTTTAAACGTGATGCGAAAAATGTTAGAGACTCTGAAACTGTAGTACTTGTTGGCGTGAGAGGAACAAGAAAACATGGCTTGAACTGTGGAGCCTGTGGATTCACATTTTGTGAAGAGTTTGAGAAATCTGAAAAGAAGGTTGGGTTGGATTTTGTCGGGGCTACTTGCCTCTTTAAGGCGCTTGATCTGGGAATCGCACTTGGTTCGGCTGTGAAGATGGCTGGCAATCTAAATGTTGATAACTGCATAATGTACAGGATTGGAACTGCGGCAATGAGGTTGAAGATGCTCCCTGATGCTAGTGTAATAATGGGAGTACCACTTTCAACGAGAGGAAAAAATCCTTACTTCGATAGGAGATGAGACGCGGATAAGAGATGAGAATTTCATTCAGCAATATGATAACCCCCTTTTTTATATATATAAAGGGTTAGAGTGAGAAAGATTTAGAGGTTATATCTTAATCTCAAATAAGTAGTCTGTTTATATTCCAGAATACGGCGATGTTCATTCTTTAAATGTGATCTACTTCTTGACTCTTGCGAAATCTATTTGCACTAGAGCTTTTTAACAGATTCCAGGTTGATTTAGCCCTTAACTTTTACATGTATTTTTGGTGCCTTTTTAAGGGTATTTTCTACTGTGCACTGTTCTACTGACTTTAAAAGACCAGCTTTCTCCTGTTCAGTCAGTAAACGCGGAGGAATTATTGTTAGATTTATGTACCTATCCTATGGGGATTCTCAGAATATTCCCAAGAAGCCTTAACCTCCAAATCATTTAGATCTTTAATTCGGCGCTTGAGATAAAGCAAGGCATAGAAGGCAGCACATGCCGAGACTGAGGCATTCAACAGTTCAACGGGCGTCATACCCTTATCAGTACCATCCTCCGATTCCGGTTGATCCACGATAATCGAGTGACCCCTGCATGCAACTTCAAATTTCTTGCCATCCAAATACTTCACAGAAACACTCATGTTAACCACAAGATTAACACTTTCAATAAAGAATATTTACATATTTCTTACTTTTAAAAAATACAACGCGAGTGTTGTACTATTTTATTAGGGAATAGCTCATTTGTATTGATGAGTGATTGTAATTGATCGTCAGTGTTCATGCAGGTATTTTGAGTCGATTGACTTCTGTTCCAGCAGAAGCTGTAGATATTGCAGCTAAGGCTGGCATTAAGTACCTTGAATTGCCTGTCCAACTTCCCGAATGGAAGATAAATCCTGAAACCGTAACGCAAGAGAATATCACAGAGGTTAAGGAGACTCTGGGATTGCGTGTAAAAGCTAGCTCTCTAGGTGCAATCTGGCCAGACAAGTACCCTATGGTCACAACCTCTTCTGTTGAGTGGAAGAGAAATCTCGATTACGCGAATAAGCTCTTCAATTTAGCTGTAACCTTGGATGCGAAGGTCATGAATCTAGGTGGAGGTCAAGTAAGAAGCGTGCCTACGAGCATGCCCTATTACGATGGAGTAAAATTGTTAGCAAAATTCTGGAAGGAAGCAAGTAAACAAGCAGAGAATTTAGGAGTAATTGTAGCGATTGAACATTTTGGCAGACATGAAACGAATGTTGGCGATAGTACCAAACAGATAATTGATTTAATAAAGGCAGTCGATTCGCCATCATTCCAGATGAATGCTCAGATATTTGCAATGGCTTATACAGACCTCGACGTGCCAGCTGCTATCAAAGCCTCGAGAAGAATGATAAAGCTTGTTCATATAGCAGATGTTCTAGGTATTAATCCTTTGACAGAATCTATATCAACAGTACTACCCGGAAGGGGAAAATTGGATTTTAAAGCTATCTTCAGAGCTTTAAAGATCATAGGTTATGATGGAGAAATTTGCATTGAAGTGGGTTTGGGAAAAGATCCTGCATCAGAATTAGCTGAAAGTAGAAGATTCATTGAAGCAAATTGGAGAGAAGCCTGAAAAGATTCGTGTGCGCCCTTTTCTCAAACTGAGAAGTATCGATTATCAAAAGAAGAGACTATTTGTACCAAATCGCAAATGTGGATAAAATACTAATTTTTAATTTCCTTATCGGTGAGAACAGTTTTACAAAAGATTAATGAAATAACGACGCATATAAGGGAAGTTAACAATTGAAGGATTAAAAATGAACATGAAACGTTATGTTGTAGAGTTGGGAATGGGAACGGAAATTCACGGACAAGACATGACAAACGCATGCATAAAGGCAGTTAGAGACGCTATGAGCAAGCTCTGCATAGGAGTTGGCCTCAAAGAACTCTTCAATCTTACTGGTCATGACGACATCTTCCTCGAAGTTTTAGTATCATGTCCAAATCCCGAAGAAGTGGACGCTAAAGAAATTCAGAAGACTCTCCTTTCAAACGAAAACAAGATATACATTGTTAAAGGAGGAATGATTGCAAAAGGACACATCGACTCCTATTTTGAAGATATATCAGATGAAATAATCGTCGCTAATGCAGCAATCACAGTTTTCGTCGACATAGATAAAGTTACACTCCAAAAATAGTAAGTAATAAGCTAATTACTGCAGAACGTAAAAGTGATTTGTAGTTTCGAATAAGCAAACAGAGTTAATAAATAGAAACATATAGCTTTTACTTCGAGACTTTCCTTGTGTACAACACGCAGAAGTTAGGAGCGATACGTACTCGATCATTTTCTTATAGCCCAGGTTTAGTAGAGCTACTTTACTCATTTTTATAAAAACAATCTTGATGGAAGTCTACTTCACCACTCAAATGAGTCTTATCGCCTTTTTAAGTCTGCTCAAGAGAACTACTCTACTTGACTTTGATTCATCAATCATTTGATAACCAGTTAACGTACAAAGTCTTTCACCAAACTCTCTGATTTCTTTATGTGTTGGCATATTCTCAAATCTTAGACGGAGTCTAGACATACCCACGTACACATAAGCCTTGGGCTCTACATAGGTTGGATTCGCCTTTTCAATGAGTTTGGCGTATCCTTCAGCATCACTCAGATTCACATCCCTCGCCAGAGTCAACCTCATAACCGTTGGACAACTCAGACTTGAGAGCAGGTCAAGCGTCTTATTTAGCTTTTGCCAAGCTCCAGCTATTTGAGGTTTACAAACTTTTAGAAAAGATGCTTCGCTGGATGCACAGACGGAGACATAAAATTGAGTAGGCTCTCTCTCGAGCTTCTCAATTCTTTCTGGAACAGTTCCATTAGTTACAATGAATGTTGTGAAATCTCTACTATGAAACTCACGCACCAAGCCATTCAAGTCAGGATAAAGAGCGGGTTCCCCTGCTAAGCTGATTGCTGCATGCTTCGGCTCTATAGCCTCAGAATAGCGCTCGGAACTTACTAAGGCATGAGCCTTGTAACCGCTGAGAATTCTTTTCTGAGCTTCTATTGCACCTTCTACAATTGAAGAGGGATCATCCCACGCGTCCATAGCTGTCTCGTTAAAAGGCAAATGTATATCTTCTGACTGGACCCTCCAACAGAACCTGCAACGGAGAGTACAATGAGCAACAGAAGGTGTCATCTGGAGGCAACGCCAACTGTTAATACCATAGAATTTGTTCTTATAACAGGCTTCGCCGCCCAGTAGACTGTTGTGAAGCCATCTGCACTTCTTTACAGCTGAATGCTCACCTACAAGCTGGTACCTCTCCCTACGTAAAACCCTCTTCAATTCTTCTGGCAGAACTTGACTTTCTTGCAAAGCAGATCCGCCCAAAAGAAACTCCTATGAGAGCGACAGTACTTTACAGAGATTAAGGCTCTAACCTATGCTTGTACTCATCTAGCTTTTTATTCAGCTCATCGAATGACGGAACATCGCCGACGAAGATCGCAGTATCATCAATTGCGAATGAGGGTGTTGATGCTATTTGCAGCATCAGAGCGGTAGTCATATTCTCCGGTTGTGACATGTCGAGGATCTCCACAGTTAGGTCGCTTCGCTCTTTCTGAATAAGATTAACCAGCTCCTTCGCCGCAGGACATTTCGGACACTTTGGCAATGTAAAGAGTCTGAGCTTCATAATCAATTATCCCCAGAATCAATCGAGGAAACTCACTTAAAAAGCTGTTTAACAAAAAAAATATAATGCAAATAGGAGTGGGAAGTTTAAAAAGCCAGGCTTTCCTCCTTAATGCCATCAGGCGTTATTAGTAGAAGATCTACACCATTTCCGCTTGCAGAGTCTCGGGCTAGAGCTGACTTCATCGCTCTTATGACGAGAACTTTCCCCTCCTCAAGATCGCAGTCATCCTTGTATGCTGCTTCAAGAACTCCGATGGCAATCTCTGCTCCTGACCCAACAGCTGCGAACTTGTCGGGGATGACTGATCCAAGGGGATCAAGGATGTAGATGGTTGATCCTTCATCATCAACACCGCCGACGATTGTCTGAGTAATGTACGGGAAGTACCTTCTCTGGAAGAGAATATTCGAAATGAATTTAGCAGCAGCCCTAACTGAGATTCGCCTGCTATGATCAAGCTCGTAAAGTTTCGAGTAAGCTTCCATCTGGCGAATTAAAATCTGCATGTCAGCCATTATACCGGCACATGCAGCGCCAATCTGGTCAGTTACTCTGAATACCTTCTTGCCAGTCTTGCTCATAATCATATAGCCGTATGAAACTCTCTTTTCAGAAGCTAATATTACCGCATTCTTACAGGCCACGCCTATTGTTGTTGCACCGGGAAGATACATCTCACCCATCTCAGAGTCCTCCTGAAAAGGAATGGTAGAACTAACTATTAAAGGATTAGAAACCAATTATTCAGCGTATCGACTACTCCGAAGTACTGATATCCAATGATCATCCGAGACTTCTTAAATAGAATCTTTTGGGATCCAAGAGAGAACAGAGCTGACTATGAGGTTATTTTCATTCACAGGGGTGTTTACATGGATAGAAAAAACCTCCCCTGCGCGGCGATAAAGGAAGTTAAATCATCATGGTTCACCTATGAGACTCCAGAAGAGGGAGAAGTCGTAATCCCATTCCACAGAATCATTGAGATCAGAAATTTGAAGACTGGAGAGACAGCCTGGAACAGGCAAAAAAAGAATCCAATGTCATAGTCGGCAACCCAATCTTAGAATCAGGTATCTATCTTAAAAGCTATTATAACTGAAGTGACAGAAATGATTGGGATTGGTCTTGACACTAGAAGTGGATGGTTCTTGGGGAGAAGGAGGCGGACAAATTCTAAGGATTGGCGTAGCACTCTCCGCTGTGATAGATAGGCCGATAAGAATCTATGACATACGAGCGAAGCGACCATCTCCGGGACTAAGACCTCAGCATGAGACAGCCGTAAGGGCTGTAGCACAGATCACAAATGCTGAAGTAAAAGGTCTTGAAATAGGATCGTCAGAGATTGAATTCTCGCCCAATAGGGCAAAGGGAGGAAAATTCCTCTTTGACACCGGAACAGCCGCTAGCACATCGCTCATTCTTCAAAGTCTGATGCCAACTATGACCTTCGCCTCTAAACCTTTTCAAACAGAGATCAGAGGAGGAACAAATAATCCTTGGGCTCCTACAGTAGATTACATTCAAGAAATCCTCCTTCCAACCGTTAAAAAGATGGGTTATAAAGGCTCTATCGAACTTGAGAAGAGAGGTTTCTACCCAAGAGGTGGAGGAATAGTCAGAGCAGACGCAACCCCAATTGAGAAACTCAACCCAATAATTCTCAAGGAGTCTGGAAAAGTCACTAGAATCAGAGGTCTAGCATATAGTAGCAGACTTCCATACCACATAGTTGACAGAATGGCAAAGAGTGCTACCAAAACCTTGCAAGATGCGGGATACCCCCTTGTAACCATCGAGCGGGAGAACCTTCAACCAGGCAGTAACCGCTGTGCAATTGATCCCGGATGTGGTATAATCCTCTTTGCCGAATTTGCTTCTGGAGCCATGATAGGTAGCGATAACCTTGGAAGAACCAACAAACCAGCTGAGAGAGTCGGCTACGAAGCTGCCAATGGACTCATAGAGCAATTGAAGACAGGCTGTCCTGTAGACGAGCACTTAGGAGACCAACTGATAGTCTACATGGCTTTGGCTGACGGAGTCTCAGAGATTAATGTAAGTAAACTGACGCTTCATACAACCACGTGTGTCCATGTCGCCGAGCAGATAGCCAAGGCTAAATTTCAAATTTCAGGTGAAGTAGGTAAACAGGCAACCATAATATGCAAGGGAATTGGCTATAAAAGAGGCAGGTGAATTCCATCAACTGACAGAACCCGAGATAAGGCTAAACTTGTGAAGCCGCATCCTCAGTAAATGTCTTCGCCTTTTATCCTCTTTAAAATCTTTCCTTTGAGCTTTAATT
>JAUPKU010000164.1 GCA_030837285.1 Thermoproteota archaeon | reverse complement strand
TTTTTGCTCTCTTCCAATTATTTTTAACCACTATCTTTAATTTTCTAATAGTACTCATTCTCAGTTGAGAGTGGCATTCTCCTATGGAACTGGAGAGTAGAATACGATTTCGAAGATGAGTAAGAATGGTTGAAAAAGTTGATGTTGAATTATCTCGGTGCCGCGGCTTTCTATATCCTAGGAACACTGTCCTCGTCACTTGCGTTGGAAAGGATGGAAAGCCCAACATTATCACCTGTGAGGATAGTATGCCGACCAGTTACCAACCTCCTATGGTAGCAGTTTGCATATCATCAAAGAGATATTCCTATAGGCTCATCATAGAATCAGGGGAATTCGTAATTAACATCCCAACCATCGATATTGTTAAGGAAGTCCTCACCTGTGGAAGAACGTCAGGACAAGATATTGACAAATTCAAGATGGCCAGGCTGACGCCAATCCCAGCGCAGTTAGTGAGAGCGCCTCTTATCAAGGAGTGCATAGCTCATTTGGAGTGTAAACTCAGTCAACAACTCGAAACAGGCGATCACACAATATTCGTAGGAAACGTCATAAAGGCATCGGCAGACCAAGGCGTATTTACGGAGGTATTTGACTTAAAAAAGGTGAAGCCAGTACTTCATATAGGTGGAGATACTTTTACCACAACAACCAAAACCATAGTCCCTAAGATTTAAGATAGGAGTGCTTGTGATTGTTCCAAGCAAGGTTTAGGAATCGAGAAGAAGCTGCGAAGAAACTCGTTAGTGAACTCCTAGAATATCGCTGGAAGAATCCTATGATCCTAGCGATTCCTAGGGGCGGTGTAGTTGTAGCCTACGAGATAGCTAAAGCTCTGAATGCGCCACTTGATTTGATAATCCCGAGGAAGATGGGCGCTCCAGGAAACCCTGAACTAGCGATAGGAGCCGTAACCGAGGATGGAACAACTATCCTCAACCAACGACTCGTAGAAGATCTTGGCATCGCTAAAGACTTCATTGAACTGGAGAAGGCAAATCAGATTCAAGAGATAAAGCGGAGAACTAAAGCTTACAGGAGCGATTCACCGCTACCAGACTTGAAGAACAAGACGATAATACTCGTAGATGATGGAATAGCCACAGGAGCCACTATGAAAGCGGCTATCCGGTCTGTCAGGAAACAAAATCCATTATTCATAATAGTAGCCATTCCAGTAGCTCCTCCAGACACCGTTAAAGAGTTGAGTAAGGAAGTGGATAAACTTGTTTGCCCCGTCGTCTTCGAACCATTCTTTGCAATAGGTCAATTCTACGAGGACTTTAGCCAGGTAAGTGATGAAGAAGTGATCAGACTCCTAAAACTAGCAAAACCTAGATGATTCAAATATCCTTCAATATTTAAGAATAATACAATCTTTTTGAGTAGTTGAGTTTTCTAAAACGTGTACATTAGAATACTTATGTTAAATATTTGTATCTCTTGCTATCCCTAAAAAAGAATGAAAAATAGTCAGATTGTGATTACGTCTTTGAATGCAGGATCCATAGCTTGTCTGAGTCTCTTATATGCTTTAAAGTGCCTGTCATAAATTTTAGATGTTTCCTCGTTGGGATAGTATGCGGTCTTCTGCTTGTAAGTTCTATTCACACCATCAAATGCATCTTTAAATACACCCACCCCTATTCCAGCCAAGATGGCTGCTCCAAGGGAGCCTGCTTCCAGAACTGCTGGGGTTACCATTTTCTTCTTGTATATGTCTGCCTTCAATTGTACCCAGAAAGGCGATTTTCCTCCTCCGCCTACCGCTCTAATCTCAGTAATTCTGGCAGCTCTCTCTCCCGCATTCTCAAGTCCGATTCTTATCTGAAATGTTATTCCTTCAAGAAACGCTCGGATGATGTCATTCTTTCTGTGACCAAGAGTTAGTCCGATTATGGCTCCTCTAGTATTTCTACCGGTAAAGTCTGGTATTACAAGTAGGTTGTTTGAGCCTGGTGGAGATTGGGCAGCTTTTGCTGTGAGTATGTCGTAGACGTCTCTTCCAGTTTGACTGGCTTCTGCAATTTCATCCTGGGAAAATGTGTCTTTATACCATTTGAAGACACTACCAGAACTAGATAATCCGCCGACACCTGAGATATATATGCTACTAGTCTTATTGATTCCCCAGCAAAGTGTCCTTACCTGCTCTTTAGTGTCTTTCGGTACAACAGTTGTGACATTCTCAAATGTCCCCGTCAGATCCATAGCGAGATTTTCGTATACAACGCCTGCTCCCAGAGCAGAACAATCCGGGGTGTCATGAGCTCCAACGACGACTGCAGTTCCTCTGGTGAGCCCTGTTTCCTTTGAAGCTTCCGATGTGACTTCTCCAACTGCGGTTCCAGCGAGTTGAATTTCAGGCATAAGGTCAGCATCAAGCCCCAAGACATCTAAGACTTCGTTTGACCACCTGTAGCTTCTTCTGTCAAATACGCCCGTGGCTTGTGCAAGACTGGGGTCAATTACAGGTTTCCCACAGAGCTTCCATACTACATATTCATGCCAGCCTATGAGCTTGGCAGCCTTCTTGTATACTTCAGGCATCTCTTCTTTAAGCCACATGATATTGCTTATTATGAACCTAGCGCGAGGACTACCTGTTATCTCTTCAAGTTTTGAAGTCCCTATCTTTTCAGGAATCTCTACCATCTGCTTTGCTGCTCGTTGATCATAGAGGAGGAGCGTGGGATAACAGAAGTTCAAATTCTTGTCAACGGGCATTATCTCGTCGCCAAGAGCTGAAATGCTGATGGCTTGAACTTCCTTTGGGTCTATCTTAGCTTTGCCGACGCTCTCTCTAATCGTGGCTAATATGTGACTTAACACTTCGGTTGGTTCCAGCTCTGACCAAGTGGGCTTCGGATGGCGAATTGTGTACTCATGATAAGACGAAGAGATTATCTCTCCTTCTGGGCTGTAAAGAAAGGATTTGCAGCCTGATGTTCCTATATCAAGCCCTAGGAGATACATAGACTCTCACCAGTCTAATCTGTCAAGGCCTTCTCAGGATCAATGATGTCCATAGGCGTGAGCTTTTCTCCTCTCACGTATTTTGACACTATAATAGTTGTTAGAAGAATGCTTCTCTCTCTCGCCCTATCAGATCCGCCTGCGGTATGAGGAGTAAGAGTGACATTCTCAAGCTTTATTAGCGGATTACTCGCCTTCAGGGGTTCATCTTCATAAACATCAAGCGCAACACCTGTGATCTTTCCATCTTTCGCAGCCTCATAAAGGGCTTTCTCGTCGATGATTGATCCTCTTGAGGTGTTGATAACGTAAGCCGTTGGCTTCATCAAATTAATTCGATCTTTGTTAATCAGGTGGAATGTCTCAGGAGCTTCACGTGCGTGGACTGTGACGAAGTCTGACTCTTTCATCAGATCTTCCAAGCTGACCATCTTTACTCCAAGTTTCTTCCCATCCTCTTCCTTAACGTAGGGATCATATGCAATAATGTTCATCCCAAAGCCCGCTGCTCTCTTAGCCACTTCTCTTCCAACATTGCCAAAACCAACTATCCCCAAAGTCTTCCCTTCCATCTCGGGAATCCTATGCCACTTTGCGCGAATATTAGGGTCGCTAAAGAATGTCCCATCTCTAATAGCAGCATACGACCTTGCAATATTTCTAGCCTCTGCTAATATAAGACCCATAGCATGATCAGAAACGGGTTGAGCAAGCCTGCCCTGTGTGTGCGTTACAAGTATGTTTTTTTTAGCCGCTGCTTTCACGTCCACATTAACAGGTCCACCCCTAGTGGAGGCGACGAGCTTCAGTCCTTTACCTGAGTTGATTACGGCTTCGGTTACTGGCGCGAACTCGACTACCAAGACTTCAGTGTCGCCCATTTCGTTTTTAAGCTGCTCAGGGTCTCCACGTGCTTCTCGCACCCCCTGAACTACCTGTGTTTGTGTTCGTATAGCTGTAGGTCCATCTAGACGCGGGTTTATGTACCGAATCTGCTGAGACGCATACAGATTTCCTAGACATTTCTTGAAATCTTCTTCCCACAACGGTTGAGAGGTTGGATCAGTAACGACTAAGATTTTCACCAATTTAATAATCTCCTACAATTCTCTATTATAAATAAAAGTCGATATAAGCCTACTTGGAAAACTTCATACCAAAACCAAAGAAACATAAACATAAAAGGTATAGAGAAACAGAATATAAGCTGATTTAGAACTTTTTTATTTATAATGTAAGTGAATACTGTGTTGTTCCGAGTTTGTTGAGGATTAATATAAGGACGAACTAATAGGATCGTTGAAAATGTTTAGCCTCTAATTGAGAGGTCTGAATCGAAAAAAATAAAAAAATGTTGGAGGGATTTTTACTCAAGTTCCTTCATAGCTTCTGCTACAGAAGCACCTTTATGAATTATCTTTTGAATGGCCTTGACGATCTTTTCTGGATTGGGATGAGTCACCGTATTTCGGCTAAAAGCTCCTCCAATAGCACCTGCATCCATTGCACCTTTAATCCTCTTCAAGCATTCTTCGTCTGATATTCGTTCTCCACCTAAGATAGTTACTGGTAGAGGCGATTCCTTGCATACTTCTTTGTAAGTTTCAGTACTTCCGCTATACTCCGTTTTTATTAGGTCAGCGCCTAGAGAAGCCGCGGTGTTACATACTTGTATAAGGATTTTCGGGTCAAATATTCGTTCACCCTTCTGATCACGCGGTGCTGTCATGGCTACGATTTCAGGATACCATACTATTCCAAGCTCCGCACATCTGATAGAAACTTTCATCATAGCATCTCTTGGAAGCTGCGTCATAGGACCGAAGTAAGTCGTCTTCACGCCAAGAAAACCCATCTTGGCAGCCAAATCCACGTATGAAGGATCATCAGGAATGGTTGCAACTAAGGGTATTTTTCCAGCAACCGATTTGTAAAAAGTCATCAAGAGTCCTGGTGTTGTCATAAGGATATCAGCACCACCAGCAATAACAGCTTTAGCTGCAACGTCCCAATGGTGAGGAGGTCGAATACTCTCATGAGGAATTACAAGAACTTTACCCTCTTTACCCAAGAGTTCTGCCAATCTAACTTCTTTTCCAACATTACTCAATTATACATCACCGATAAACTGAAAGCCTAAAAAATATTTAAGCCTTTAAGTAGACAATCAAGAAGATTGATTGGCAGTTATTCTATAAGAACAAATTAATAACCCATAGTTTATCTATAATCGACAATATACTTTTGATCTAATTGGTTTTTCCTAATCTCTAAGCTAAAACAACAATCAACCTAAAATCGAAATTTCGGGCTTCCATGAAAGTCTAATTGTCTCTCCATAATCAGTAAAAATTGATATAATTCTTCCAGGCGTTTGTAATAATTTGAATTTCGCTTTTTTTCCAAGTGGATTACTTAATTTACACGCTGTTTTCTTTGCAACTCAAGAAAAATTAGAAAAGCTCAATTTACAGATTGTTTCAGCCGCCTCCTGCAGGCGGAAAGAAGACAACTTCATCACCATCTTTAAGTCGGGTGTCAAGGTTTTCCAAGAATTCTATGTCACGGCCATTGACTAGTATCTTATGATATTTTTTCAGATGGGTTGTCTTAGATTCGATTAAGCGTTCGCTAAATTCTGGCTTATACTTGACTGAGATGAAGTCTATCAGTTGAGCCACGGTTGTAGCTGGAGTTTCAAATTCTAATCGGTTGAACCCGAGGATTTCTCGCAGACTCGCAAAAACCTGAATAGCGATTCTAGGCATTTTCCTTCAGAAGACACAAGATAGACTAAGGAATATTTAAGATAGTCTGAATTCTCCCATTTCAAAGCCGATTCATAATCTACACGTCGCGGTTTCTTTCGTCCTCCTACATTCTTCTGAAACGCGCGCGGTGGTGCTAAATGCTCTACAAACAAAGGGATAGTGAGAGTGCTGCCTCTGGCTTTTCTTCTAGGAAGAGTTCGAGATTTAGCTGATGTAACTCTGGTTAGATCTCTCGAAGTCCTTAACGATTTCCATTACGCGCTGAGGTGCTTCAGTATCTTTCAGTGGTACTCCTCTTAAGAGAGACCAAGGGCCCATTCTGGATAATCTTGAGGCTGGATGATCTTCTCCAAAGCAGTCCAATGAAACCTTTTGGACTAGTCTTCTAACGGTCTCCTCCTGCAAGTACCCTATGGAATGGATGTACTCGTGTAATAGTATCGTATAGACGAAGGCGTTGACTAGCTGCTTGGAACTAACGGTTGCTTCTACTATACGTAGGAGCGCTCTATTCATGATGATGCTGTTTGTGCCGACTGGGTGGTAGGCACCCACTTGAAGAGGTAGATCATCCAAGTAGAGCATCATTCCAACTCTGTGTTTTCCAAGGGAATGTCTCACCGTCTCCTTTACAATCTCGTAGACTTCTCCGAATCTAGCTGCTTTATCGAGTTTATGTCGGAAAAGAGAACTATCTGCTTTATTGTCTTCGTTTCGGTTACTCATGACTTTCTCAAACTATACTCTCTATTCCCTTCTAAAAATATTTCGTGAGAAAAAACAGTTTTCTTTAGTAGAATATCATAGATAGGATATTCCACATTATTGAAGCCACCTAGATATAGAGTATGTCCTCTCTTTCTTCAATTCAAGGCGGTTACTATGTTAAATATATGTTAAATGAGATTCTAATTCCATTAAGGTGTGGAATCATGAAAGAGGTAATATTGTATAACACGAAAGATCTGAGAGTAGTTGACTCGCCAAAACCTACATGCGGTCCAAGTGATATTTTAGTAAAGTTAAGAGCATGTGCTATATGTCCAACCGATTTAAGAAAGTACACACTGGGAGAGTTGGGAAGCCCATTACTACACCTGCCAATGAACATGGGGCACGAGTGGACTGGAGATGTCGTCGAGGTAGGTGAGAGTATATCATACCCAAAAGTCGGAATGAGAGTGCGTGGTTCAGGATGGGGCGGCTATGCTGAGTACAATCTGATGAGTTTACAGAGGCTGGCAAGTTGGGGAAGACCTATAGAAGACATGGTCGTTGAAGTTCCAAAGGACGTCTCCTATGAAGAAGGCACCTTCTTAGAGAACATTGAGATTTGCATGCATGCTGTTATCGATCAGGCGCAAAGTGGTCTGGGAAAATCTCTAGTGATAATCGGTGGCGGACAGATGGGACTCACTCAAGTGATGATTGGAAAATTAATAGGAGCGACGGTAATCGTCACCGAGCTTGTGGACTGGCGTCTAGAGATAGCTAAAAAGTTTGGAGCAGACTACGTCATAAACACAGCAAAAGAAGATGCTGTAGATACGATAAAGAAGATAACGAATGGCAAGATGGCTGACGGCGCAATCATAACAGTTGGCGTTCCACCTGCGATACTTCAGGGACTCAACGTTCTCGGGAGAAACGGCAGGGCAGTCCTCTTCGGAGGAGCAACCCTTGACACAACAGTCACATTCAACCCCAACCTAATCCACTATGGTGATAGAGCCCTTGTAGGCTGTAGTGGAGGTCCTCCAAGAGGCAGACTGGCTATGGGGCTTATTGCCTCAGGAAAGATACTTGTGAATAGGCTTATAACACACAAGTTTAAGCTGGAGGAACTGCCTGAAGCGTTTCGGCTAATATCCGAGAACAAGTTGGAAAGCTACCTAAAGGGAGTTGTTGTCTATTAAGTTATATGGGAGAGGTTTTCTCCCACATTCTTTCTTTTCAGTCTTTATGAAATGAGGTTTTACATTGGAAAAAAAGTATTTTCTGGCAATTGACTGCGGAACATCTGCTTTAAAAGCCATAGTGTACGACAAGGAATTTAGACCAGTCGTTAAAACTTCTGACGAGACGCACACTGTTTACCCTAAACCTAATTGGGCCGAGCAGATTCCAAGCGAATGGTGGGCATCTACAATTCGATGCGTGAAAAAAGATTTAGAGAAAGTAAGTCCTGAAGAGATCATGGGTATAGGGATTACATCGCAAGGACATGGACCAGTATTCGTCGATGCGCAATGCAACCCTCTCTATAACTGTCTTATCTGGCCCGACCTTAGAGCCGTCGCAGAGGCCGATGAACTGAATGCCGCTGGTTTCGTCAGTTCTATGGGTCCTATTGTTTCAGCTCACTACGCAGCAGCTAAACTTTTCTGGGTAAAAAGAAACCTCCCAGAAGTCTTCAATAAAGCCTACAAGTTGCTGATTCCCAAGGACTTCTTGAGGACGAAGATGACAATGGATTTCACCACTGACTCTAGAGGCGCTATAAGTACCCAGCTGGTTGAAAGAGATACTAACAAATGGCAGTGGAAACTCATCGATTATATAGGTTTCCCAAGGGAGAAGATACCTGAGATTCATTCTACAGAGGAAATCGTAGGCTATGTTACAAAAACGGCATCATTGGAGACTGGCTTAAGTGAAGGAACCCCTGTCATAGTAGGACCATTCAATGGTCCTATTACGCCAATCCTTATTTCTTTGGCAAACAAGGGGAAGATCAAGCCAGAAGATGACTATATCATATTATATTTGGGAACGGCTCCTGGTGTAAGTCATTTCAGTCTCCGTGTTGGATACCCTGGAGCACCTCCTGCTGAGCCACCTCCCTTCCAGGGTGGCTATATGAGTGCCAGTGGGGGGGGCTTAATTAAGTGGTACAAAGAGCAGTTTGGGATATTTGAGAAGGAGGTAGCTGAGAGGATGGATGGGAGTCCATATCAGCTATTAGATGAGGAAGCAAGCAAGGTGGAACCAGGTTCAGAGGGCTTAATCTTTCTCCCGCATATGATGGGAGAGCGCAGACCTTACAATGACTTTGCTAGAGGAGTGCTATTTGGGCTTTCTCTTGGTCATCGTCGTGAGCACTTCTACAGATCTGTTCTTGAGGGCATAATATTTCATCTTAAACTCATCTATGACGTTGGGCGTGGGGGGAAAGAAGTGAAGATTGATAAATTGGTTATGTTTGGTGGTGGAACAAAAAGTCGCGTATGGAAGCAGATTGTAGCAGATATCTTTGGCTACCCCGTGTATACGCTTACTGAGGAGGAGGCTGCAACGCTTAATCTGGCCTGTATGATCTCTGTGGGTCTTAAAGTCTATCCTGACTTCACAGAGGCTGCTAAACACGTGGATGTGGACTTTAAGGATGTTACTAACCCAAGCGCTGAAAGGGTGAAGTATGAGAAGCCTTATGCTCTCTTTAAGAAAGTTTCTGAGAGTCTGGAGCCAGTCTTTACCAAGGAGTGGAGCGCCTACTAAACTATCCTTTATTTTCTTCAGTCCTTTTTTCTAGTTGACTATTTTTTGATAATATCTCGGTTAAACATGATTATAGTAAAAAGCATATGTTATCCGCTCATTCTTGGTATAATAGTGTATTCGTTAAAGCTTTAAATATTTTAGTGTTAATTCTTTGTTTTTTTGTGACTAAAAATGGTTAGTATAGGTAAAGAAATGAGAATGGCGCAGATCTTCGCTGACGATGGGAAAACCCTAGTTAGTCCTCATGAAAGTATAAGACCAGGAAGAGATTGGGGAGAAGTTGCTAAACTCATAATAGCTGGTGGTGGAGGTAAACCTGGGCATGTTCTCATGACTGTTCCAGGGATTTTGAAGAATTATTACAAGGCTGTTGCAGGTAAGATACCGATAATCTTGACAGTACCGCTTGAACCACAGTACGTTGACTTGGCTGTTAAGATGGGCGCTGTAGCCGTAAAGTGGAGTTACTTCGGTCCGATTGATAAGCTTCCTAGGGCTGATGTGCAGAGGTTTGCTGCGAAGTGTGATGAGGCTGAGATACCCTTCTACTATGAGCCTGTGCCTATGACCGCGACTCGTGCTGAAGGCGGCAAAAACATAACCGACCCAAAGATTCTCTTACAGACATGTTTAGCTGGAGCGTCTTTTGGCGCAGACTTCATAAAGACAGAATACAGCAATAGTCCTGAGACCTTCAAGGAGATAGTAAAAGCATGCCCTGTCCCAGTCACTGTCTTAGGTGGTGAAAGGATATCTGATGACGAGTGCCTAAAGAGGATTAAGAGTGTCATAGATGGCGGCGGTGCCGGAGGAGCTTTTGGCAGAAATGTCACTACTCATCCCAATCCAGACAAGATCGTCAAAGCCATAATGATGATCGTCCACGAAGGTGCCTCAGTAGAAGAAGCTAAGAAAATCCTAGAATAAAATATTCAATCTCTTTTTTTCTAGCTTATTTTTATCAGAAGTCACTTTGAATTATTTTGTATCTTGAAAGAGTAGTAATTGATTTCTGCTTACACGCCTTCCTACACTCAACATGTAGTTTCAATTTCTAGATTTAATGGAAACCAATTAACACATCTTCGAAATATATCATAACGAGTTACCTCCAAGACGTCGAAAGATCGATACTAACATTTAAGTACTGGGAAAAGAGGGTTCTTCACCCGAGTGTTTATGATCTTCGACTTTTCATCTAATCAATTATAAACCTAGAGCATTGATGTAACCTAGTGTGCTTCTTATAACTACTCTAGTTTCAAGGCTTTCTTTATGGCTTCAACGTCGAAGCCTACGATTATCGTCCCGTTGATATCGAGGACTGGGACACCCATTTGACCAGATTTCTTCACCATTTCCATAGCAGCGGCTCTGTTCTCTCCAACGTTGATGTCTTCATAGAGAATCTTATTCTGTTTTAAGAATCTCTTCACCATGTCACAATATGGACAGGTAGAAGTCGAGTAGACAATAATAGTCATCAATTTCACCCCCACATCTCATTTTCTTCATTACACACTTCATGGAGAGAATACCCTTTTACATTAATCTTTCCTTATTATTTACAGGAATGGGTTTGATGGAAACAGCAAAGGATAATCTAGTCCTCTTTCAAGGTGGCTGATTAGAGTGTTAAATAATAAGATACAGATATCGGTTATTTCTTCCAGTAAGGCAAAGGCTATTCGAGATCTACATGAGCTAATTCACTTAGCTGAGTACTGTCCAAAGAAGGTTAAGATGCTCCTCATTAAGCCTAACGTGTGTGGCATGTATCCTCCGGACATAAAGTTGTTGGAGAAGATTGTAGAGACGTTTGAGCCCTACGCAGAATCGATAATCATTGGTGAGACGAATAGTACAATGAATTCTCCTGAAGATAGATTCCGGCGACTTGGTATAACAGACCTCGCCAAAAGACATGGTGTGGAGGCTAGGAACCTTATGAAAGACTCTGTAGTTAAGAAACGTGTACCCCAACCTCATGCAATGGTAGAAGTTCCTCTTCCCTCAACCGTCTTGGAAGCTGACGTCTTAATCAATGTTCCAGGCATTGGCAGACATGGTACCACGCTACTCACCTGCGCTATGAAGAATCTCTTCGGACTCATTGCAACAAGCTCGAAATACGCTTCTCTCCACCCGCTAGGTGTTGATAGAGTGATCGCTGATGTCTATCAGACTGCTAAGCCCAACTTGAACGTGGTTGACGCAGGAAGCCAGATTCTAGTCTCAACAGACACCCTTGGAGTGGACATGGTAGCTGCAGGGATCATGAGAATGGATCCTTTAGCAGTTGAGCATCTGGTTCTAGCGAGTAGAGATAGAGGAATACTCCTTGAAAATTTGAATATTAATAGAATTATTCTCTAATCATTCGTAGTCATCACCGGTCTGTTCTCCTTATCATAGTTGGGAGTAACCTTAGGTATTAGTGGTATAGCCTATTTCCCCAGCCTTCCTATCTTATTTAGCTTGGATCTAACAGATTATAGTTTGCTTCAATGGGAATATGATAATTTCCTATTCGATTATCCTTTTCTTCCCTCCCTTGAGGTTTACTAGCACAATTATATCGTTCACGTTAGTTCCAGTGGGGCCTGTGAGAATGGTGTCATTAAGCGCTTTAAAGAAATGGTAGGAATCATTTTCTCCTAAGTATCTCCTCGGGTCTATTCCAGCTTCTAGTGCACGCTTCAGAGTTGACCCATCGATTATGGCTCCGGCAGCGTCGCTAGAGCCGTCTAATCCGTCAGTACCGATTGAAGCTAAGGCTACTCCTCGTAAGTTATCAAGTCGGAGAGATGCACTTAGAGCGATCTCCTGATTCCGCCCGCCCTTTCCGGAGCCTGAGACAGTGACAGTGGTCTCTCCACCTGCCAGTACTATTCCCGACCTGG
Source organism: Thermoproteota archaeon (assembly GCA_030837285.1). Classification (GTDB taxonomy): domain Archaea; phylum Thermoproteota; class Bathyarchaeia; order RBG-16-48-13; genus JAUPKU01. The sequence continues at coordinate 11,028 of JAUPKU010000164.1, read as the reverse complement.
CTAGAGGTCTATCTGCGGTATTTATTTCCTTGGCTATGGCAGCGAAGACGGTTCCGATGTGGCGGGCTTCCCCCTCAATATATGATGAGATAATGAGATGGTTGAGACCGAGTTCTACAGCCTTCTTTTCAGCGGCTTCCAGCGCAACTCTGTTATTTCCAAGGATGATGTTATGGACCTTTGAGAAGCAGGGGTCTCCTGGCTTTGGGCTTTCAGGATTTATTCCCTCTACTCCACCAGTTAAGTATCTTCGAACTGTTTCAGGGACTTCTTGCCAGATGTCGTATCTCTTGAGAACCTCAATCGAGTCTTGGAATGTGCTTGGGTCTGGGACTGTTGGGCCTGAAGCGATTGTTGGAAGTGGGTCTCCTACGACGTCTGAGAGTAGTAGGCAGAGGAGAGTTGCGGGGTAAGCCATAGCAGCTAAGCGTCCTCCTTTAATTGCAGAGATGTGTTTTCTTATGACGTTGATTTCGTCGATGGTGGCTCCGGATTTCAGCAAGAGGCTTGTGGTCTGCTGCTTCTCTTCCAGGCTTATTCCCCTCTGCGGTGAAGGTAGGATGGCTGAACCTCCACCTGAAATAAGACAGACAACTAGAGTCTTCTTATCTACAGTCGAGAGCAACTTCTTGATCTTCTCAACACCTCTGAGTCCTCCTTCATCCGGGATAGGATGGCTTGCCTCGTTTAATTCTATGATACCAGTTTTGTATTCGTTGGATGTTCCTTTTAGAATATTGAGGATTCCGGCTTCGATACGTTTACCAATTTTCTCTTCTAATGCTTCAGCCATTCTGCCACTCGCCTTTCCCCCTCCAACCACGAGAATTCGACTGTAATCATCGAGGTTTAAGCGAAAGCCTCCTACCTCTAGTACATTCCCTTCAAACCTAACTTTCTCTGACACTAGGTTCCTCGGGTTTACTGCGGATAAAGCTGATTCTAGGGTGAGAAGGGCTACCTTTCTAGCTTCGGCATCTAACTTGTTTGCACCATTTTCGATAATTTTCTCAAAATTTCTTATGACTGGAAAGGTCATATCTTCGCTCCTCTGTATTTAAAGATCAATAGTCAATACTGTGTAGAGGATTCTTTTATATGAACGATCAGAGAATACTATGATTAGAGCAATTTCTTGTGGATATTGGTTTTGGGGTAGATTGGCTATGTTTAATGTTTTGGTGACTAGGCAACTGCCTGGCAAAGGATTAGAGAGACTAAAGGAGATAGCTAATGTCGAACTTAATGTTGAAGATCGTGTCCTGACTGGGGAGGAACTACTGAGAGGTGATGAGTGAAAGGACGGAATCATCTCTCTTCTGAACGATAGGATGGATAGCGAGGTCATGGAAAGGAGTAAGAAACTCCGAGTAATCAGCAACTATGCTGTAGGTTTCGACAACATTGACTTGAACGCTGCAACGGAAAGGGGAATATATGTGACAAATACTCCTGAGGTTCTAACGGAGTCAGTAGCCGACCTCGCGTTGGCGCTTATGCTGGATGTAGCAAGGCGTCTCAATGAGGCTGACAGATTCCTCCGACAGGGAAAGTGGGAAGGCTGGGCTCCGATGCTCCTTCTGGGCAATGACGTTTATAATAAGACGCTTGGAATAGTCGGATTAGGACGGATTGGAATGGCTGTGGCCAGGAGGGCTAAGGGTTTCAACATGCGGCTTCTCTACACTGATATGGTTAGGAATGAGAAGCTCGAGAATGAGTTGGGGATAACCTATGTAAGCCTCGAAGAATTGCTTAAGCAGTCGGATTTTATCTCTATACATGTGCCTCTGCTGCCGTCTACACGCCACATGTTCGGGGAGAAAGAGTTCAAGCTTATGAAACCAACGGCCTACCTCATCAACACGTCTAGGGGACCTATAGTAGACGAAATTGCCTTAGTTGAAGCCTTAAGGAAGCGAATAATCGGCGGGGCTGGACTTGACGTCTTCGAGAAGGAGCCTGTTGACCCTGATAATCCGTTGCTCAAGTTGGAGAATACCGTTCTACTACCGCATGTTGCGAGTGGAACAATCGAGACAAGGACTGCCATGGCCAACCTAGCGGTTGAGAATCTCATTAGCGTCCTTCAGGGAAAGATGCCTCCATCTCTCGTTAACAAGGAAGTTACCAAAGTCAAACCTCTACAATGAACCGTATTCAAATAAAATCTTCCCATAATCTATTTCTTCTTTTCATCTTTTAAAATAGTTCATATTATAGGGAACGAGCTATTGAGGTAGCTTGACTTGTCAGAGAGTATAGTGACAAAACTGAGTTTCGTAGAAGGTTACAGTTTTAAGGTTGAGTTCGATCTGAAGGAGATCCCCACCTTGATTGTTGATGAAGCAAAGCCTATTGGCGAGGGCTTGGGACCAAGTCCTACTAGACTTCTGTCAGCTTCTATTGGGCATTGCTTAAGCTCTAGTCTCCTCTATTGCCTTAGAAGAGCGAAGGTTAACATTAAGGGTCTTGAGACCACCGTCAAAGCTGATACGGAGCGGAATGAGAAGGGGCGCCTTAGAATAAAGAACATCGATGTTAAGGTGCATCTTGTCTTAGACGAGAAGGATAAGCCGAAAGTTAACAGCTGCTTGGAGGTCTTCGAGGACTACTGCACTTTAACACAGAGTGTGAGAAAGGGTATAGAAGTGAATGTCTCAATAGCAGATATATAGATGACCGTATGAAAATTGCGGAATAATCCTTCTTCAAGATAAAAAATCAAATTTTTACGCTGTTATTAATTAAATTTTTCAATTGAGTATCTGTGAAGCTTGACGGTTGACAATTAAAACGTAGAGAAATATTTAGTTTTTTATTAGGTTGTTTTCAAGGTTTCTCGGGTTCCTTCCCTTTTTCCCCTGACTTGCTATACCTATGTTCGCCTGAAAGGATGTTTATGAAGAGTTGGATACTTGACTCGAAGACAGTGTAAAGCGTTCTTCCTGCATCATAGATCAGAATGATTGAGACTGCTATAGATACTACGGAGAAGACTAGAACTAACCAGTGGCCTATCTCTGGTACCAGTAGTAGAAATGATGAGATTGCCGTTGCTGAAAGGATGATGATTAGGACAAGAATAATCTCCTTCAAGGCTCTAGTAATCGAGACTTTGTTTCCAACCCTAAGACCGGGGATATGCTTTATCATGACTTCAGAGGTTAAGTCCACAAGTCTGATTAAATCTAAAATGATTCGTAAACCTAGGAACATCATTACTATAACTGGGAGGAATATGAGAACCTTACTTAAGGAAAGCCCTTCCGTTGGGGTGAGGATAATCAAGGCTAGAAACCCTGGTATTGCGAGATCCAAAGCTGTGACTATCAAAATTATAACTCCTGAGTTGATTAAGACTCTAATAATGCGCTTCTTAATCTCCTCAGACATTCTGCTACCTCTATTCTTTACCTTCGATCATCCAGAGGGAAGAACGCGTGGGCTAGTATACGCTATCACTTTATGAACGCGCGCGGATATAATTATAATTTGTTATTCAATAAGACTATATGAATGTAATTTAGGTGAAAAATATGTCTTATCTGGTTAAAGATTATATGAGTAGAGATGTAGTAACGATTGATATAGATGCCTCTGCTCTTGAAGTTTCTAAGCTCCTGACGGCAAAGGAGATTGGCTATGTTATCGTGCTAGAAAAGAGTCAACCAAAGGGTATAATCACTGAGCTGGATCTAGTCACAAAAGTTATGGCAAAGGAGAAAAATTCATCGATGGTCAAAATCTCGGAAATTATGTCTACACCTCTTATCACAGTTGACTTAAATGGGACTGTTGAAGATGCAGTAAAGACTATGGCAAAATATAAGATACGGCGACTACCAGTGGTTAAAGATAATGTCATATATGGGATATTCACCACTCGTGACCTTACTAGAAACTTCAGCAAATATGCAGACAAGCTCACAAGGGACCTTATCAACGCTCAAACCCTCTATGGAAATTACCTTCAATTGAGCTTCTAGAAAGCCATATTTTCAGAAAAGCTAGCGCGCAGGAGATTTAATGTATGGCTTGCTGATCGATCGATTCATCAGGAGTGAAGATTTAGTGGCGCTAATGGATCTGGCAAGCTGGGAAAATATTCATAAAAGGGCGTGGGATATAAAACAGAGTCTGGAACTAATCTATGACGTGACACTTGATATTGTACTTGAGGAGATTCCTCTCGACCACCTGTATCCATCACAAAATTTTTTAGAGAATGATAAACTCGCGTTAGTCTTCATGAAAGTGATAACTGAAGAGTACAATGTACCCATAATCGCGGTGAAAAATGATGAAGATTATTTCATCCTTGACGGTCACCATCGTTCATTTATCTCAATTAAACTAAAAAAGAAATTAATTAGAGCTTATGTATTGAAATTTCCTGAAAACAAAAATTATCGTTTCCAACTCAAACGTCCACTAAAAGGGCTACCAATCAAGAACGTTAATATTATCAATGATCCGATTCTGATGTCATGGAGCCAAATTCTGACAGTGATGAAATATTATGAAGCACTCTATCGATGTTATTTTACACTTCGACAAGAAACAGTCTCTTTAGGAAATCTTGTTCCTACCCAGTCAATTGTGAAAAAGGCACAGATTGATTTGATAACTGAGATCTTGGTACCAATATTGTGTATTATCTATAAAGACAAATATTACATTTTAGACGGACATTCAAGGTCTCTCCGCGCGTAACAACTCAAATTGGAGACCATCAATGCATTGATTCTGTCTCCAGAACAGAACATCGAGTTTGGAATAGTTAAAACCGCTAAAGAAATGCACCTAGAAACATTAAAGGACATTCAGATCACAAGTTAATCGTTATCGGTGCTCGATTATCTATTTTTGTAATTACTCTAATCGATTGTTCGACTAAAGAAACGATGCGCTATTTAGGCGCCATCTAACTTGAGTTCTGAAGAAAGCTCAAGAAAAAAGCTAATATCGGTTAATTGAGATTTTATTTTCTCTTACGGTCGATAAACAAACGAACCAAAAAGCAAAAATTCTGGAATGGGCAAATGATCTTATAAGAAACGGAGATGATTTGATACCGTATTTTTTTAATTTTAAACATAATAGAAATATTTTTCGCCTACTTTTATCGTTGATGTATACCCTTGCCTTGTGCCATGGTCGGTGGGAAGTATAGATAATACTTCATGACATTAGTTTTTTAGAGTGGATTCATGAATTCTAGTGTTTCTTTAAGCGGATGGAGGAAGTTAGTTGGAAGATAAGAAGCCTAATGAGAGTGCGAACTCGGGGAAGGACGATGATGGAGATCTTCATCTTCCAAAACCTCTCTACTTGCGTCAGATTGTGGGCAACTTTGGAAATGGTGTTTCAGGGCCATATCTCCCTGTTTATGCGATTCAGTTAGGTGCCTCTCCAACAGACTTGGGTTGGCTCCGCTCTCTAAATAACTTATTCTCAAACGTTATGCAGATTCCGTGGGGAGTTCTCTCTGACAACTTTGGAAAGCGCGTCCTCTTCATTGTAGCCAGTAGTCTCCTCTCTACTCTAATATGGGTCTTGATGCTCTTTGTAGGAACGCCGTGGCAGCTTATTGGTCTGGTTGCAGTTCAAGCATTCGTCAACTCTATGGTGGCACCGGCTTGGGCGAGTCTCGTAGGTGCTATCGTCCCTTCCCTGAAGAGGGGGTTTATCACTGCAAGTCTGAATGCAGCAGCCTCGCTTGGGAGCTTAACTGCGACTATCATCTCCGGAATCATAATGTATAGGAGCGGTGTAATCGGTTCTCAAATGTACATTATTCCCTTTTTAATGGCGTCTGCGAGTGGGTTTGCTGCTGCTTTGACTATGCTAACGATTCATGAGCGTAAAGGTGGAATGAAGAGGGCTCTTACCCTTCGCTCATGGATTGACTGGCGAGCGATGAAGGAGAATGCATACTTCCGCAGTTTCTCTACTATCAGTGTTATACATGGCTTCTTTATGGCTATGGCCTGGCCACTGTTCACTATGACGATTGTGAAAGTGGTTAAGGCTGATATGCTACAAGTGGCTTATATCGCGGTTATATCGGGGAGTGCTTCGATACTTGTTAGGCGATTTGTGGGGCATCTTTCGGATAGGGCTGGCCGTAAGTCGCTTTTAGTCATCGGTCGGGCTGGAATAGCATTTTATGCCCTCATGTATGCTTTTGCGACGAGCATCTACCACTTGTTTGCAGCTGAGGTTTTTATAGGCATATTGGGTGCTGTAGGGGATATCGTCGTCTTCGCCTACCTCTTAGACGTGACAGAGGAGGATCAGAGGGGCACTGCCTTCGCAATATTCAATACACTTAATGGTGTTGCCACATTCTTCGGATCCCTATGTGGGGGTTACTTTGTCTCCTTCTTCATAGTGATGGGTTATACCGAGTTGGTGGCAATACAGTTGGCGTATATTATCTCAGCAGTTGGAAGACTTGGGGGGGGACTTCTCTTTATGAGGATTAAAGAGCCTTACAATTATCCTTCAACTGTTAGTAAGGAAATTAAGCAGATGATAAACGAGGACGTGGATAAGACTAGGGCGAGGATTGAACGAGTGGAGAAGGATGGGGAGAAGATTGACGGGGAGCTGGAGAAGGATTTCGAGTGGCTAGAGAGAAGGCTGAGGGGAAAAGACAAAGAGGAGAAGTAGTTATCCCCGAAGATGCGGAATACCAATTCTTATCTATTTGCCTCCTCATATAATACTCTATTGATCAGAACATGGACAAAAGAGAAACTTTAGAGTCTCTGAACCCGAAAGGAGGAGAGAAAACGACTGAAGAGAGAATCTATGTTATCCAGGAACATCATGCCACTCATCTGCACTGGGACTTGCGGCTGGAGATGGACGGGATTCTCAAGAGCTGGGCTGTGCCAAAAGAGCCTCCGAAAGAAGCGGGTTTAAGAAGGTTAGCCGTGCCCGTTGAAGATCATCCTATTGAATATGCTAGTTTTCATGGGGTTATCTCAGAAGGCCAATATGGCGCTGGCGAAGTGAAGCTGTGGGACAAGGGCACTTATGAACCAGTCTCAGTCAAGGAGGATAAGATCGTCTTCAACTTGAATGGGGAGAAGCTGAAGGGTGAATACTGCCTGGTGAAGACCAATTTTCAAGGAAAAGAGAGTTGGCTCTTCTTCAAAACGAAGAAGTAGAGGCTATTCCAAATCTTACATTTCTTCTCAGTATCTTCTTTTCAAAAAGGGGCTTGATGAACAAAGGTTTTCTTAGGCTGGTTGGCTTTGGGCTGTTTTCTCCACTCTTAGACAACCCATGCACATACCTTACTCTATGTCCGCTTCTAAGCGTTATTAGAGAACTTTCTTTATTTGTGCTTGTTGAAGAAGACTCCTAGGTTGCGTTGGAGACTGTCAAGATAGTCTATTAGACTGAGTCGTTCCAGTTTACCCCGTGTTCTAGCTGGCAGTCTATCACCTGACATGTCATTTAGGAGCAGCTTTGTTTCTTCCTCTGAGAATTCCTCTTCTTCATCGAAGAATTCTATGAACTTCCTATTCTCGGGACAAGCTCTCTGGCAGTGCATACATCCTACAATACAGTTGTGCCAAGAAGCGTCCACCCACTCCGGAAATGAGATGTCACCCTTCTTCTCATTGTGATAGACGATGCATCGCTCAGCCCTTAGAAGGAAACGATCTGAGGGAATCGCGCCGCTTGGACAAGCTCTACGGCAGCGTTCGCATTCCTCACAACTCTCCATCACGGTCTTCTCTTGCCAATTGTCTTCTTCGCATGGCATGTCGGAGTACACAGCAGCAAGCTGTAGGAAGCTTCCCATACCTTGAACGTAGCAAATGTTGTTCCTTCCATACTGGGCTAGGCCGCTTCTAGCGGCCAGTAGCTTGAGGGGCAGTGTAGTCCTCGTCAATGTGTACTTCTCTCTGCTGATTGTTTTTGCTAGAAGATCTTCAATTTGTTCACGTACACGATCATATCCTGTATACGTGGGGGGGATTATGAGAGGTCGCCGTTGACCATTCAAATTGAAGATTGCACGAGTCTGAGGTCTGGGTGTGGCGATGACGATTATTGATTTTGCTCTTGGCAGACTTTCTGGAAGCTCAAAATTAAGCCAGGATAGGCGTTCTCTATAGAATTCTTTGTCAAACAAGCCTTGACTGTAAAATTCTTCTATTTCCCTCTTCAGCAAGGGGAGGCGCTCGACGGATATGGTTTGTCCTTTGCAATCATGCTTGCTTAGTAGTTTGAGTAGCTCATCAGCATAACTATCCATATTTAATCAAAATCTTTCTATAATAAAAAGACTAACGTTTCCAAAACTGGAATTTAAATAGTTTTTTATGAAAAAGAGTTAAACAAGCGATCTTGACAAAGGTTTATCCACCTAAAAATGTCATATGAGAAAAGTTAAAGATGGAGCTACTCTTTCAGTCATGAAAACCCTGCGATTAGAATTTTTTATGTAATCATACTATATTGGATTGATGATGGTGCTGGCTTCTATACTACGACTTTTTCTGTCGTCTTTTTGTAGAGACTCCAGGAGAGAAAATAAGAGACCCATAGGCTAAAAATAAATCCGATTAACCATAGTTGATCGAATATAGCAGAGAAGTTGATTATGAAATGTAGTCCTACTGCTGTTAGGTAGAATGGAAGTGGTTTTTTATTGGCGATGCCATATGCTGTAATTGAAGTATTTGAAGCGTGGAAGAACAACTCAGGAAGTCTTATCATAAGAGGCGCCGAATACACGAATATATATAAAAAGAACTCTATGACACCGAATCCCAATCCAGCTAGGAAGCCTAAAGTGACGATTGACCGTTCTGTTTCTCCATGACGGTAGAACAAAGGATAGGCTTTTGCGAACTCTTCAACAAACGGTGCTATAATAGCGACTAAGAGGAGTGCAGAGAATAACTCTGGGAGACCACTCGCAAGACTGTTTGATAGTTGCTCAGCCAATATTGTCAGAGGGATACTCATTATTATTCCAGAAGTGAAGAAGAAGAGTTTCTCCCTAAAGTCAGGCTTGTGAAGTGGTACAACCACTCCGTTGGTTAGCGATGTAGAAGGCAATATACTCCTATCCTAAATGTTTCTTTCATCCTTGACTATCGTGCATGGATGCTATTTTTAAATTAAGCTAGTCCATTCTGACCTTGTTTCTCTCAGCTGAAACTGCTTCACTATATATCTGATTTCTAAAGTTCATTTTAATTATTTTAAGTCTTCAGCTTCATAGCTGAGTAAGTCAGTGTTTACTATAGCTCTTAAGAATGTGTGGTTGTCAAACTATAATAGCATCTATCTTGGTCAAATAATCGAAAATGGATACATTGGGTGCTACAAATTGTAGAACTTGAATTATTAGTTGGAGATCTTCACATTACAAAGTTAAGGTTTGCTCCTGATGCCAAACTCTAAGATAATAAGCTAGATGCTTAACTCTCTCTATCTTTAGTCTTGGGGAATCGGGGAGTGTTCTCATCAAGTTCGACTCCAAAACTATTTAAGGCCATTGAAAGCAGTGTATACTGCCCTACTGTGAAGATCAGATCCATGATTTGCTCTGTGGAATATTGTTTCATTAGAGCATTCCAGATTTCGTCGCCAATGAAGTCGTCTTTACATAGTTGATCAACCGCTTGGATGAGTGTAGACGCAAATGTACTCCATCCGCTTGCTCTGGATTCCTCAGTTATTCGGATGATCTCAGTCTCAGTCAGTCCAGCTGTCTTTCCATTTATTACGTGATGTGACCACTCATATTCTGATTGGCGAAGCCAGGCTGTACGGAGAATAACTAGTTCTCTCTCATAGGGTGGTAGTGTTGATTCTTCGAAGATGTAGTGTCCGAATACGAACCAGCGTTCTAGTAGTTTGGGGTGTTGCATCAGTGTCTTGTACACGTTAAGGTTGCTTCTTCTAGGTCCTAATGTTAATAACCATCTGCGGATGTTTTTCCATCTCATTCTTCCCAACCGGTGGGATTCTGGGTTTATGCAATCGCATGCTCTCTTCACACTGTAATAGTTGTCTTTCTAATCATTGTGAAACGGCAGAAAATATTAGCTTAACGACTCAATCAATTTGGTCTTGTGTCATCCTCTTTTTTCAACTTTTAGACATCATATTCTCCGTTGGCTTGTTGACATAACTTCCTTTTTTTGGCTCTATCAATAGGGTTTGATGAGTAAAGACAATGAAGGCAGATCAAAATCTTAAGAATGTACTTAGACCATGTTGTTTAGAAATGTTAATTGGTTAAGGTTTATGTGAATTTTAGGATTTTCCTTGTCCTTACAATCAATCCAAGCTAGCACTAATTAAAGAAGGGTTAACATTTTAGAACTCGTACTTATTAAATAATGATTCTATCAAAAAATTCCTTAGACTGAATTAGTAAAGAAATAGATATCCATTTTTATTTGAACAAAAATATAAGTGTTTCACCCACAGGCTACGATGAATTTTTTCGGAGAAGACTAAATGGTTGATTATGTTTTTTCCAGTTCTTCGAGGGCTTTCAATACTTCTTCTGAGTGAATTTTTACGTCAACCTTGGGAAAGATGTGTGTGATCTTTCCTTTCTTATTGATGATGAATGTCACTCTTTTCGCGAGCAAACCTCCAACTCCAAGTACGCCATAAGCTTTAGCGGCTTCCTTACTGTGGTCACTCAATATTAAGAAGGGTAGTTTGTATTCCTGGGCGAACTTGGTATGTGATTCCACAGTGTCTAGGCTGACTCCGATTACAACTGCGCCTTTGTCTTCATAGAGTTTATAATCATCTCGGAATTTACATGCTTCTGTAGTGCAACCTGATGTGAAGTCTTTAGGATAGAAGTATAGGACAACTAATTTCATTCCCAAGTAGTCTTTTAGGCTGACTGGTACGCCATACTCGTTCAGTAATGAGAAGTCAGGAGCATTGTCCCCAACCTTCAATTCAGACAAAGCCATCAACGCTAAATTATATTTTTCTTGAACTAATTTAGGTATTTCGATAAAG
>JAUPKU010000163.1 GCA_030837285.1 Thermoproteota archaeon | reverse complement strand
GTACTTTCCCAATTATCAGTTAGTTTTGAAGTATTCAAATTGATGTTTTTCAGGCTTACCCTTCCAATAAAGACTGATGTTAAATTAGGTTTTGACAAAAATAAATCGAGTTTGAGTTTCATCAATAATGACGCATTCAGGTTTGATTTTACATTTATGGGTGGTTCTTGGTTTAGAGGGTCTAGCATACCAATATCAGCATATGGTGTTCTTGATAGGTTTGACGATCAATATGCCTTCACAAAAGAAATGGGTACTATCACGCTAAACTGTCATTTTTCTGGTTCGTTCAAGTATCCTGAAATTGATGAATCATTTACAGATCACTATAATTGGGGCTTAACAATAAAGGACTTTATACAATGTAATTGGGATTGGAAAGCTTATCTCCGTACCATGCCTGACGATATAATATTTTCAATAGAAAATTATTGTAAAAGAATTCTCGAAATACTTGAAACGACCAAAAAGAATGCGTAAAAGCTATGTAGCTTAATCCTTGAGTGAGCGAATTAGAATATAATTCTAATCATTTTGAGAGTCTTAATTATGCATATACGTTATCAAGTCGTTTAGGTATAATTTTAATTTGAATCCATAGTTTAGCGCGCGTTAACACTTAACTACTACAAGGACGAGTTATTTTACAAATTTAAAAAAATGTGAATGTTGGAAATCTCAAAGTTTTCAGTTCCTTTAAATCTTAGGTTTCTCAGTAGTGAGTGTGATTTGCTTCTTTGTTTTGATTGTCGAAATAAGCAATGTGTTCACAATGAGGAAGACTATTGCTAGATAGAAGCAGTATGAGGAAGAATAGTTATCAAAAAAATATATGAACATCATTGGGCCGATGAAGCCTCCTGTACTCATGAATGTCCGATATAGTCCAATCGCTCCGCCTCTAATCTCATTAGGTGCAACCTCAGATAAGAAGACAAGTAAACATACGAAAACCATTCCTTCACCAAATCCCGCAAGCAAGGCTGTCATTAGAATCAGCTCAAATCGGAATACCATAGTGTAAATGAACATCCCTATGGCTTCTATAAGCATTCCAGCAATGATTATCGGTTTTCGACCAATTTTGTCTGATAGATGGCCAGCTATTACTGTTGCTAAAGTGTGTCCAATCACTCTAGTGGTGATGACGAAGCCTATCAGCTCTATACTCAGTTTAATGTCGTCATTAAGAAATAGTTGAAGAACGGTGTTGTTAATTCCTTGCATAATAATCATCCTAGAAAGTGTATTAACGCATATTATGATGATAGCTCCATTCTTCAGAGCAGAGAAAGTCTTTGTTAGAGATATAGTGGATCCTCCATGTGATGACCCCATCTTCTTCGCATCCTTCATGAAGAAGGCGAGAATAAATGCGCATAAGCTCATTCCTGCTGCGAGATAGAATATAAAATTGTAGGGAGAAATACTGAATCCCTGAAACCTCTCGATGATTATTCCACCAAGTGGAGTTGCCAAAACAGGCCCGATAAACTCTATTGCCTGAAAAGTTCCTAAAGCACTTCCCCTCAAACTAGGAACGAATAGATCCATAATCATCGCAGTGTTATTCATAAAGTACAAAGCGGTACCTAAACCCCATATGCTCCTACCTATGATGAGAATGTAAATTGAGTTGGATATTCCACAAAAAAAGGCGCCGCATGAAACAAAGCCAATACCAAGTATTAGAAGCCTGTACCTGCCAATTCTATCAGAAATTATCCCTGATGGAAGCTCAATAAAAATACGTGCTAGGAAAAACGCTGATACAACAAACCCGGAGAGAATACCAGATGGGTCAAGTTCCTTTGCCAGAAGTGACAAAAAGGAGGTTGAAAGACCCATACCAAAGACTAGTAAGAACCCTACGAATAGAAGCTTAAAGTAAACTTTAGGATATTCTTTCAGACCCATCATCCATCACTCGATCGATTGAGAAGAAACCTTTATGGTAAAATCCTTCAATTAAATAAGTAACTTATGTATAAGCTTGACTCCAACATTCCTTTTAGTTCTAGCAAATAAAAACAATGGAATAGGTTAGAAAAAATACAGGAAAGAAAGATGGCTAGTAGATGACAATGATGCTTCGAAATCAATCGATCGACTATTAGGCTATATTTCGCGCGCACTAAATAGCTTTACATATTTCAGAAGAATACTTTAAAATCATCTTATGAATCATCCATTCTATTGTCGCGCGCTAGGTCAAAGGTTAATTGGATTAATGTTTAATTCAAAATTTCATTCAATATTTCTTTATCCACTATGATTTTTCGCCACTCATTATGTTATTATGCCCATTTTGGATGTGAGGAAGATTCTAATAACATTAAAGTATTTACAATAATGTTTGATAGCGCTTCGCGCTCCCATATTAGGGGTTAGAAACCTTAGGTTTCCCCACCCTCTAGCTATCTTTGGATGGCTGGATTTCCACCCCCTTCCTCTAGACCAACCCTCATTATTACTCATTTAGGTCAAGATTTCATTGAGGACTTCTCTATCGGTAATCGTTTTCCTCCATTTATTATGCGTTATTCCCAACTTTTCAGTGGAGAAAATCCCGATAAACACCCATCTTAAGTTAACATCGACTTCTTCTCCCATTAAATTCATTTGAATCATCTGTCCATGACCCATTGAGACTTCAATCAGTTCTTCCATGTCCCCGCTTATGGCGAAGGATCGCTTTCTAAAAAGCCAACACAAAGCTAAGGTCAGAACCTGAGTTTTAGACCCATTCCTTGTCTTTGTCAAGTATTTTGTGACGTATCT
>JAUPKU010000162.1 GCA_030837285.1 Thermoproteota archaeon | reverse complement strand
TTACATTGCTATCGAGATAGCATGAACCTCAATTTATTGAAGACTAGTTGTATTTACACTGTTGATCGGATTATTCACCTGTGAATGAACTTGCAATAACACCAGATGAACTAAGACTATTCTGGTTGGTGAGAATATTATTTTTGGGCTAGTAAACCATTGGCATACGCAGTAGTTGTGACTATTGTAGTTGCAAGTATAGCCAAAAATGAGATTTTTTAGGATGATGAAATTTAATGGTTCCTCATCTATAGAAAACAATTCGGAAAAATGTGAATTACCAGCGTGAGGGTTTTAGACCTTCGAGCTTCTCATTTAGGTTTTTAAACAGACTGAGAACTTCTTGTCCCTTCCTTGTTAGATTATACCTTCTCAGCTTATGCTTATTTGCTCCACTCCATTTTCCTTTCTCGATTATCAGAGAATTGTCAAGTCCAGATAGTCTGTTTGTACTGTTTAGAACTGTCTCCTCAATCAACCCAATCTTTTTGAGTTTATCAACCATCTTAACGAATCTAATCCAGTTCATATTAGCGGCAGACATTATTCTTGTAGGTACACTATGTCTTTCCATGATTCCTAAGACTTCCATAGTCACTTCAAACGTAGATCTTTTCAATTCCTCATCTCTCCTATTTTTATATGTGCGACGGGTATAAACAGCCGATAACCTCTTCGCTATCCACTGTTTTCAACGTTAATCTGGAAAACCTCTTAAGACTTTTTGAAAAGTCTGAAATGAGGAGTTTTCAACACTATTTGGAAAAATGCAAAGGCAGATTTGCAGAATTATCAAGTTGAATTGACAAAATCGGCGGTAGAACTAGATTCTAAGGTCGATCACGGTTGTTCCTGCAAATTTGTCGAAATATCTAATAAATTGACTGTCTTTTAATCTTAAACCCACAATCAAGTCAACAGGTAATAGGAAAGCCTTGCCGAAATTCCTCACCGCAACAAAATCATATGAAAGAGGTTTGTTATCAATTCTTATGACTTTTAGACCAAGTACCTTCTTCCCCAGAGTCTGCCCCGTGAAACCTTCAAGGAGAGTTGAGTAAGCCCACAACAGACTGAGAGTAATCAAGATTATGTTGCTGGAGAATTGGAGTGTACTTACAACTATGACAGCCAAAATGAGTAGGAAATCTATAGAAAAGGCATAAGCCCTCTTCTTAAGGGATGCAAGCTTAAGCGTTATATCTTTCTTTGTAATCTGAGCTTCCTCAGTCCATACCTCTAAATCATTGATGAATCTTATAGCATCTTCTCCGGTTTTGTTAAGCCTGTACTTCCCTGTGTCAGTTTGTTCAATGAATGGTTGAAGACTTCGAATGTGAAAACTAAGTTTACCCGTATCCACGCTGCGAGTTCGCATTAAATCTGTGAAGGAACATTCCCCCTTCTCATTAAGATCCATGAGAATCTCTCTTCTCAATGGATGAGAAAGCACAGAGAGCACTTTTGTGACGTTTTCCTGGTTAGCGGGCATCTTAGTCGATTCACTGAGATGAACATGAGGTAGATAAATTTAACTAATTTTTACAATATTATTGGGTAAAAGAGCTTATAATCTTCCTATCAAGAAGGGTACTGTTGGTGTCCTGTAACAAGAATGTCCATATCAAACGTTAAGTTGCCTGCATGCATTAAGATAGTAATTTATGAGTTAATAGCCGAGAGAGGTAACTCAAGGCTTCCAATCGCTGATATAATCAAGTAAGAAGGTTAGATAACTCGTGAAAAATATGATTAAAAACTATCTATTTTAAAGAATGGAGGGGTGGATGGAGAAACTGATATTCCTTTTGATTAAATCTATTCTTTTTATATAGTATTTCTTGTACCGATTGTTTGCAGAATAGTGTGTTTATAGGCATAGTAAAAAGGCATAAAAGAACTTATACAGAATAATGGAATATGGATGGGAAGTTAGTAATCAGAAA
Organism: Thermoproteota archaeon; assembly: GCA_030837285.1. Classification (GTDB taxonomy): domain Archaea; phylum Thermoproteota; class Bathyarchaeia; order RBG-16-48-13; genus JAUPKU01. The sequence goes on along the minus strand of JAUPKU010000162.1, from coordinate 110,824 downwards.
AGCTGAGATTGGAGACCTTATTCAGATCACCGAAATCTATAATGATGCTATACTAAAGACCACTGCCACATTTGATACGGAGCCTAAGAGTTCTGAGGAACAGGCAATCTGGTTTGCTAATCATGATGACAAACATCCTATTCTTGTCGCGGAGCATGATGGCACCATCGTTGCTTGGGCTTCTCTGAGTAAATGGTCAGACAGATGCGCTTACCAAGATACCGCGGAAATATCTGTTTATGTACTTGATGGGTGCCGAAGAAGAGGGATAGGAAAAATGCTTATCTGCGAAATAATTGAGGTAGGACATAGGGTTGGCTTACATACAGTTATTGCGCGTATAACAGAAGACAACGATATGAGTATTCACCTCCACGAGTCCATGGGCTTTAAACATGTGGGAACAATGAAAGAAGTTGGGAAAAAATTCGGAAAGCTTCTAGACGTCAATATAATGCAGTTAATCTATGACTAGTAAGAGATAAATCCAAGTGGAAAAGAAGAGGTTAAAGCCAGCTAGACATTGACTATTTCAGAACTAATAATTGAAGACAGTGGTTCATATGTTGAAGATAGACCTTCATACTCACACAATATCTAGTGGTGATGCGATGAATACGGTCTACGAGATGATTCAGGCAGCCAGTCAAATGGGTTTGGAAATGATAGCGCTTACTGACCACGGGCCTAAAACGCCTTATGGTCCTTCGATTAACTACTTCATTACATCTCTTAGACTGCCAAGACATCTTTTCGGAATCGACTTTATGCTAGGCTGTGAGTCAAACATTATAGATAAGAAAGGGGGATTAGATATTCCGGATAGAGTTGCGGGAAGACAGGATATTGTCCTTGCAGGCCTCCACAGGGATGTTGGGTGGACTCCGAGTTCGAGTGAAGAGGGATTGGAAGGGGTTCTTGGGGCTATAAAGAACCCGTATGTGAGCGTCATCAGTCATCCTCATGAGGCTAGGTGGCGGTTGGACATGGAGAGGCTTGTGAAGGAGGCTTATGAGCGACAGGTTCTGCTCGAAGTGAATTTGACTCATCTGAGCTTCTTAGCGGATCAAAGTGTTGAAGTCATGCAGGCTCAGCGGATGATAGAGCTTGTTAAGGACTATAAGTGGAAGCTAGTTGTCTCGTCAGACGCTCATGTGGCTACGCAGATGGGTGACGACTCTGTCTTAGATAGAACTAATCTCCGCCGCTTCTTGACAGAGGATATCATATTGAACTCGTCTTTAGTAGGTGTGAAGAAATTCTTCGATGAAAGACGCAGAAAGACTCTGACATAGTATGTAAGAGTCAATCATGATTTGAAGAATTGTATTTGAATTTAAAGAGTCGTAGGTCTTGATTTAGTTACCAGATGGGTTTACTTGGACTCTACTATTGAGAATATTGAAGACTGTGACTTCTGATTAAAAATCAACATGTCAAATATTGTGCCACATGCTGAGTATGTAAGATAGGAACCCTTTGATGATCAGTCAATGTTTTCTTCTATGTCATGTAACTGGAACGAGACACTGAAATGGGAGTACTCTATAGATCGTAGCACGCGCGGGATGAGCTTAATACGTGATTATCTTTTCGATCTATTGAAGACTTGTCCGTTGAATAAGAGATGTTGGCAATAAAAATGTCAGAGCGAATAGCGAAGGATAAAATGAAGAAGTATTTAGACGAAGCTTTTAGTCTTAACTGTGTCTTCACAAAGAACATTATACTTGTACGCTATCAGACTAGTAGGAGATCAATGTTTCATCGAGGCCAGAAGCTTATAGGTCCTGAAGAATTCAGAGAGAATGTCTTGGAAGAATTTGAGAAAGGAGTAAGCTCATTGCAGTCGGATGTCAGTGAAGAACTTCAAGTTATGGCGTAAAAAATTGTGGATGAAGTCAAGAATGGTAGTCGACCGAGATTTCAAAAGATGATTGATGACTCATACAGTCAGTTCCTTAGAGAATCTAGAGCAAAATGAGTATCTGACATCTCAGTTCATAACATGGGCCAAATGAGGGGTAACCGATTCAAATTGAAGTGTTAATGTTGTTAAGCGCACATTACTTCACTAAGAACAAGGAGTTAACCTTTTAGCGTTAGAAGCTAATTTACACTAAAGGCGATATGTTTGAACCCCCAAGAGGGAATAATTGAGATTCTTAAAAAAGAAGGAACTGAATTTCTTAGCGTCATGCCTGTGGGTAATATTACTCGTCAATCCACGGAAAGAAAACTCCGCATCATAATGATGCGGACTGAACGCTTCGCAGTCGGCTTAGCTGACGGCTACTCCAGAGCATCCAATGGAAAGAAGATAGGAGTATTCAACGTTCAAGGCGGAGCCTTCCCCGTGGGAAGTGAGATAGCACAGGGAGCTGTCGCCCAAGCCTTCGAAGATAGCTCACCCATACTAGGAATAATGAATGGTCCCACGCTGAGTCAGCTTGGCCAGAATCGCTTCGATATTACGAGACAGTATTCGGGGATTACAAAGTGGGCAGCCTATATTCCTGAGAGCCTCAGAATCCCGGAGTTCATGAGGCGCGCCTTTACTTACCTAAGGACAGGCAGGCGTGGACCAGTAATATTGGAATGCTCAGGTGGAACAGCGGGAAACTGGGTCGACTATGACGATGAGAAGTACTCCTACGAGCCTGTGAAAGGATGGAGGTATCAGGGAGACCCTAGAGATGTAGAAGTTGCGGTTAGAGCATTGCTCGCAGCGAAGAGCCCCGTCATATACGCTGGTCAGGGAATATTTTATGCTGATGCTTGCAATGAGCTTGTCGAGTTCGCTGAGCTCGTTCAAGTGCCAGTGGTGACGACGCTTCTGGCGAAAAGTGTCTTTCCAGAGGATCATCCACTCTCAGTTGGTGTCTCAGGGCTTCCAGCAGAACATTATCTCGGTGGGGCAGACACTGTACTAGGTATAGGAGAGAGTCTCTCCCCAGGTGATTTCAAGCATTACTTCAATGGCTTAGACAAAATCATCATCCAATCTGACATTGATGAACGCGACATCAATACGCGCTATAAGGTCGCCCACGCCATAGTAGGCGACGCCAAACTCATTATGCAACAGCTGATAGAAGAAGCCAAAAAGCAAGCAGTATCCAGAGGAGTCAGAAAGGACGAAGGGCTACTTGAAGAAATAAGGAGTCTCAAAACCAAGAAGATGGAGAAGTACAAGGCAGCCATCGAATCTAACGAGAAGCCAATAAACCCCTATAGAGTCTACTGGGATCTTATGAATACCATCGATAGAAAGAATTCTGTCATCTCTCATGACGCTGGAAACACACGTGACCAACTCAGAACCATCTACGAAGCCATCATACCCAGAGGCTTCATCGGATGGGGAAACTGCAGCAGCCTCGGCTTCGGATTAAGTGCTGCAGCAGGAGCCAAGCTTGCATATCCTGAACGACAGTGTATGCATGTGGCTGGTGATGCGTCCATCATGTATCAGATGGGCAACTTTGAAGCCCTTGTCAGAGAAGGTATAGCTATAACAACAATCCACATCAACAACAATGGTTTCGGGGGATATGGTCCAGGCTTCTGGGGTCCAGGGCATAACCCTGAGACAAGTGCTGTAACCCCGTTTAGTACGCTTAGTACAAGCAGGATGGCTGAAGCTCTAGGAGAATACGCTGAGCGGGTTGATGAGCCTGATGAGATTGTACCAGCCATTAAGAGGGCAATAAAAGTCAATAACTCGGGGAAGCCTGCGCTACTTGAGTTCATATGCTCTCAGTATCCAGTCTATGACGGGTGGATGCGGGCGTAAAGAATTGACACTCTAAAAGGGACTTCTTCAGTGTGACATTACCATCTCTACGAGTTATATCATATATTCCTAAATCTGTGTTACAGAAGCTGATCATTAGGTACCAGATTCCACTCTAAACTGTGTTAGAGATAAAAACGAATCTAGTGATCGCTATTGAGTATAGCTTAAACAGTTAACAAGAGGGCAAACGATAAGAAACAGTATGTTTATTCTTGTGGGATAATATGGTTATTCACTCAATAAAAAAGAAGTAACTTTGATTCTAGACAACTTCTGCGAAGAATTAGATGGATTAGGGTGATACATTGAAAATACGGGTATTCGACTCTTTAAACCTCCAAACCGTTGAAGAGCTCCGGAAGATAACTGATGTAATAGAGGACGGTTGGGACTTTGACATTGCGATTGTCAGAAGTGCAACTCATGTTACGAAGGAATTTGTAGACCGAGCTAAGCGGCTAAAACTCGTGGTTCGAGCTGGCGTAGGGCTGGATAATGTCGATCTCACCTATTGTAAGAAGCGCAAAATTGAAGTTAGAAATACAGCTGAAGCAACAAGCACATCCGTGGCTGAACTGGTCTTCGCGCACTTGTTAAGTATTGCAAGAAAGACTGTGGAGAGCACAGAGAAGATGAAGAAAGGCAGCTGGCTTAAGGAAGAAGGCTTTGAGTTAGCAGGTAAAACACTGGGAATAGTAGGTTATGGGAGGATTGGAAGAGAAGTAGCAAAGCGAGCTAGAGCATTCGGAATGAATGTCGTAGTTTACGACCCCTTCGTCAAAACATCAGACGCATTTCTCTTAAGCTTCAATGAACTTCTCCACGTTTCTGACGTGATTACTCTGCATCTACCTCTGAATGAGAGCACACGCAACATGATCAACAGGGAAGCAATCAAGAAGATGAAGGACGGTGCAATACTGATAAACACTTCCAGAGGTGATGTCATCAATGAAGTTTACTTATACGAAGCTTTACTGAACGGTAAGATTGGTTATGCTGGACTGGATGTCTTCCAAAATGAGCCTACCCCCTCTCAGCAATTACTCACATTAGATAATGTAATCTTAACATCCCACATCGGTGCGAGCACCGTCGATGCTCAAGACAGAGTAGGAGAAGCAGTTGTGGAACAAGTTAAAGACTTCATAAATAATCTAGTTGAATATGGACAGAATCTCTACGTGATTACTATTTCCTGTGAGGATAGACCGGGAATAACCGCTGCATTGACTTCTATTCTATTAAAATGGGAAGTCCCAATCCTCGACGCTGAACAGGCAACCATCCAAGGTCTACTGGCTCTATCATTCCTAACCCAAGTTAGCCCATCATACAAGAAAGACCTAGAGAAAGACCTCCTTGAGAAAGCTAAGGAGATGAACTTGAATCTGAAGATTATCCCCTACAAGCAGACTAGAAAACGTAGAGACAAAATCCTTTACGTGCTAACATGTCTAAGCCATATTCCTCGAGGTGAAATTTTAGCCCATGTCTCAAATGTTTTATCACATAATAAAGCCAATATAGAGACGATCCGACAATTCCATGGGAGAGACCTCACAACTCTTGAACTACTAATTGACGTGAGCGACACCTCTGACATTGAGAAGCTGAAGCAAGAACTTATGAACGCCGGAGAAGCATTGAGCTTTGACGTTGCTCTCCAGAAGGAGAACGTATTCAGAAAGAGTAAGAGGCTGATAGTCTTCGACGTTGATTCGACGCTAATCGACATGGAGATTATCGATGAAATTGCTAAGGTAGCCGGAATCCAGAAAGAACTATCAACCATCACTGATGCAACAAACAAGGGGAAGCTCGATTTTAGGCAATCCCTTCAGGAAAGAGTTGGCATGTTGAAAGATCTTTCTTTTGACGCCTTAAAGTATGTTGCAAGCACCATTCAACTGAGTGAGGGAGCTAGAGAACTCATAACATTGCTAAAGCAGATGGGCTTTAAAATCGCCATAATCTCTGGAGGCTTCACATTCTTCACAGACATCTTGAAGAAAGAGCTGGAATTGGATTACGCTTTTGCGAATCAACTGGCTATAAAAAATAAGCATCTTACGGGAGAGCTTGAAGGACCGATAATCGATGGCTCTGAGAAGGTCAGAATAATGATGGAGATCGCAGAAAGGGAGAAGATCTCTCTCGACCAAGTGGTAGCTGTTGGAAATGGTGCGAATGACGTCGAGATGCTAAGTAAAGCTGGGCTGGGCATAGCCTTCCATCCAACGGGCGATTTGAAGAAGTACGTGAAAGGAACAATCTTTCAGAGAAATCTGAGAAGTATCCTCTATATGCTCGGACTCAATGAAGAAGACGTTGAATAGAATCATCCATTTAACCAGTTAGTGCGCGTTAATTCGAATACGCTATTAAACTCTCTCAGCTTATAGAAAATTTTATGGAACCTTAGATATCAATTTATATCTCTCCTTTCTTACTTCTCAAATTCAAAGTTCTTTCTATTAATGGTGGTTTCCTTGGCTGCGGAGAAGCAGAGTAATTGGTATTTCGCTTACTTTCCATATGGCATAGCCTTTGGAATCTTCTCAGCTCTCAGCCCGCTCTATTTAGTCGAAGTTCTTGGTGGAAGTCTTTTTGACTTAGGTGTGATGACAGCCATCGCAACTCTTCTTGGTATACCTATATCGATATTTTTCGGGCAACTTCCAGACCGTTATGGGAGGACTAAACCCTTCATACTCGTAGCATTCTTATCTTTAGGTCTTCTCTTCTTTTTCATAGCTGAAGTGAGGAGTATCTTCTTATTCCAAATTCTTTATGTCTTAGTGGCGATAGCTGACGCACTTCATCCCGCCTCTACAAGCGTCCTCATAGCCGAATCGTATCAGAAAAAAAATTGGGGAACAGCTTTTTCCAGATACAACTTTGTTGTAGGAGTAGCTCAAGCCATAGGCTTGGGGGCTTGCAGCTTATTCATTAAAGACATTGGATATTCTACTCTGCTATTGATAGGTTGTCCCTTGACGTTTGCCTCATTCCTCATAGCATTAATTGCTGTTGAAGAACCACCGCTATACGTTGAAAGATGGCTCTCGCGCCTTGAAAAACCGATAGACGAGGTTAGTTCATTCTCTTATCAGTTTGGCTCTCAAAACTATTACTCGGCTGGCGGAGGACGGAGTCTTCATATGGGTGATGGACCACAGATCTTTAGACTTTGCTTAGGTTTTACGTTATTCTCCCTTGCTGGAACGTGTGCTTTTACGTCTCTCTCAATTTTCCTAACAAGAGACGTCCATCTATTGGCTTCAATGGTCTTCACAGTCTTGTTCTTTAGATCTCTTGCAGGGACACTAAGTTATATCGCTATTGGAAAATGGATTCGTGGTAGAAACGGGGAAGCCGCGGTTTCAACAGCATCTGGACTGAGAGTCTTCCTAGTCCTCCTTCTAACAACCGTCCCATTCTTCTCGGCAGATTTGTCTCCGATTATTGCCACAATCATACTATCTGCCATAGCATTCTCTTGGTCCCTTTTCTCCGTTGGAAGGAGCACGGTGATAATGGAGTGTGCTTCAGAGGGAAGTTTGGGTATCTACGATGCTTTGGCAGATTTAGGGGGTATGGCTGGAGGCCTCATGGGTGGATTCATTCCAGCGATATATGGTTTTAACACGCTTTTTCTTTTAGCATCAACTATTTTTGCTTTAACATTCATATTATTCATCAAGAGATTTGGACGTTAAGAGTAACAGAATCTCGTTGACAGCAGTTAAGTTAAGGTTTTTTTGAAGGAAAATTATGTAAATTCTACTTTTATCTTCCCAATTCAAGGTTTAGTATAGTCTCCTCTATAGCTTTCTCAAGTTCACTTATGTTTCTCGTCATGATGTCTATACTTTCTTCGATCATAAGGTTCATTACGCTCTTCTCTTCAAAGTCTCCTGAATGTCTACTCCAGTTTCTATGGTCTTCCCTCAAGGCAATTACGGGTTTCTCTAAGGTGTAAGCTCTGGATTGCTCCCAGACCGTTCCTGGGTCAGGCTCAAACCCATAGTCTGCCCACATAATGAGGAAGTCACTTGTATCCAATCCCTTTACGTCAGATTGGAAGACGCTCCTCTTCCATTCCATTCCGCTTGGAGCGTTTTCCTTGGAATGTATGTGAGGTATGTACGGAATTACTCCTTTTGAAGCTACTACTGAGGCTATTTCCTCGATCATTTTCCGTTGGAGGCTAGTAAAGAGAGGCCCAGCTATGTAGGCTTGGTATGGCTTCTTCGGGGTGGCTATCTTGATGGTTTTAACCATCTCGGAGAGATGTATGATTGTTTCTAAAGGTTTATTCTGTTCTTCCCAGAGTGTTGGAGAATTCATAAAGCTGAGTCTATTCTTGATGACCAATAACTCGGGCACTTCCTTAAAGAAATTCAAGAAGTCTATGAATTTTTCTAACTTCCTATATGATTCCTGAAAAGTGGTTATAAAAACGTTTTTAACGTAGGGTAGTTAACCGTTGGAATTAGGACATGGTTATGTAATATTAAGCATGTGATCTGGAAGGAATCGTTCCGGAGCAGATGCAAGAAAGAGGTGAGAGAGTGACCCGCAGATATCTTTGGGCTTCTACAAGAGAGATGACGCTAATCATATTGTTCTCCTCACTATGGATAGCAGCGGAGATGTTTTTAGGGCCAATGATAGGACCTTTTAGCATAGGTCCTTTCTCCCTGCACGGTTCAGTTAATCGCCTTGTGGGCTGGCTTCTAATGGTCGTCTTAGCTGAAGGCACGGGTAGATTTGGGCGAGTAACAGCCATGACCTGCATAGCAACATTGGCTACTAGGGTAATCCGAAGTTCTGCTTTAGAAGGCACTATTGTCGGCTTGGGATATGCTTTAGGTGGCTTGGTATTCGATGTCTTGTATTTCCTTCCTATCAAGAAGAGTCTGAATGGGAAACTGAAATTTGTTTACTCATATTTTATGTACGTTGTTTCAGGTATCTTCGCCATAGTTCCTTATCTGCTCTTCAAACTCATAATCTTAGGGCTATATACTTTCATGGCATTGTCGCCAAGCTTTGGATGGAGTGTCTTCAAAGGAATCATCCTAAGCATTGTTGGAGCGTCACTCGGAGTTTCGCTCTCATATAAGTTGAAACCGTTATGGAGATTAGAAGGAGAAGTTGAATTAGAACACGAAAAGAAGGCGAAGTGAATTGACTGATAAACCCGATTTTGACAAATTGAAGAAGAGTGGCTACATCTCTCAAGGAAATCCGGAGTTCTTTGTCGTTAGACTACGCGTCCCAGCTGGATTGCTCACGTCTGAGCAGATGATCGAAATTGGGAGAATTGCCAAGAAATATGGAAATGGCTCTCTTCACATAACTGAGAGGCAGGGAATACAAATTCCATATGTTAGATACACTAGCTTAGGTAAAATAACTGAGGATCTTGAAGCAATTGGAACTCCTCCTGGCTCATGTGGACCGAGGGTGAGAAATATCACTTCTTGCCCTGGTATGCCAGAGTGCAGCCATGGTAACATAGGTACTTACGAATTGGCGAAGAAAATAGATGATCTATTCTTCAACGTGGATCTTCCCACCAAGCTGAAGGTGAGTGTCACAGGATGCCCAAACTCCTGCGCTAAACCCCAGGTTAACGATGTTGGAATAATGGGCGTCGTCAAGCCTAGAGTGGAGCTGAATAAATGTACATCCTGTGGAATCTGCGTTAGAACCTGCAGAGAGGGAGCTATAAAGCCTTTGAATGAGAAGATTTCCTTCGACTTCAACCGCTGCGTCTTCTGCGGTGACTGTATACGAGTGTGCCCAACTGATGCTATTGAAGGTGAGAAGAAAGGCTACACCATATTTGTCGGAGGAAATGTTGGCAGGCATCCACGCTTCGCTGATAAAATTGTCACCTTTGGGAACGAAGATGCTGTTTTCAAGATAATTGACAACTGCATTAGAGTCTTCGAGGACGAAGCAATCTCTGGAGAGAGGTTAGGGCATCTCATAGATAGGATAGGTATAGGAGAATTCGTAAAGAAAATATTGTAGCCTTAAGGAAGACTCAACTGTTCTTTTTAACGAAAAAGTTCGGAGATGATGAGAAATGTCTCGACGAGTAGTGGAACTCTCTTCCAAGGAGCTGGAACAATATTCAAGACAGATAGTCCTAACTGACATAGGCTATGAAGGACAGCTGAAGCTAAGAAACGCTAGAGTCTGCATCGTCGGCGTAGGAGGACTGGGCTCAAACATTGCCATAGAGCTGGCGGCTATGGGTGTGGGATTCCTTCGCCTAATTGACAGGGATGTTGTTGAAATCTCAAACCTTCACAGACAGCCAATATATGATGTGGACTGGCTTGGTTATCCTAAAGTTGAGGCAGCAGCCGCCCGGTTGAAGAAGCTTAATCCTGCAGTAAAGACAGAATTACTCCCGATATCCCTAAATGATGGAAATGTTGAAGGGGCTATCAAAGGAGTAGACATTGTTGTTGATGGATTGGATAGGATTGAACCACGCTATGCATTAAATAGAGCTTGTATTAAACTTGGCATACCTTACGTCTTCGGAGCTGCCTTAGAGGTCTTCGGAAACTTAACGACAATTATTCCTGGAAAAACACCATGCTTAGAATGCTTCATGTCAGGCTTGAAAGATGAGGAACTACCAACATGTGGAGTGGCGGGGGTTCATCCATCAATAGTGAGCATTATATCAAGCCTGGAAACTTCTGAAACAGTAAAGATCATTCTTGGAAAGGACCCGAGTCTAGCTGGGAGACTCCTCTTCGTTGATCTGAGAACACTGTCTTTTAGCGATCTGAGTATCAATCGTATTCCTGAATGTCAAGTTTGCGGGACTGGAAAGACCGCTTCAAGAAAGAAGCAGGCTACAACAAGAAAGCTTATTGAAGATATCTGTGGAAGGCATGGTAAGCCTGCTTATGTGATTACTCCACGGAGAGATTTGAAACTGAATATGAAGAAGCTATACAAGTCTTTGGATACGAAGGACTACGATATCAAGATAAGGGCTATTACTGGTGCTACAATAGACGTTAATAAAGAGACCACAATCAGCATACTCAGAAGCGGAATAGCGGTCATCGAAGGCACCAAGAATCCGGAAGAAGCATTAAACCTCTATAAGAAAATCATAGTAGATAGCCTAAACGTGCCTTGGATCAATGTCGAATAGTCTCTCCGCCCTAATTATTCTGCTTAAAGGAAAAATGATAGAATAGACAGGTTAGTTGAAGCTAGCTTTACCATTGAGAGTCAAATCTATAAAGTTCTTTGAAACTGCCAAATCAAATCAATAATAGACCCACATGAAGCCTACCTCTTACAGAAATAGACAGCACCTCCACCTTGTATAGCGCGCTGGGTTATGACATCCGAATTCGCGTGAATAATAAGAGTTATATACCCAACTTTAAAAGAAACTTAGGGAAGAAGAGGAAATCAAGTCTATGATCGACTGGTGGGTTGAACTCTGAAACCCAAGTCTGGTTGTAAGAGAATGCTTAGACGAAAAGCTGACCAACCCTCTTACTCAAAATGGAAGTTCTCTGAATATTCTACCGAATCTGAAGACTCCAAACAGTCATATTCTGAAACACTTTGGGATCAGGGAGGTCTTTAGAAAGACTCGTATGCTCTTAACCACCAGCATCGCATCACAAAGACTCCTCAATTCAAAATTGGGAGCGAATTTCTTGGAGAGACAAGAGGTTTCTAGAGACAAACATGCTGCCAGCAAGACGCAAAAAGTTAACCCGAAAACAAGCCTCGTGCTCGATACCCTTGAAACATCTGAGGAAAAAACAACAAGACTTGAAATACTCAACGCTAAGCAGGCTCCTTTGACGGATATGGAGGTCGCGTCTATAGTGGAGATTGAGTGTCACCCAAAGGTTCAGAAATGGCTATATGATTACGCCTTCTCCAGCTCTAAAAAGGAGTTGCATGATTATCAAGTATTTTTCAAGAGGCTACCGAAGAATAGGAAGGTAGACATCCTTGTAGCCAAATCCGATGGGAAGATAATTGGATTCTTAGCCTTATGGGGGCTTGGGGTGTATATGAAGCACGTTGCAACTATAGGTGTTAGCGTACATCCTCATTACTGGGGAAAGGGCGTTGCAACACGACTCATAAAATCTGCAATCGAATTAGCTAGACAGAAGGGAATTGAGAGACTTGAAGTGGAAACCCTCTCGGAGAATAATCCCATGAGACACGTAATTGAGAAAGTGGGATTCGAACTAGAAAGTATTAGGGAAAGAAGAATAAAAAAAGATGGACTAAACCATGACGAAGCCGTGTACTTCTTATTGTTATAAAAAGAATAGTTAGGAAGTAGACACTCACAAATGGATGAAGAATGGAAACAGATTCTAAAACAAAGTATTACCCGACCAGAACAGATCAATCGCAAATTTAAAATTGACGTGTCGAGTTTAAGAGCCGTCATTTCCAAGTATCCGATGAGAATATCGAAGTACTACTTCGACCTAATAAACCAAGTCGACGACGCAATCTGGAGACAGTGCGTACCAAGCCCCCTGGAACTTAATGACCCCTTTGGCTTCGATGATCCATTGAACGAGGAGGGACAAAGTCCCACGCTAGGTCTAGTTCACAGATACCCTGACAGAGTTCTAATGTGTGTTTCAAATAAGTGTGCAACATACTGTAGATTCTGCACGAGGAAGAGAAAAGTTGGAAAGCAAGTCATCAACTACTCAAAGGAAACTTTGGAGGCGCAGCTTCAGTACATTAAGGCAACTCCTATCATTCGAGACGTTTTATTGTCAGGTGGAGACCCGCTACTGCTGTCAGACGAGCAAGTCGAATTCGCGCTTAAGAAACTCAGAGCTATGCCACATGTAGAGGTTATAAGAATTGGCTCCCGAGTACCTTGCACGCTTCCTCAAAGGATAACTCCAAAACTATGTAACATGCTCAAGAAGTATCATCCAGTCTACATGAATATCCATTTCAATCATCCACTTGAGATAACAAGAGAAAGCGAAAGAGCCTGCAGCCTGCTCGCAGACGCGGGTGTTCCCCTAGGCAGCCAGTCAGTACTCCTAAAAGGCGTAAACGACAACCCAGATGTGATAAAGAACCTTGTTCAGAAGCTCCTGAAAATCCGTGTCAAACCATATTATCTCTTTCAAATGGATATTGTACGAGGAACATACCACTTCAGGACAAGAGTTGAGACTGGAATCAATATAATAGACTCTCTAGTTGGGCATACATCAGGCTTAGCAGTACCTCGCTACATCATCGACTCACCAGGAGGAGGAGGAAAGATACCCATACAGCCTGACTACATCCAAAGCATAAAAAGCGACAGAGTAACACTGAAGAATTACGAGGGAAAAACCTTCTTCTATCCTCAAATACTACCAGATGAAGAAATTAATCAGATCAGGGCTCCGAGCCTTATTAGGAATACAAAATGGGTTTCAAAGTAGGACTGACCTATAATCAGAAGAGACATACAGATACTGATGAAAGCCTGCCAGAAGATTTCTACGCCGAATTCGATGATGAAGAGACGGCTGATGCAATAGCCGATGCCCTTAAAAAGGGCGGATGCGAGGTAACCAAGATCGAAGCAGATGAAGAAGCCTATGAGAAACTGATGAGACTAAGGCCAAAGATCGTCTTCAACATAGCTGAGGGACTACATGGCGAAAGCAGAAGATCTCACATACCAGCCATGTTGGAGATGCTTAGAATCCCATACTCGGGTTCAGGACCCTTAACATTGGCCATATCTTTGGATAAAGCTTTGACCCATCAACTTCTAAGTACTGCAGATATTCCATCCCCGTCATTTCAAGTATTCACCGCAGCCAATGATAGGATGGACGAAGAACTCATATTTCCACTTGTGGTCAAACCAGTATCCGAAGGCTCCAGTAAGGGTATTAGAAGCAGCTCCTTAGTCAGAGATGAGGAAGACCTTAGAAAACAGGTTTCATGGGTTATAAAGACGTACGGGCAACCCGCAATAGTGGAAGAATTCCTTCCCGGAAGAGAATTCACTGTTAGTTTAATTGGAAATGATAATCCAACTGTTCTGCCGATTGTTGAAATTTTACTCGAAAACCTCCCAAGCGGCTCAAGTCCACTTTATTCTTACGAAGCAAAGTGGATATGGGATACTCCTGAAAAGCCCTTAAATATGTTCAGATGCCCAGCAGAGATACCATTAGAACTTTATGGAAAGATCAGCAATCTCGCTGTTAGAACATTCAAGGTTTTAGGCTGCCAAGACATTTGCAGAATAGACATGAGAGTTGACAAAGACGGAAAACCACGCGTAATCGAAGCTAATCCTCTGCCGGGCATGATTCCTAATCCGGAGGCTCACTCATGCTTACCCGAAGCTGCGAGCACTGCAGGCTATACCTATGATCAACTCATCTGTACAATCCTTTGGCAAGCTCTCAAAAGATACAATCTCCAAAACCTATTCGAGAATGGATCTCTAATAAAACTCCAATGATAAAGTTAAGGGAAAAAAGCAAAATAAGAACAGGATGCCAGATGTCGATTTAGAAAACTAATCTTTTTTTCTAAAAGAGTGAAAGCGGACTTCTTCTTTTAAGCGCGAAGGTTATAATCCGCTCTATGAATTCCTCAAAGGTTATCCCTTCTGCCTTTAGGGAGCGGGCGAATCCTGCATCCGAAGAAAGATCAGGATTTGGATTAGCCTCAAGGACATAGGGTGTCTCTCCTTTTAATCTTATGTCAACTCTTGCATAGTCTCTACAATGCAATGCCTTATATGAGTACAGGGCTGCTCTCTCCACTACCTCTTTTACCTGAGTCTTCAAATCTGCTGGACATTCAGGTATAGTTCTCTTGTAATTTTCATTGTCTTTAATCCACTTTGCAGAGTAGTCTACAATCTTGGGTTCACCATTGAATTTGAAGATAATCTCTGAAATTGGAAGAACCAATGGCTCTTCGTTACCGAGGACTGCTATGTTTAGCTCTCTTCCATCAATGTACTCTTCAACCAGGGCAGGTTGCCTGTAGTATTTTATTATATATTCTACTCGCTTCTTGAGTTCTACATCATCTCTGACAAAGCTTTCCTTAGTAATTCCCAGACTCGCGTCCTCGCTTAGAGGTTTTACAAATAGCGGATAATCTATTCCACCCTGCCAATCCTTATATCTGTGTAAAATCTGGTACTTTGGCGTTGATATTCCCGCAGCACTTAGAATACGTTTGGCTAAACCCTTGTCTTGGCACAGTCCAAGCGTTAGAGGTGGAGAACCTGTGTAGGGTACTCTTAAGAGTTCAAGCATCGCGGGCACATCCATTTCCAAGTGACTATCTCCAAAAGCGCTCTCACACAAGTTTATCACTACATCTACATCATACGCCTTCAATGCTTTGATTACTTCTTCAATATTGTCTCCAAGAAGAAAACTCTTGAAGTTGAAACCGAGATTCCTTAGAACTCTTTCAACTGCATCTACCTGCTCCTCCACCTCCAAATCAGCTACAAAGTCAGAATTCTCTCCCCGAGATGGTATAACTGGAAGATTGGACAAAATACCTATTCTAATATTGTGGGTAGTAGAAAAGTTACGTTTCAACATTGCATTTCAACTAGCTGATCTAATTTGATTTGAATTAATGAAATATTCTGAGACATATTTGAATTCGTAGTATTTAGAGGTGTAAGGAAAAGAAAAGACACCATTTTCGTGGTTAAGTTAAACTCGTATCGGAAATCCATTTGTCTATTTAGAACCAAGTAATCATGCACATGATTATAGAGTATTAACGGTAAACTTAAGTTCTAGATGTGACAGGGTTAGTTTTTGACTTGTTGGAAAAAATCGGAAGCCTGCGAGAATAGAAAAGGAGAGAAGAATAATATTTGCTTTCATCTGGAAAATCAAGAAAAAAGAATGACAGCCCATTTCAGTTACCATATAGTCGAGTGTTCTCAACAGAATATGAAAATAATTCCTTGAAGTCTTTGGAGATAGCTCTTAATGAAGCTACTGCCTATCAGGCTTGGAAGACTCTTGATCCTGGCAAAGAACATTCTATAGATGAGCGCTACTTGGCTTTACCCACCCTGACAAAAAAAGACATCCGGGAACATTTCCCTCAAGGATTCTTACCTCATGGTCGCGATGCTAGTAGTGGTTTAGCTAGTGGAGAGATTGAATTTGTGAAGACAAGCGGAACCACAGGCGACAGTGTGACAAACATATGGAACCAGAGATGGTGGGATGCTTCTGAAAAAGCCTCTTGGAAATTAAACTCGTATGCAAGCAAAGCTGCTTCGGGGAATCATCCTGAAGCGATTCTTGCTAATCCTCTGAATGTGGGCTTTGTATCTGACGATGTTGATCTTCCAATGGAGAAGCGAAGATTATCCAGGTTTCTTTACCTTAACGAAAAGAGCAACCCACTATCATGGACGCCTCAGCACATGGACAGGATGATAAAAGAATTAGAAATTTATAAACCAGTAACATTAGAGGCTAATCCTTCACTTCTGGCGAAGCTGTGTCGATACATAGCAATGTCAAAGAAGAAGGTTTTCCAGCCCAAACTTATCCTTTTCACCTACGAATATCCAACGAGGTTCCACATCCAACAAATCAGCCATGTATTCAACATCCCATTAACCAGTTCCTATGGCACTACTGAAGTTGGATATATATTCATGCAATGTGAGAAAGGCAAGCTCCATCAAAACAGTGAGTACTGCCGAGTTGATCTGCAGCCTCTAAAACCCGAACATGGCGGTCCAAGTATAGGAAGAATTTTGGTAACTACATTTAACAATTCGTGGTATACTATTCTCCGCTTCGATGTAGCTGATTTAGCTCATCTTGATGAAGAGGGTACCTGTGCCTGTGGTAGAGACTCTGGATTAATTCTTTCTGCGATTGAAGGTAGAACCGCCAGTGTGACACTGACGTGTAAAGGGAGATTAGTGACTCTCCGCGAACTAGATGATGCTATAAGTGTTTTGGACGGCATCGACGAATATCAATTGCGTCAAGTGTCAAGAAACGAGTATCAACTGCAGCTTGCAAGTCAGCGAACTGACAAAAAGACACTCAAGGGCGAGACTAAAGAAATATTAAGTAAGCTTTACGGTGAAGAAGCAAAGATTTCAGTTGCATTCAAAGAGGCTCTGGCTCCGTCTGCCTCCGGAAAGTATGTTATTTCCCAAGCCATCTTCCCCATTGACATAGAAGATTATCTTGACCATAGATTCTTGCACAAAGAAAACTGATAAACAGGCTGAGGTAGAATTAAATTATGATTACACCAAAACCAGTCTATCTACTGGCTGGAGGTAGGCAGAGTCTACGCGAAACCACATCATCTCTATATCGAAGAGTATTCGAAGGAACCGGTGTAATCTCACCAAAGGTCGCCTATATTGGAACCGCCAATCAGGACGATGAGTCCTTCTTTCATCGAACGTCAGAGCTTCTAAGAATTGCTGGTGCCGCTAAAGTAGATCATGCCTTTATCGCCCCTAAACATGCTGATGTTGAAAAGGCTAAGAAGATTTTGACTTCTGCGGACTCTGTCTTCGTCAGTGGTGGAGACGTATTTGAAGGAATCAGAGTTTTAAAAGAGAAGAACATGATCGATTTTTTGATGAGTCTTTATGAAAGCGGTAAACCCTTCTTTGGAATTTCGGCTGGAAGCATTATGTTGGCAGAGAAATGGGTATATTGGAGAGACCCCAACGACGATTCAACAGCTGAGCTTTTTCCATGTCTTGGCTTAGCACCTATAATATGTGATACACATGGAGAAGAAGACGGCTGGGAAGAGCTACAGAAGGCGCTTGAACTCTCCGACGAGAAACAGAAAGGATATGGAATCGTCTCTGGCACAGCGATTAAAGTTTTTTCTGATGGAAAAGTAGAAGGGTTAGGTGGAATTATCAATCAATTCATCCGAGATAAAGAAAAAGTAACTAGACTTTCAGATATCATTCCACTTATTTAAGTATACTATCCCGCTGTAGAATCAAGAATTTTAATCAGAACGTCATGATGAAAATGAACTTATAGAAGACCCTTAACAATTGAAGACATCTTCCCGAAGTATTCCTCTCTCAAATCAGGGAGGTCATACGCTGATACCGTATTTCTTGTTCAGAGTTTCAAAGATTTTCTTCTCATTGTCACTAAGTTTTCTGTTGAACCTATACCAGCCTAGTTGAACCTTTGCTGCGTTGGTAGCTTCAGTTGATTTATAGATGCAGCTGACAGGACAGACTGGAACACAATCGAAGGCATCCTAGCATTGCTTCCAAATCAGGCTTGATTTGCCAGTCTCATCCAATTCCCAAGCAGAATATGGACATGCAGCCACACAAGCGCCACACCCAATGCAGATATCCCTGTCACTAATGACTCTTTGGAATTTTTCAAAATCTTTATCAGCGCTCATAGCTTACTTTACACTCTTACATTTAATCAGATAACCAATCGAAGATTTTACAGGATAACTCAAAAGCGTCATAGCTGATTTAAACATGTGTTACTGTAATCATAATCACACGAATACAAGAATACTTATCACTATAATCTACAACTTAGCAAGCCTAGCGTGCATGAGGTATCGATTATTGGTTAGGGTAAGGTTTTTCTAATGTTTTTTGAAAGGTTATCTTAATATACTAGATTATCTGATAATAAGATAATCAATTAATCACTTGGATGGCGAAACAAGCCATGACAACAAGCCATTCCATTAATCCAGAATCCAAGCACCTAATTGGAGCTATAAAAGAAGAAAAGCAGATAGTATACGCTTATCGAGAAATGAGCGAAAATGCCAGCTATCTTAAGAAAGAACTTGCCGCAATAAATGGCATAATCGGAGATGATGATTCATCCAACACTGGAAAGACCCTGATAAAAGCTGGCACTTGTTTAATAGCTTTCCCAGAGCCTGTTGTAAGCGGCATAGTTGGAACAACGTTGGTAGTAGCCGGATTTGCGCTGAACAAGCTAGGAGAAACAAACAATGCTAGAACACTCTATAAAGAACATCAGAAGAGTCTACAAGATATTCAACGCCTTCAAAGAGAAATCTGCCAAACGATATTTTGATAAAACTTCAAATCAGAGATAAGCAGGAACGAATGTTCCATGATTAATTTGTTATTCTTCTCATAATTATTTTGAGATACTTGTATTTCTAATTCAATGATCAGTATAACTTCTTGCTAAAAATGGAGACTCTATTTAATCTCGTTATACTATATTCAATTACGTTATAATTATACATTATATTGCGTATATGTAGATAAATAATATTTGATAGATAATACTACAAGTAATGAGGAGATGTCTAATCTGATAAAATCCTTTGATCATATAGCAATGACTGTAAAGGAATTTGATAAAACTATTGACTGGTATGTGAATAACTTAGGATTCTCAGTGAAAACCAAAACAGAGAACAGGGAACGGGGAACAAGAATGGCCTTTCTAGAGGGAGGAGGCTTCGCGATGTTGGAAATCTTCGGTTTCATCGATTCTAACAGACCAGTTCAAGGCCCTACTCTGAGAGCTGAAGAGACAGGAATAAAGCACATCTCATTCTACGTTGATGACATGAACGGTATGTGCGAGAGGCTTAAGAACGTAAGTGTTGAGTTCACTGCATTCACACCTCAACGCGTAGTCTTCAGAGACCCAAACGGTATCCTCATCGAGCTGCGCATCGCACCCCTATAGGTATTGTCTTGAGATACTGAATCTTCTAGCAAAATCCTAATTTGCAACCAAACAAGAATTAGTTACAATTTATTGCACCCTTTTGAATAGACTAATAATACAATGCTCATACGAGTTGATCAATATTTGAGATCAAGACTAGTAAAATAACCATCAATGATTTTTCCCAGTTCTTGTAGCTAAAAAGTCTCTACATTTGTTATCAAAGAGAAGGATGGTCTTTAAAGTAGAAATAATGATATCACCTAAAACACTTTTTAGGCAAATCTGTTGTTTAATACAAACACGGATTCTAATTATCACGAAGAAAATAAATAACGTATTATTAATCTCGTATTATTTCATATTGGATATGATTTCCGTTGTTGTTAAAGACTTTCAGGTTTTGCTCTGACTTGTAAGGGTAGGCAGTAATAATCATTATTCTTCCGTAGAAGTGGTTTAAGTCGACGATGGAGGGTTGAAGAACACTTGAGGGATGAGAATGAGCGGTTCCTACTATTGAGAAGTCTATAGGAAGCATGTAGAGTGGGAAGTGGGAAGACTCGTAAGAGTGGACGGCGAATGGAGGTATTTCAACTTCTTCGACAACTATTCCCTGGCCTTTTACTTTTCCTTTTAGGAGGAGAATGGCTTCTCTTGGATGACAAGCAGCTGAATACTCTAGAATGCCATCTATGACTGGTTGTCTGATTTTAATAGGCTTGCTATTCACAAGAAACGCCTCATCTAATCTTCTGATTTCGAGTATTTTAGAATTCATGTTCTTGAAAGACTAAAACTAAGAGATATTCTACTTGATTTTTCATTAAGTCAGAAAAGAAAAAGAATCCCTATTTCATCTAGTTTTATATTCTAAAATATAGAGAGAATATCAACCCTCAGATTACTTGAAGGGTACAATTATATCTTGACACAAATGCGACTTAGCCCTCTAAGCCTCATAAAAAGACAAAAAACTTATTCAATTTGAATACAACTCCAATTCTGACTAAGATTCATGAAGCTCAAATCTAAATAAGTCCATCCATTGTTATTCTAAAACTGCTCATCTCATTCGAATGAGATACCTATGCAAAACTGTCTGCTTTTACCTAAGAAGCACATAATTAGGTATATTGAAGCATGAAAAGGATGATAATCTTTGAGTTTTGGAGGATATTTTGAAAGGTTTAGAAGACGCTGGCAGAATCCAGAAGTCATACTTGAAAGGGTGGGCTTAAAGGCTAATTTGACTTTCATAGATGTTGGCTGTGGTAATGGCTTCTTTGCGATTCCTGCAGCACGCATGGTTGGTGAAAGCGGAAAAGTTTATGGCTTGGACATTAGCAGTAACGCGATAAATCAGTTGAGAGAAATAGCTAAGCGAAAAGGGTTAAGCAATTTAGAACTGAAAGTTGGAAAGGCGGAAGAGACAATGTTATGCAGAGGCTGCGCTGATATCGTCTTTTTCGCCAATGACCTTCATGACTTCGAAAATCCAAGCAAAGTCGTGGCTAATGCGAGAAAGATGATAAAGACCATCGGCAGATTGGTTGATCTTGACTGGAAAAAGAATGGTATGGCATTTATTGGCCCACCGATGCGGATAAGGCTCAGCGAAGAAGAAGCCTCTCATCTGATTGAGGCAGCAGGCTTTAAAGTAGAGACGGTGGAGGAGGCAGGACCATATCATTACCTTATCATAGCAAAACCGAAAGATTAACCTAAAGAGATCTAATGGATATTCTTTAAATTTTGGATTTATCACATGGCTCTTTAAGTAAGATCATACTTCTAATTCTCAAAAAAGCTAATCTCTCGTTTTCATCAATCCAAACAAGATATTAAGACTCAGCTTCAGCTACATACGTAATAGAGTGTTTAGAGAAAAGTAGAGAATATTAATTGGGATTACCCAAAAAAGATCGAGCATGGTAATGTTGATCAGAAAATGCAGTCTCAGAGATAAGCAAAGGATTTTTCAAATCATAAATGAGGCTGCGAAGGCCTACAAGGGAGCCATCCCCGAAGATTGCTATCATGATCCATACATGCCCATGGAGGAACTGTTGGAGGAGATGAATGCTATGACTTTCTATGGCTATGAGGTAGACGAAGAGCTAGTAGGTATCATGGGACTCCAGTCTATGGAAAAAGTCACGCTTGTTAGACATTCCTACGTACTACCTTGCCATCAGGGTAAGGGAGTGGGAACCAAACTACTCAATCACTTGACACAACAAGCACCTAGGAAGTGCATTCTTGTTGGAACGTGGAGGGACGCTCAATGGGCTATTGGCTTCTATGAGAGAAACGGTTTCAAACTCCTGCCGAACAAAGACGAACTCCTAAGGAGATATTGGCGAATACCCAACAGACAAATAGAAACATCGGTAGTATTAGGAAAAGAAAAAGACTGACCGAAGGATAGCAATATGTGTCATGAATGATGGAAAAATAATTCTTCTATTTTGTCAAATGCTTCTTCTCTTTTACCAGAACTAGTATTTTCTTGATTAATGCCGAGTCTGAGTCATGTGGAGGATGAATTATCTCTACCTGGTACTCTTCCTTTGAGATGTTTTCAACCATTCTTCGGACTCCTAGAAACTCATAATTGTGGATGAAGACTGCTGTTTGATCATGCATTAGAGTCCATGAGCATGCCCAGTCGCTACTTGCCTCGCGATATGACTTTCCGCCGTCGATGAAGATTAGATCCATCTTAGGCAAGGTTTTCACAGCTCTTGGAAGAGAATCTACGGTGTCACCTTTGAAGAGTTTAAATTTACACCCGGTTTTTCCTAGTTTCAGCTCAATTTGCTGGAACAAATTATTGTCGAAGAAGTCGAATCCGTAATACTCTACTTCCTCAGGTAGCGAATCTTTAATTGCGACCTTAACCATCGCCACGGCATTGTCGCCGTTGAAGACACCAATTTCCAAAATCTTCTTACAATGATTTTTTCTGATGTACTCGTTTAGAAAAGAGTGTGCCCCATACCACGACAAAATAAACCCATCTCCATTAAAACAAAGGAATCTATTGCTACTATTCTTTCATACCATTTGGACTTTCCAGATGAGTAGAAAGTAAATCTATACAGTGACTTCCTTAGATTTCTTGCCGGTCATGTACTCTATGTCTATCCTACCAACTATGACCCGATTCAAGCGCTCGTTGCTAAGTTTGGCAATGAGTTCTTCAGGATTGCTATCCAACTTTCTTATCATGCCCTCTAGGGCATGGCGCTTTTCTTCTAGACTACTGACAAAGACTACCTTGCCTGAGAAGTGGACAGAAGCGTAAAGGTGAGTACACTCGCCCTGATGGTACTTGTGATCTAATAATGCTTGTCCCCAAACCATGCCTGATCTTAGATAGTCAATCTTTTTGCCTTCTCTTGCACAGTGGAAATAGATACAATTGCGTTCTTCATCATAGCCATGGCTGAGTGAGACTAGGTAAGGTTGATCGTTCTTGCACATTGCGATAGTTACGTATTGGGAAATCCCAAGTATTCTCTTCAACGTAGCGGAGTCAGTTATCTCCCTATCCTTTCGCCGGACATGAAATTGCATCATGTTTTCTAACTTATGATTAATGGACTTTTAGCCTTTTTCTGTGAAGATCCAACTGTTATATTGTCTGGTTCTTGGAGAGGTGTAGGGACTAGCAGGCTTAATCTTTGTTAGCCTGCAAAATAGAGGATCTGGTAAGATCTTACTGCATGCTTCGATGCTTCTGCTCTTTGGCCTTTGGCTATTAAGGAGGTTGCCGTCTCAAGCTCTGTCTTCGCCTTTTCGACTTTATCTCCCTTGGATATTTTGATCAGATCTCCAGCGAGTGTCATAAATTCGTCTACAGGATCACAATTTAGGTATTTTAAGGCGGCATAGTAAGCTAGAACCTCTGGCCAACGTTCATCTACAGTTTCTCCGGAGAAGGGACTTTTTTCTTTTGAGAGGTCGGCTAGCTTGGCACCACTCATTCTCAGATCCTTAAATGACGAATCTAGGTTGAATCTGGAGACAGGTGTCGGTTCTATTCCGCGCATCTGCTTGTGGAAGAAGAAGTGGTATATAGACTGAATCCCAGAGAACAGCCCTTTGCCACTTCCCCCTGCAATGGCGATTCCCAATGCTGGCTTTCCGTTTATGTTCGGAAGTCTAAGTCTGACCGTGTCCATGAAGTTCTTTGTCAAGCCATTTATGTCGCCCCAATAGACCGGAGCGCCAAGGATTATAGCATCTGCCTCCTCACAGAGCTTACTCAGATCTTCAGGGCAGTACTGAAAGGCCTCATCTGACCCCCCTTGGCCAGTGAATGGTCTTATCTTGTAATCTACAAGGTAAATTTTCTCTATTTCTACACCCCTAGATTTAGAACCTTCAAGAGCTGCATCAACAAGAGAGTTCGTTCTCATGTTTTTTCGAGGACTTCCAACTAACCCAATAACTACCATTTATAACACCGAATACAAGATTCTGCAAAGAAAGATATAAGCTGTTATAAGAAAGTACGCATTGAATGGAAGCTAAAGGTTAGCAGGAACTGAGTAAATCTTACAAGAATCAGTTTGTCTAGGCTAGTGTTAAGGGACATAGTAACAGGGTTAGAAATTTCTAAAAGAATTAGAATACAATTTGCTGACTATTCACTTAATAATTCATCGATTATTTTACTACTGAATTCTCAGCGGCAACGACCTTTTGATAGTATTTCTCCTTTATATCTTGGAGCAAATTCTAAACCTTATGGCTCTATGAGAGTTGATCATTGTTATATAGTGGTCTTCAAGACTTTGAGAAACCTTGTAGGCATTAGTACGATCTAAGCCATTTATTTTTAAAAAAGAGGAGGTTAAAAGTAACTTATATTTTAGCGAGGTTCTGTGCTTTTTAAACTAGCTGCTAATTCTATTGGGTTGCCTCTGAATTGACTCGTGTAAAGATGGTAATAGAAGCTCTTTTGGGCTAAGAGGGATTCATGAGTTCCCCGCTCAATTATCTCTCCATCTCGGATTACCAGAACCTGGTCTGCTTTCCTAATGGTGCTCAGGCGGTGGGCAATGACGAAACTCGTCCGACCCTTCATTAGTTGAAGGAGGGCATCCTGTATCCTAATCTCTGTGCGTGTATCAACATTGCTGGTTGCCTCGTCAAGCACCAAAATCTTAGGGTTCGCTACAACAGCTCGGGCAATGGCTAAGAGTTGGCGCTGGCCTTGGCTGAGATTACTTCCTCTCTCAATTAACATAGTCGCATATCCTTTAGGAAGGCGAGTGATAAATTGATCAGCATTCGCAAGCTTGGCAGCGGCAATACATTCCTCGTCTGTTGCCTCTAAATTGCCATACCTGATATTCGCCATTACGGTGTCGGCGAATAAGAAGTTATCTTGAAGAACTGTACCAAGCTGCCTTCTCAAACTGTCCGCAGAGATATCCTTTATGTCAATTCCATCGATTTTGATTGAGCCTCCTTGTATGTCGTAGAACCTACCAAGAACATTCACCATCGTAGTCTTTCCTGCTCCTGTTGGACCGACTAATGCCACTATCTGTCCTGGCTCTGCATGAAAACTGACGTTTCTAAGAACAGGCGTCTTTCGGTCGTAGCTGAAGTCAACATGCTCAAAAACTACATCGCCCACTATCTCCTTAAGAGGTATGGCATCTGACTTATCCTTTATCTCAGACCTCATGTCAATAATTTCGAAAATCCGTTCCGCGCCTGCTAAGGCAGACTGTATGGTATTATAGAGGTTAGCGAGCTGCTGAAGGGGCTGAGTAAAGTTTCTAGCATACAGTATAAAGCTGGTTATTACTCCAACTGTGACCAAGTTCTGAAGTGCCATCCAACCTCCTAGACCAGCTACAACAGCAACCGCTATGGAACCCATAATGTTCAAAAGGGGCATTATGACGAATGCATAGCTGTTCGCTCGGATGGCAAGCTTTCTAACGGCTTCGTTTGCCTCGTCAAAGTTTTTTATGACCCCGTCTTGTCTACCAAAGGCTAAAACCACGCGTTCACCGCTTATGGTCTCCTCCATGGTTCCATTAAGACGGCCGAGGATGCTTTGAAGACCTCTGAAGCCAGAGAGAGTTCTGCTACCGATGAAAACCGTGACAAACACCATCAACGGGAATACCAAGAGACTTCCGAGAGCAAGCCACGCATTTAGAACGAACATCGTGACTAATATCAGGAATATAGAAAGGAAGCTGGATATGAGCTGGGTTATACTCTGACTC
The DNA here is from genome assembly GCA_030837285.1 of Thermoproteota archaeon. GTDB lineage: Archaea > Thermoproteota > Bathyarchaeia > RBG-16-48-13 > JAUPKU01. Next base: position 85,010 of record JAUPKU010000162.1, on the reverse strand, counting down.
AGAGCAGTGTTAACGACATCTATGTCGTTCGTGAGCCTGCTCATAAGTTCTCCTTGCGTATGCTTGTCAAAGAAACTGAGGTCAAGAGTTTGGAGGTTCTCGAAAAGTTCTTTTCTAAGTTGTTTAAGCACTTGCTGTGCCACCCTAGCCATAAGAGCGGATTGGAGGGCATTCGCTATATAGGCCGTCAGGTAGATTCCCAGAAGAAGAAAAACTATTCCTAAAAGGCCTTGCACATCTCCTACCCTAATGTACTGGTCTATTGCTCTACCGATATAATAAGGACCAAGTACAGAGGCCACCGTTCCTATAACAACAAATAATCCGATAAAGAGAAGGCGTAACTTTGATCTAAGAAGATAGAGTGAAAGTCTGAGGAGTGTTGTTGTAGGATTCTTTGCTCTACCAACATCCATTGAGAAGGGCCCTCCTCGCCCCCCAGGGCCTATCGGACCTCTTGGTCTAGTATTTTGAGATTCATGACTACTCATGAGCGGAATCCTCCTCCTAGCTGAGAATCGTATATCTCTTTGTAAATAGAGCTTGACTTCATCAGTTCTTCATGTGTGCCCTCTGCAGCTATCTGCCCCTTGTCAAGCACAATTATTTTATCTGCCTTGAGAACAGTGCTTATTCGCTGAGCTATGATGAAGGAGGTTCTATTCTCCATCAACTTATCAAGTTGCTCTTGGATTTTAGCTTCGTTCTCTACATCTACAGAGCTTGTGCTGTCATCCAAAATCAATATCTTTGGTTGTACAAGCAATGCTCTAGCTATGCTAATCCTCTGTTTCTGTCCGCCTGAGAGGCCAGCGCCTCTTTCACCAACGTCTGAGTCGTAACCTTTTGGAAAGCTCATTATGAACTCGTGTGCTTGAGCTGCCTTTGCTGCGGCTTCGACCTCTTGGTCTGAAGCTTCAGGCTTTCCAAATCTTATATTTTCTCTTATAGTTCCACTGAAAAGAATAGCTTCCTGCAGTGCAATGCCGATGTTTGATCGAAGGGATCTGACAGTTACATCTCTAACATCTATACCATCAACCTTCACACTGCCCTCTACCACATCGTAAAACCTTGGTATTAGGTCGATTAAGGAAGATTTACCTGAGCCTGTGGCGCCTAAAATAGCTATAGTCTGACCAGGCTCAGCAATGAGGTTAATGTTCTGGAGTACAAGCTCTCCAGAGTTTCCGTTATAATTGAAGCAGACATTATCGAATACGACTTGTCCCTTTATATCATGCAGAGTCTTTGCATCGGGCTTATCTTTTACCTCAGGTTCAACATCTATGATCTCGTAGATTCGCTGAGCAGAAGCGTTCGCTGCAGACAACTGACTCGCCATCATTGCAAGAAACAACAATGGCATAATTGCTGTTAGAAGGTAGTTGGCGAAGGCTAAAATTTCTCCGATACTGAAGCTCCCCTCAGCAACCTGTAATCCACCGAACCACAATACACTCAGGATACTTAAGTTGATAATTATCTGCATCGACGGAAATAGGAAGGAAAACATAGTCAGAACCTTAGTATTTTGGTTTGTTAGGGCGACATTAGCCTTCTCAAATCTTTTAGACTCATGATCGGTTCTAACAAAGGCTTTAACAACCCTAACGCCTGCAAGATTCTCCTGCAGTACCGAGTTCAATCTATCCAACCTCCTCTGAACCTCAAGAAACATTGGCTGCGCCCTCACAATAAATAGGACAGATAAAACAAGTGTCAGTGGTAGAATCAAAAGGATAATCTCCGTCAATTGGGCATTTATAATGAACATAAGGGCGATGCTACCTGTCACCATTATGGGGGCACGGATGAACATTCTGAGCGCTATCATCACCATCATCTGAACCATGTTTATATCGCTTGTGAGGCGGACAATAATCTGTCCAGTCAGGAATCTGTCAAGGTTTCCAAAACTAAATTTCTGTATTTTATGGAAAGCTTCAGCTCTAACTCTGGCGGCAAAGCTCTGAGCCACCCTTACAGAAAGAAATGTATTGCCTATTGAGGCAATGGCCTCTAAGACTGCGATTAAAATCATAAGCAAAGTCGTCATCCTGATCACATCTAAGTCTTTAGGAGTGATACCAAGGTCAATGATCCTCCGAATCAAAGAGGGAATTGCCAAATCAGCTGCAACCGATACAACTAGTAGTACAATGGCTATTATGATAGTCTTCCAGTAAGGCTTAAGATAGCTGAGGATTCTAAAAATGTAGTTACTCCTCAACTTCCCATCAATTTTTACGATTTTCTGATTCAAAATCTACATCTCTTGACGAGATTTCATGGTTTAACAAGTGTAAAATAAGCATACTCAATCATGGAGAAGATTTCTCTTAAAATCAAGTTTATTATCTCACAGTTCTCTCTGCTTGCCTTAGAAGTGATACAAGGCATACGTTAACTTCTCCTACTGCAAATATCCGACGCAATATATTGGATTCAAATATAAATATTGCTATTACACCTTGTAATAGAGAGTGAAGAACAGACATCTGAAGAAAAACAAAATAATGTTAAATTGGCCAAAAGAAAACGAGAAAAACTACCCCAAGACAGCATTATTAAGAAGAGAATGGGAGAAAACATTAGGAATGTTTTTAATCTTTTCATAATCTCTATTTCTAGCCAGATTAGACGAACTTCTATAGAAGAAAGTGCATAAGATTAATCTAATCCTGTTTATCGGTTACAGAAATCAGAGATTTCTGAGAGAAAAGACAGAATTTTAGTGTATGAGGCTGTGAAATGAAATCGCTCACTATTAAAAAATAAAACTATGAGTACAGTGAAGGCGATTCTTATATTGGTGGCTATGATTCTAGTGGCATCGGTGTTTCACATACTCAATAATTGGTAAAAATACCCAGATAGGAACACATATAACAAAAGTAATAATTGAGCAAGTGCAATTTGGACAATCCACTTTTGGAGATAATATTTATGATGGATTGGAAGTGATTGTAGAAAATACTGGAACATTAAACACTAGGATACAGACGCTCTACGTATACAGTAACAATACACAAGTCATTGTGTGGAATAATATAGATCTTACTTTAAATCCCTCAAGTCTGGGTGCATTTAGGCTTTGCCGATGACCTCTCTCCATGGTATCTTCTTCTCCCATACATGGAACCTCTGCCAACTACACGAGCTGAAGTTGGCAGTCCAAGTGTTACTACTATCTGGTCAATATTGAAGTCTGATCTCAGCATCCTGACTCCTTACACTATAAAAGTTGTCTTGGACAATGATTATGTATTTCAAGGAACATTTTACACACGGGCTGTATTTTCATAAAAGTAAGACAGCAGAGCTACTTTTTACCGAATATATACTTGAAAACAGCTGAAGGCGAAATTGAATAATCCCAGACTCCACATTCAATGAGTACACCTTATCAGGATTATGAATTAACCTCCATGCAGCAGTATAATAAATAGAGAAGCCCCTTTCAAAAGTAGGACTGGCAGGCTGAAATATCAAAGGATACGCGAAACAGAACACGAAGACCGCCAGGCCAATAGAAAATGAAATTGTATAAATGATAATAGACCTGCTATTACACGGAAATGAACCCATCTCAATTTTCCATAAATTGTTGACACTTAGGATATAAAACTGCGGATTTCCATTCAATGTAGCTACTATTACTTTTACATGGCACCATGTGATTGAAAATTCATAAGTCTTTTATTCAAAATAAATGATAATTCCGATTATCATTCAGAAATTAAATTTGAATTCAGTTAAGACACAAATCTCTTTGGTTTTAATCGTTTGGACGTGATAATTAATATGTCTTCACATATTAGCTCAAAGATTATTTTTAGTTTCATCATAATTTCCTGTTTAGCCACTCCATTTATGCCATTGGTTTCAGCAGATGAACTATTAAAAGATGATTTTCAGAAGGATAGTTTCTCTAAAACTATAGATTATTTCGATTATGCTAGAGCTTATGCCTTGCTTAATGGACTTCCTAAGCCAAATGATAACTGGCATGCAAATGTCTATACAGCATATGTGAATAAGACCGGGCTGCAAATGCTGTATGCGGGGCTCCTTAACATTAGCTTGGTTGATCAAGCTTATCTTACGATTCCAATGCAGTCTATTCTTCTGCACTATAAGACAGATAAGAATAACAGAGACGCTCTGGTTGCGTCTAATTTTCTCATGATAATGGGCTTTAATGATACAGGAAAATCAATTTATCAAGATTCGCCTGACAAGAATGATACTCTATGGGCTTCTTTCAGTTTAGGTGTTAACCTTCAGGAGATATTTCCTAACATTAAACTTCCCTCATTCACGAGCAAAGCAGAGATCTACCCTCTTGCTTCTTCAAATAATGGGTTGGCGTGGAAGTGGGGAATGAGGTACTCAAATCTAACCGCGTTATGGACGACAACTCAGATTACAGGTCAGAATGGAACTGAGACTAGTAAGCCATTTGGTCTTGCAACGTATGACGAGTTGACATTCAACTATACGCTAAATATTGATCCGAACACACACAAGGCAACGATTTCTCAGGACTTCATAATAGGACGCATGAGGGATCTATGGGTCTTTGGAGGATGGTTCATTATCTGGCCAATATACAATCATTACAACAACACTGGATGTTATAGCTATAACACAAAAGTCTCCAACGAAACAATCTACCAGTTCTTATACAGGAACAAGGTGAAGATGAGCATAGTGGAATATCAGACTTCGATCATATTTGACAGAAGCACCTACAGTACATCTTATACTGGACAGAACGTCACTGACAGAGACGTATTAGTAAGTGACTCTGAAATCTCAACATATGCTGACGGAGGAGAAAAGATACTGGACACGTCCTTCGGAGTCAAACAGAATTATAATTTATTCAACTACACTCAAGACTCAAGCGAGAAGACAGCGAATCAATACGTATCAATCTCAAGGACAAGCCAGACAAGTGGTTTTAGCAAGAATTCCGAACTCTTCAAATACCAATCCAATTTCGCAAAATATCTGCCACTCCTAGTAATGCGACTACAACCTCAACTCTACGAGAAAGCCAAGGACACCATAGCAAATATGACCCGTGCAGACTACCTTTACCTTATATCATATCCTTCATACAGTGGATATAGAGTAGAACACGACCCTGTTACAACGATATACTTTGCGCCCACCATAACACAGACTCGATTCAATCAAATGGGATTCCTGATAATAGGCGGTTTAGTAGCATCAATAATAATGATAATCATCGTACTGAAGAAGAGACACTAACTGTACTGACTGTTTCTTACTTTGCTTTGCAATAGCAACTTAATCGATGGAAAGAAAATAGTTCAGAAAACTTCTTTAATAGATCTCAAATTCTGTTTTGCTTCTTTAAAAGAGAGAACTGCGGATGATGTTTGGTTCATTCTGTTATCTATGTGAAAGGCAATATCATGTTTACTTGGTGTCTTGCATCTTTTTTTACTAATAGAGTGTCAAGGTCTTAGTGTTCGTGTAGAGGTTCACCGATGGCTATTGCTTCTCTTAGCGATTTGGCGGATGATACTATGATTTCTATGAGGTCATCCTTGGTTAGTTGGGTGAAAATGTATCTTTTGAATTCGTCTTCAGATATCATCCCTTGGACGAACCTTCGGTATTTTTGTTGATATCCATAGTCGTCTATCATGTTGTTATCAGTCTAATATAGTAATTTGGTGATACTTAAAGTTTATCACATATGTTATACAAAATATGCGTCATAAGGCATTAACCACAGATAGTTAACCATGAACTAGCCTCTCGTTTGCTTAGAATGCTCTTTGTAGGCTCTTCGGCTTAAAGCGTCTGCTTCAGAATTCTCTTCCCTCGGAATCCATTTAAAAAAGATGTTCTTGAAGCCTCGTACCAGCAAAGATGCATCATCGTGCCAACGAAGGTATAATCCCCTCCTTGCCTTCCAGTGACCACTCATCTGATTAACGAGGAGGCGGCTATCAGAGTGGACAATTACCTCCTCACCACCTAAACCTCGAGCTAGAAGTGATTTCAGGACTTCACAGAGAGCAGAGTATTCGGCTACGTTATTGCTCATAGAAGAGCCCTCCCCGACAGCGCCTGCTTTCTCTTCCAACTTTAAGCTATCCCTATAGACTGAGAAGCCAAATGTTGCCACTCCACCGGGGTTAACAGGTTCGCAGAGACCATCAATAAAAACTCTGATCAGCTTTGAAGAACCTCCAACAACGACTCTCACTGATGAGGAAGGCACGGTGTATTAACTATTTGCGACCATTAGTAATCTTCCATTTAGATCCAATCGACTAGAATAATGTGCATGTATTTTCTATTATGTGTATAATATGACTTGCTCAACCTCTTAGTACTTAATGCCTTCACCATTTGCTTGTTCTTTGTCACGTTAAAGCACTGGCTATTGTTGGTATCAGGGTTGATCAGGTTGTTCTTAGACTTTTAAAGTAGACTCGTTTTCCTTTTTTAGTTTTTTCAACGTAGCCTAGTCTTTCAAGTTGGTTGAGATAGATGTTTTCCAATCCTCTTGTTCTGTTGGTTTCATCAGCGACCTCTTCAGGTGTAGCTTCTCCTTGCTCTACAATTACAAGCATGGTTTTTCGTTGACTATCTGGCAGGTTCATAAGGTCGATTTCAAGGATTGCTTCTGGGGAGAGACTTTTCTGCCTCCGCGGTTTCTCTATGGTAGTTTCTGGCTGGAATAGTTGAACTTCTTTTTGATGTGGAGATGGTTGTTCAGTTTTGTATTCTTGCAGTTTCTGCTGAAGAATTTGTACGGTTTCTTCTAGTTTTTTTAGTCTTTGAAGTGTTTCTGTGAGCAGCTTTTCATTTGTCGTTTTGTCAGTAGTCGTGTTTTGTGTCATTATCGTTCTTGAGTATTTGTTATATACTGACGGTTTTAAAGATTTATCTGTTAATCTGATAATCATTTTTTATGAGAAAATAAAGAATTATCCTAACTTACATACTCTACATAAGCGTTAGAAACATATGTCAGTCATAGATAATGAAAAGTTATTGAATATCAGAGGGCTCAATCATAATTTTTTTTGTCAATATGTTGCGTTTTCCTAACACAAAATGGATTATGATACCAATGACTATTGCAGGATAGCTGGAATAAGAAAGAATTATATGATTAGACGGAAAAGAAACAAATCTACGGTAATCTGACGAGGGTAGTATGCTCTATTTATGTTAGATATGAACTGTATAGCAAGAAGAGCATCTACTAATAGGAAGACTGGCTATTTCGGCAATGGCTTCTTGTATCAAACTCAAGAATATCCAAAGCCATTTTTCCACAATCCATTTTATAATCGTAAGCTTTTATCAGACACTAAGGGAAATGCTTCCTGGAAAAAGGAAGCATATCCATAATTTTCGTAATCATTTGTGATATCAGGAGCTTGCATGTTGCTTAAAGATTGCCAACTATAGCTTATTCCAACTTCATGGATGAATCTAATCGTTCAGAAATGTATCATATTTTGGATACCAATTTTAGTGCGTCTTTCCTAATTTTATCAAGATCTTCTGCGGATGGTTTGCCCCTTATGTCTCCTAATTTACCTCTTGTGCTCAAGTCTTCTCTTCCATGGAATTCCCCAATGATATACCACTCATTGATTACGGGAATCCCGACGTGGATGAAGAATTGAGCAGTGTACTTGACTGCTGGTAATGCCTCATCAATTCCTGAGTGGGGGCCTGAATACGTACAGAATACCAAAGCATTTTTCCCCTTTACGATAGGACAGCACGGAAGAATACGTTTCTCCTTCTGATACTTGTCAAACCGGCTCTTCAGGAATCTGACTATAATATCTGGAGGATGAAAGTGATAGACAGGAAAGCCGACGCATGCAAGATCATAATCAAAGTAATCCAACTCCTCTGCGCCTTTGGTCTTGAATAAGGAAACATCCATGTCGCCTTCAACTAATCCATCTTTTAAAGCCATAGCTACTTTCTCAGTATTCCCAGTGGCAGACCAATATACAATAAGTGCTTTCTTCAACTCAAACCACAACCATTAGAACCATACAAGAAGATTATCAGTTTTTTGGTACACGCCCAACAGATCACCTCCAGGCTTTTTTTATTCCTTCAATGACTACACGCATGCCTTCCAGGCTGAAGATATCATACAAGGAGTTTTCGGTAAAATTAAAGAATAAGCGTACGAAGAGAAGGAAAAGTTTTAAGAAGTTTAAAATTAGGTACCAAATTTCACATGGTATTTAAAAATATGAAAGGAGTAAAATTAAAAATAGAAAAAGAGAATATTTACACGAAAATCTAGCAACAACTAGAACTTTCTGTGCTTTTGGAAGCATTCCCTACAATAGACTGGACGTCCCTCTTTCGGAACAAAAGGAACTTCACATTCTTTTCCGCAATCAGAACATGTTGCCTTGTGCATAGTCCTAGGACCGAAATCGCGTCTTTCAAAACCCATTCCTTTTCACCTCTATTCAATAATTATACAACTAGAAATTTTCTGAAAAAACCTTGAAAACATTCAAATTGTATATGAAACAACGGTACTATTATCTCGCTATTTAAAGATTAATATTCTAAAAGACATCAAATATACAGATACGACTTTCTACATTCTTGCAGTAGCAAAAACTGCCAAATAGTTGATATATAGGGTTAGCAGGAGCCTTCTTGATTTATATAATAAGTTTTATTTTAAAAGCCCTATCTAATTTTTGGTGATTGAGACATTCAGAGTTGATACGTAGAAATTGTTTCTACAGGAAGAAGTAGGTTCATGATTAAGAACTGGAAGAAATGCTCTGATCCTGAGCATTCTAGAATTCATCCAAAATGGTTTAACCTTGATTATTACCTCTCAGAATATGGAGTATGCTGCTTTTGTGATAATGATGGCTATAATTGTGAGAGCTGTTCTATAGGTGAGTCAGAGAACTCTATAGCGCAATACTCCAAAGACACTAAAGTGTATTTTAGTGCAGATAATGGAAGAACGAAGCAGCTACTCGACATTAACGAAATACCCTCAAGAATAGAGTTCATGACATTGCTTATTCAAGAAAAAATCAGATTGTTAGGAAAGAAACAGCTAGAATAGACCTCCGATAAGTAGGTTGATCTTCTCCAAGAATACGCGGGAAGCCCTCGGCAAAAAACCCTCAATTTCTCATCAGACACGCTAATTTGAACTTTCTTCGAATTTGTAAACTGCTTTCATACATTGGTTATTTGCTTTACTTTATCTATCTGCTATAGTGGCAGGAAGGGTCTAGTCTCTCGAAGCTGGTTTATCATGATCAAATAGAGTCTTTTTTTGATAATTGGCGAATGATCGTATAGAAGGCGAGGGAAAGCGACAATTCTACAGCCAAGAAAGACTGCTTAAGATGTCTCAACACTGATATTAGCATTTGATGTATCTATGTTTATTGTCAGCTGAATGGCTTTGCCGCTGAAATCTGTTGTCTGCGCCCTTTTAGCCGTTCTCTGATCAAGGCTATAGCTCAAATTTGGCAAGCTTATGTTTATCACGCCATTGCTAGTTGACAGGTCCAAACTGTAGCCCACGCTAGGTAATGGAGAAACCGTAGTAGTAACCGCTCCATTGCTTGTTACGAGGTCATAGCTTCCACTCTTCAAACTTGGTATGGTTAGTCTAATCTGGCCATTGCTTGTTGAAAGTGTTGTTCGTCCAATGTCTACTGTACCCTGAATGCGTCCATTGCTAGTGCTGCCCTCCAACCTGTCAACGTAGACGCCGTTGAGTTCGAGCTGCCCATTCGAAGTGCTCAGACTCACGGTCGTACCATTTATTCTAGAAAGAAAGATTCCACCGTTGCTTGAGCTAAGGTCAAGGCTCAGTGTCTTCGAAGGAAGAAAAGCCTGGACTTCAATGGAGTATGCGGAATTCCCTGTTAATGGCATATCGTATACAAGAATTAGCCTCTTGCTGCCTCCTGCAACACTCTCATCAAGACTAGTCTTCAATGCTGCCAAATTACTCTGAGCACTTCCGCTTGTCGTGTCTCTTGCCCTAATCGTCAAGTTCACACTGTAACTAGCTCTATCCCACGTTGAAATGGTAATGGGACCATTGAAGTTATGGACTTCAAAATAGACGCTACTCTCAGAGGCCACACCATTGTAGGTTATAATCTCTTGAGCAGTGTAAGGTCCAAATCCACCGTCAGAAATGTTTTGAGCTAGAGCCACGCCTGAAGTCAGAAGCATGGAGACTATTATTCCTAGAATTACCCCTGTTACCAGACCGGTTGAACGCAATGAAGGTTTGCGCCAAGAAAACAATGAAACTAGAATTAGCATCGCGCCAGCTGCAATTAGTATAAGAACAAAGGTTCGAAGTGTGATCGGGTAGCTGCTAAAGAAAATCCATCCTGCTCCTAGACTGACAAAGAAAATTCCAAGTCTAAGAACGGAAAAACCAGTTGACCGACTCATATTTTAATCTATTAGAGCGGATGCTTAAAAACACGTGTTACTAAACTAAACAAAGCAAAGCTGATACTATTCAGGCAAAGTTTACTAGTGGCATAAAATATGTTGCAGAAATTACTCCAGCATTCGATTAGAAGCTTTCTTTAGATGTCTAGTTTAAGTTGTCTTTTAAGGCACTTGTACCTGTTTCTGAGTGTTACCTCTGTAATGTCGGCTGCCTTGGCAATTTCCTTTTGTGTCCTTTTCTTTGAGTCGCAGTCAAGGATAGTGGCAATATACAGAGCTGTAGCTGCCATTCCCATGGGTTCTTTACCTGTTGTAAACTTCTTTTTCTCAGCTCTATTCAAAAGGTCTTTGGCTCTCTGCTGTACCCTCTCTTCTAAACCGATTTTTGAGGCAATCTTAGATACACAAGTTGCTGCGTCCACAATTGGCATCTGGATATCAAGTTCGTTCAAAAGTAGGCGATACGATCGGGCTACGTCCTTTTTATCGGAAATGCTCGCTTTGGAAATCTGCTTCAGAGTCTTTGGAGTCTGGGTAAATCTACAAGCAGCGTATAATGCAGCAGCAACTATCGCTAGGATTGATCTTCCTCTGATAAGCTGTCTATTCAAGGCTTTTCGGTAGATCTGTGCGGCTTGCTCCTTGACAGGCGAGGCTATGGAAAGCTCATCTGCTAATCTGTCTAGTTCAAGCATGGCTTTAGTCAGGTTCTTGCTAGAGGATGAGTGGTAGGTGATTCTGTTCTGCCATTTTCTTAACCTGAACATGCCTTGCCTCGTCAGTGTTGGAAGCTGTCTTCCGAAAGCGTCTCTATTTGACATATCGATCACAGTGGATAAACCCTTGTCGTGCATGGATAATGATAATGGCATTCCAACTCGACTTCTCTCTTCTCCGCCTTCGCCGAAGGACCTCCATTCCGGTCCTTTGTTTATAATTTTTTCACTGACTAAGCCACATCTACGGCATATGACTTCTCCCGCGTCAGAGTCTTCAACGAAGCTTTCACTACCACAGTTGGGGCATTTTTTATCTAATACTGTCTCATTTATTGTCATTTCAAATTCTTCTCCCTTACCTATTGAGTAGAAATATTCAATTACACTTTGAGCTTGTTTGCTCTGCGAATTCTTGTGCTTGAATTCGCTTTATGGTCGTTTTATCTAAATAACCATAATATAACGTATGTTATATACATATACAACATATATTGCTTATAAACCTTACGCTCAAACAACATCAATTCTAAAAAAGACTGCTAAACTTAATCAGATCTACTGCATCATCAAAGAGGAGAAAGATGAAAAGAGCCATTCACAAAATGAAGAAAACAGAATCTCTCGAATACTCCTTGATTCATGAGCGCCAAGCACACTCAAATCTCGAAAACTATTACTACTCGTTCATTCTATTTCCTTGAGCTAAGTGGAATAGAAAGGATGAAGCGAATCCTTCACAACAGAAATGTCATGACCGTATCCGTCACATCTTCAGTTATTGGCTTCTTCCAACAAGTATACAATCCCTTCTGGTCTCTCTACCTAGGAGCCCTTGGCTTATCAATAATTCAAATAGGCATCCTTTCTGCAATTCGAAGTTCTCAGCAGTTTCTCCTCCAGCTGCCCGGAGGCATGCTCGCGGATAGAATAGGGAGAAAGAAAGTGCTTGTATTAGTGGCATTCACGCGCATATTCACACCAATCGTCTTTTACTTCTCCACAAGCTGGGAAGGCATTCTTTTCGCTTCAATCCTTAGCGGCTTTGACTCTATCAGTGGACCAGCATTCCAAGCATTAGTTGCAGAATCTCTCCCCCTGAATCAGATAGGGTCAGGATATGGAATGTACAATACGATACAGCGAGTACCCTCTGTCTTCACGGCACTGATCGGAGGAATTCTGATGGATGCGATTGGAGTAAGAGAAGCAACGAAACTCTGCTTCATCGGCGCATCTATTATCGCCTTCATAGTTTTTCTCGTACGATACTTCCTGGTTACAGAAACTCTGACTCCAGAGAAAAAGCAGAAACAAGACATGGTGAAAGACCTCTCAGAAGTCTTCCCGCTCCTAAAAGGAACCCTCAAGGGCATGCTGGTGGCCTCTGCTGTCACCCAATTCGCGTCGGGGCTCTCCTCGGCATATATCGTCATCTACGCTGTAAACATAATCGGTCTTAGCAAAACAGAGTGGGGAGTCATAACGACTATAATGAGTGTACTCAGCCTCATAACAGCTATACCAGGTGGAATGATAAGTGATAAATACGACAGGCGAAAACTCCTGGTCTTTTCAAGGGCAGTAGAGCCTGCCACCAACATAGGTTATATAACTTTTCGTAGTCTCTGGCAGATTATAGGTGTACGAGTTATCGCCGGAGCTGCCATGGGTATAAGCGGCGCTAACGTTGAAGGGCTCCTGGGAGGCCCTGCATGGTCTGCTCTCCTTGCGGATCTGGTGCCCTCGAAGAAGAGAGGAAGACTAAGTGGCTTAATGGGAACTATGAGTGGTCTGGCAGCCTTCTTTGCCCCCTACATTGGAGCCTATAGCTGGGAGAGCGAACTCGTTGGCCCAGACATGACCTTGATAATATCATCAATCATAGGAGTCTCATCTTCAGCGATACTTTGGCTGTATGTGAGGGACCCGCGAACAGAAGCTAAGAATAATCTTTCATCCGATTCTTCTAACTCATAAGTTGAATTCGCTTTATCTACTTTACATCTCTGCGTATTATGGAGTTCATGATATAGGAGAACTTGAGATTTAGAGGAAATTGGTTTTATGATAAGGATTGGTGGAAAGAAGACATTTGAGTCTTTTGAACTTGTTATTGGATGGGCAAGGACTAAATGGAGTGGACGCCATATTTATAGTCCTCTTGAATAAGATTATAATCTGATAGATGGTAAGTGGTCATATGATTAAAGACATGTACTCTCTTATGAAGGAAAGAGAGGAAAAGGAGAAGAAAGACGCACTTGAACTCCTTCGCACACAATTGAAGGTTGAAGGCGAGCTAATTCGGCTGTATGACGAAACGGAGTCTAACATCCAGAGCAGCGCTGTAAAGCATATACTGAACATGCTGGCAGTGGACTCAAGGAAACATGTTGATATTTGCATGACAGCCATTGAGGTTCTTGAAGGAAACGATGTCTTGAAGCCAGAGAAAGTTGAAATATTGAGAGGGATGCAGCATCATGTTGAATTGGAGAAGGAGTCGATAGACGCTGCGAATAAGATGTTGAAGAACGGCTGGATAAGGGAGATAGGAGGGTTATCTGAGCTTATAAAGAAGCTGAGGGACGATGAAATAGAGCATCACAGAATAGCGAAGAAGTTGGCGGAAAGCGCTTTCTTCAGGATAGACTCTATGGGCATGGCTTCGCTCCACGATGTTGACTGGCTAGAAGAGAAGTACGTTCAAAGAAAGCGTGCGAACGAGTATGTAGAGAAGATGAAAGGCACATAAACCAAATGGTGCTTGATTAACAACTCATTCTTGGAATACACGTGCCAAATCTTCGAATTTCGTTGAATAGGCAATTTCTTATTCCGCTGTGCATATTCAAATCATTTATCTGGTGTAACCGCAAGGTATCCACTTTGGAAATTTGTTGTTTTTCTGTTTATACTTAATTTCTAAAAAGTCTGGATATGAGAGGAGGAAAGAACTAAATTCTGAGATTCTCATAAGGGTTAATGAAGATCTGCTTTGAATTGATTACTCATAAGGAACGGTTCTTTACGGCAATTCGCCATGAGGAGCCTGATATGGTTCCGGTTTCAGCTGGCCTTGACACGAAGTTTTTGGAGATTTTGACTGGAAGGAAGGCAGCCAGTGTGGTAGGTGTTCATCACGGTGGTGGATCGGAGGGAAGAAATGTGAGAAGCTCAGCCTGAATTCCATGAAGCACAACTTAGGAACCAGAAGCTCCTCTTTGAGGCAATTCGGAAGCTGGGAACGGACCTTTACAATGTATCTGATTACAACATTCATCCACAAAACTATACGCCGACAATGCTTGATACTTACACTTACAAAGACTTCTGGGGTAAGATATACAGGTTGGCTCCTGAAGTTAGTACTAACTACTGGGTTGACGGTATCATAAAGAGTGAGGAGGACTTGACCAATTTCGTTCCTCCTGATCCCGATGAGATGAACTATGATATTGTTGATTTGGTAGTGAAACTTGCGAGTGACGAGTATCCGGTCATAGGGGATACACTTGGCTGGCATGTTTCCCTACTGATACGAGGCGGCTTGGACAAGTACTGCCGAGACGTATACTTGAATCGGAATTTCGCCCGAAGCTTGACGAGGATGGTTGGAGATATGCAGCTGAAGATAGCGATGAATATGATTGATAGAGGTGTAGACGCAATATCGGAGTCTGATGACATAGCAGGGAAAGATGACACAATTTTACAGGCTCCCAATACTAAACTTGTCTTTTCATATATTGAGGAGATGACGGGAATTTGCCATCGGCATGGAATCACTTACTTGAAGCACTCAGATGGTAACCTCTACCCGATTTTGGATGCACTAATAGCACTTGGAATCGATGTGATCATTCCGATTGAGCCACAGGTTATGGATATCGCCGATGTTAAGAAGCGATATAGAGGAAGAGTTTACATTCAAGGCAACGTCGACTGCACATGGATCCTTCCGAATGGAAGTGAAGAAGATGTAAGGAGAGACGTCAGACGCTGCATAGATACTGCTGCGCAAGGTGGAGGCTTCGTGCTTTCTGAGAGCAACTCCATGCATCCTAATGTGAAGTTCGAAAATATCCTCTTCTATGTTGACGAGGCTAGGAAGTATGGAAAGTATCCTTTGAGATTACGGGTATGAACAATTAAATTCTTGAATCAAAAGCGAGGAAATGATTAGACGAAAATATCTAAGAAAGTTGACGCTACGTATGCGAAGGACTTTTGGCAAGGTGTAAAAGTAATAGAGCAACTATTAGAGAGGTAAAATTCAGGGATTTATTGTCAAGAGGATGAATTGATGATATCCATAGTAGAGCTTCTGAGATACAATGAGGAAATTAGACACAAATACTTTGAGACTCTCGCAAGTCTTCCATGGGATGAACTAGTTAAAAATCGTGAAGCCAGTTTTCAGTCTCTCCGTAACATTTTCATACACACCATGGGATGCAGCGATTACTGGCTTGACTTTCTGTTAGGAGAGCATCGCCGCACCCAAGGAAGATACGAAGAATACGAGAATGTGAAAGATATCCTAGAATACATGGAGCGTGTAGAAGCACGCATGAGGATATTCCTTGATTCTCTGACCCCTAGCAGATTAGCGATGAAATACAAGAGAGTTAAGTCTGATACGACTATAGAGGTAACAGGTGAAGATGTTCTTATTCACCTCTTTGAAGAGGAAGTTCATCATAGAGGTGAACTAATCGCTCTTCTATGGCAAATGGGAATTGAACCGCCCGCGATGGGATGGAAGAACCTCTGAACGAAAATGAATGTACAAATCCTAACAAGGGTCTCGAAATGAAAACTAGCCTTTTCGAATGCAAAACAATATCAACCAGTGTCTAGATTTCATGAGATGATAATTCTTATGTCTTCAAAAGATGGAAATCAAGACCACAATTTCACTGTAAAAAAGGAGTTCGCTCGTCAATCAGAGTCTATGCAAGAATCAAGATTGTTCTCTGATAAAGAGATAATCGATAGAATAAGCGCTCCTGTCATCGAGATGCAGGGTAGTATCCGCGTTTTGGATTTGGGTTGTGGTCCAGGCATTCTCACAACGGCTCTTGCTTCTCATGTGAGTGAGGTGGTTGGCCTTGACATTACTCCTGAAATGATTGAGCGTGCCTGCCAGAGAAGCATTAAACTTGGATTACAAAATGTTCGATTCGAGGTTGGCGAGGCCGAAAACCTACCTTTCGGAGACTCATACTTCGATGCCATTGTGACTCGTCTGACGTTTCATCATTTCACATCGCCAGCAAGAGTTTTGGGTGAGATGGTTAGGGTTCTTCGAAGGGGCGGGAAATTGATAATAGCGGATGTGATCTCCTCTGAGAACACAAGAGAAGCTGAAATTCACAATGCTCTGGAGGCTCTCCGCGATCCTTCCCATCTTAAAATGCTTTCATTTAAAGAACTTAAGAGTTTTGTAGAGACATCTGGTCTTAAGATTACTGGTTTGGATGAGTGGATCAACGAACGGGAATTTGGAGAGTGGATCAAAATAGCCAATGCGCCTGAGCGTGAAAGACCTCTCTTCACAGTTATGAAATATCTGGCTGAGGCTGGAGTGACAGGCGGTATTAACCTACGTTTTGAAGATGGTAGTAGAATCAACTTTAATCATCATTGGATAAGGATCACTGCGGAGAAGTGAGCGTCTTCAAAGCTGGTTCTATTGAAAATGATACGTAGTAAAGAGAAAGGTTGGTGGGAGTCTTATGAAATGGAGGCTAGACTTCCATGTTAGAGAGGAACTTCTCTACACCTCTCTTGCAGTAGGAGCGGGCGAGGATTAGAAGAGCCATTCCCACTACTATCGTTGACATGATTGTTAGCAGAATTGATATGGAGCCTCCGATTAATATCGTGAAGAATCCGGTGAAGTATAATATAAGAGGGAGTAGAGTGGTGGCTGTAACCGCGAGTCCCAAGGCAAAGGCGATTATGAAGCCTGTGAATGTGACGTATCTCGCTCTGGGTCCTATTGTGAAGTCGGGGTGGCGTGAGCCAGCTCCAAGTCCGATATATCCCTCTGTAACTACTATGAATGCTATGGCGACGAGTGTTACCAGGAACTGTAAGGGTGATACAGGTGCTAGAATCTGCATGAGCACTGCTATGCCGAACACAGCCACTCCTGAGATGATCCAAGCATGGAAGAGCTTTCCCTTGATGAGTTCCTCTGCAGAGATGGGAAGCATGTAGATGTTGGTGATGGATCTTCCCTCCTGACCTATGCTCACCGAGGATAGCATTATCGGCAGGATGATTGAGGCTTCGCTGAGGAGGAGGAGGCTTACCCCGGACAAGGCAGTCTGCGAGTCTTCGCCAGAGGTTATTATTGGAAGTATGGTCACTATTACAAGCATTATGGGTATAGCAAGGAATCTAGCCATGTCCTTTCGTCTAGAGAGGGATTTTAGTTCTTTGGAAGCCAACGAGAAGCTTACAGAATCTAGCCACAGAAAGGACCTCTCTTTTGGAGTATAGACGGTTGAAGTGGAGACGGATATAGTAACAGCCATTGGCGACCAGTATCTGACTCTAAGCCAAGCTGCAGATTCTAGGATTAGGAATGTGAATACAGCGGAGAGAAGGACGAACACGGCGGCCCTTGTATTATCAGATAATAGAAGGGACAAAACAACTACAGAAGGCCAAACCATTGGAACAAACCAGGCTAGGTTTATGCCACTAACGATGCTTGAGAGAACTGCGTAGAGGATGTAAGGATTGAATGCGATTTGTACGGCAACAAGTAAGGTGACTAGGAGGGCTAGGCGTAAGACAACGCCGAATCTGCCGCTTCTCTTGTAAACGCTGGTGGAAATACGGTTCATTACTGCTCTGAGTGTCTCAACGATAACGGCTCCCCAGAGGAAGGAGAGAAGAGAAATTAGGACGAAGAATGGAATCACAGAAGACATTCCGAAGCGTAAGGCAAGTGGTATAGTTAAGCCGAATGCAAGAGCGGGGAAGAGTGAATAGGCAAAGCACACTGAGACACTGGATCCTATGACGTATTCTTGTGGGGTAACTGGAAGCCAGTTCACTGCTTCACTTGAGGCGAGACCACTTGTCTGCCCCAGTTCAAAGAGTATCCCCGCTAGTATAACTGCCGAAGTTAAGATGACGGGGAGTCCTACTATGGCCTGTGCAACAACAGGTTGAAGCAAGATTGTGAGATCTGATGGAAGAGAGGGTAGTAGATAGGAAATCAATCCAAAGGAAGCTGTGAAGAGTACCACGTCTACCAGAATGACTACGCGGGGATTAGAGAACGGACTTCTATACCCCGGTCTACTCGCTCGGAAGTATGACTTGAATAAGACTGCTGCGAGGCTCAGGACTGTTGACAGATTCAAAGCTTCAGTGCCTCAACTATCTTCTCAGTGTCTTCGCTGCCAGTGAGCTTTAAAAACGTATCCTCCAACGTCGAACCTGGCATTCCAGCCTTGGATCTAAGTTCCTGCATGGTTCCCTCCGCTAAGATAGTTCCTTCACTCATTATTGTAATCTTGTGGCACATGGCTTCAGCGATCTCAAGAACGTGGGTGCTGAAGAGGACGGCTACACCTTCTCCAGTGAGACGCTGAAGGATATCCTTGACAATCCTGACTGACCGAGGGTCTAAACCGTTTAGCGGCTCATCCAGAATGAGGGCTTTTGGCCGGTGGAGGAGAGAAGCGGTTATGGCGATCTTCTGCTTCATCCCTTGAGAGAAACCACTCATGACCTCGTTGATGTGTTCTCTCATTTGCAGTGCTTCCAAGAGCTCATCAACTCTCTCCCTTCTGGTCTTCACGTCTATGTGGTAGGCGGTGCCTATGAAGTCTAGGTATTCTGAAGGAGTCAAGTACTCGTAGAGGTAAGGCAACTCGGGAACGTATCCTACAAGTCTTTTAGCCTCTACGGGGCGATGCAATACATCTGCTCCGAACAGATTTATCTGACCGCGGTCGGGTTTTACAATGCCCATAACCATCTTCATAGTTGTGCTTTTGCCTGAACCGTTGGGGCCTAGAAGACCATGAATCTCCCCTGGCGCAACATAGAGGGTCAGGTCTCTCACGGCAACCTTGGAGCCGAAGGATTTTGTCACTGATTCTAGATTTATCCCGTCCATTTTTATCTTAAATGCTTAAGGTACGCCTGCTTTAAGAATTCTCCTATGGAAAGTTTTTAGAATCTTCTGAGGATATCTAGAGTATGGGATTGTGTATGATTGTTCTATCAGCTGATAAACTGAGGCAGCTTGGGGAAAAATATCTGACAGCGGCTGGGGCTATGAAGGAAGAGGCTGAACTGGTGTCGGACTTCCTTGTAAGAGCTAATCTTGCAGGTCATGACTCACATGGAATAATTCGCATACTACGATATACTAACAATTTATTGGAGAAGAGAATTAAGCCCGGCGCCAGATTAGAGGTTGTACGAGAGACGCCTTCATCAGTTCTCCTGAATGGAAACTGGGGCTTCGGCCAAGTGGTGGGGATTAAGGCAATGGGGATTGCAATAGAGAAGGCTGAGAGGAATACAATAGGAGTTTCCTCTGTCTTTAACTGCAATCACGTTGGAAGGCTTGCTGATTATACTCTTATGGCTGCGGAGAAGAATATGATAGGCCTAGCTTTTGTTAATGCTTCGAAGATGGTGGTACCATTCGGCGGGATGGAGAGAATGCTCGGTACAAACCCGATAAGCTTTGCTGCTCCTTCAGCAGAGGGGAGACCTTTTGTATTTGATATGGCTACAAGCGTCTGTGCTGAAGGAAAAGTATGGGTGAGACTTCAAAGCAAGCAGCAGCTTCCAGAGGGATGGATTTTGGACAAAGAAGGAAAACCTAGTATCAATCCAAGCGACCTCTACTCCGGAGGAGCAATCCTACCATTTGGAGGCTACGCGGCGTATAAGGGATACGGCTTGAGCTTGATGACTGAAATCCTCGCCGGAATAATGAGTGGCACTGGATGTGAATACAACAGCGAGTTCAAGGGAGGTAACGGCGTCTTCTTTGAGGCAATAAACATTAGCTCATTCATCGACATCACGGAGTTTAGAAAACAGATGGAGACAATAGTTAAAGCAATGAGGAACTCGAAGAAAGCACCAGGCTCTAATGATATTCTAGTCCCAGGAGATCCTGAAGAGAGAATGGAGAAGAAGAGACTGGCAGAGGGAATACCATTAGCAGATATCACTTGGACAGAATTTAAAATCTTGGCAGATAAACTACAAATAGACATGCAAGAAATAACAGAGTAGTTACAATTTCCTAAAAGAATAGAAAAATGGATTGAGACTTGGATTGAATTAGAGGATGTAGGAGCTCGTTTCCGGGTTTATTTTATTACGTTCAGACTTTGATGTCGTCTCTCAGTTGGCTTCGATACAGGAGGCTGTATAATCCGTCCTTGCCAAGTAGCTGCCTGTGTGTTCCTTCCTCGACGATCTGCCCGCCGTTAAGGACTACTATCTTGTTGGCGGATCTCACGGTTGAGAGGCGGTGGGCGATGATTATAGCTGTGCGATTCTCTAAGAGCTTCTGGAGGGCGTTCTGTATGATGAGCTCAGTGTAGGGGTCGACGCTGGAGGTTGCTTCGTCTAGGATGAGTATCGTGGGGTCCACGAGTAGCGCTCTGGCGAATGAGATAAGCTGCCTCTGGCCTAAGGATATGTTTGAGGAGCCTTCGCTTATCACCATGTCATATCCGTCTGGTAAGCGCATGATGAAATCGTGAGCGCCAACTGCCTTAGCTGCGTTAATAACTTCCTCGTCGCTCGCTAATGGCCTTCCATAGCGGATGTTCTCTCTAACTGTGGTGTTGAAGAGAAATGAGTCTTGGAGGACGATGCCGATTTTGCTCCGTAGTGAGCTGAGGGAGATGGCCTTTAAGTCATGGCCGTCAATGGAGATGTTTCCGCTTAGAGGATCATAGAATCTGCATAGAAGGTTTATCAGTGTGCTCTTACCAGCCCCGGTGGGACCGACTATGGCGACCTTCTGGTTGTAGGGTATGTTGAATGATACATCATGTATCACAGGGACCTTCTGGTCATAGCCAAATGTTACATGGTCGAATAGGATTTCCTTTTCTAGGGGTGGAAGCTCCAGGATCTCGTTTTGCGGGAGCTCTTTCACTTCGACGTCTGTGTCGAGTACGTCGAACATTCGCTCAAGCCCTGACATCGCCGACTGATACTGAATGTATACTTGGCTGATGGTCATAAGGGGCATGAATAGTTGCATCTGGTATTCTAGGAACGCGACTAAGATTCCAAGCTGTGTTGAAACATTTAGCACACCTGACTGGTACAGAGTTGTGGCGAACCAGAGGATTAGAACTGTGCCTAAGATGCGCATCGAGCTTGTAACGGGCATTGAACTGAGGGAGATTCTTGCTGCATTAAGATTTGACTTTACATTCTCATCTTGGGCTTTGTTGAAGGTATCCATCGTCCCCTCTTCTCTTGTGAATGATTGGATTACCTTCATTCCGGATATGGCTTCCTGAGACAAAGAGGTTACAGTGGAAATAGTCATACGAGTGACTCGGTATGCTTTCCTCGAGAAATGACCTAAGATGAAAGTGAATCCAAGTATGATAGGGATCATTATAACAGATATTAGCGTGAGTTGAGGGTTTAGATATGTCATTAGGACAAGAGCTCCAGTTATCGTCGCGATGTCCATGAAGACCGTCGTAATCCCCATTCTAAAGAAGACGCGAACTGCTTCTGCGTCGTTAGTCACCCTCGACATGACTCTGCCTGTTTCTCCCTCAGCGAAGTATCTGAGAGATAGAACCTGCAAGTGCTTCATCATGTCGCGGCGAACTTCTGAGATAACATTCTCGCCTACATAGGCGATGAGATACTGTTGCAAATACATTGTAATAAAGCCTAAAGTGGCGATACTGAGGAAAACAGGTACCCACCAATAGAAGCCGCTGAAGTTCCCGGGGCTGATGATTTGATCGATGGCTATACTGTGCAGATACGGCATCATCGTATTACAGAGAGAACTTGTAATCACCGAGGCAATAATTATGATTAGTTGGTGCTGATACCGTCGCATGTAACGTACAAGTCTCTTGAGAAGGACTGTATCAGAGAGCTTTCTCCTACCCTCCCGCTCCGATCTACCGCCAAAGACTCCTGCACCACCACCCATTCCCGGACCCATTCCTGGGCCCATTGGTCCACCGCCAAAGCCCACTTTAGGATCCCTCCTGTGCGCTGTTTCCGTAGATTGGAGGTGTCTCCAGCAGTGCTTCAAACTGCGTCTCGTAAATCCGCTTGTAAACCCCGTCGAAGGCGATTAGCTCCTCATGGGTGCCCATCTCTGCAATTCGACCATTTTCGAGAATCATGATTCTATTTGCATTCTTGATTGTTGAGAGGCGCTGGGCTATGACGAATGTCGTCCTTCCTTTCATGACTGCTTTAAGAGCTTGCTGAATATCCTGCTCAGTCTTTGCGTCCACGTATGAGAGTGAGTCATCGAGGATTAGTATCCTTGGGTTTGTAACCAGTGTTCTAGCGATGGCTACTCTCTGCTTTTGTCCGCCGGAGAGGGTTATGCCTCGCTCCCCAACCATTGTATCGTAGCCCTGTGGGAAAGACATTATGAAGTCATGAGCCTTGGCTAGTTTGGTTGCGTTTTCTATTTCCTCTTGGGTTGCATCGGGTTTGCCGAAGGCAATATTATCTCGGATAGTTCCTGTGAATAGGAATATTTCTTGGAGAACCACACCGACTTGCTGCCTTAGAGACTTGATTGTAACATCGCGAATGTCCACTCCGTCGATGGTTATTCTTCCTTTTGTTACATCATAGAATCTAGGAATCAGGTAGATGAGTGTGCTTTTGCCAGATCCTGTTGCACCTAGAATCGCTATGACCTCTCCTGGCTTTGCTTCGAAGTTCACATCTTCAAGAACGGTCTTTCCAGGTAAATACTCGAAGTAAACGTGCTCTAATCCAACTGTACCTTGAACGTGCGGGAGTACTTCGGCGCCAGAA
Organism: Thermoproteota archaeon; assembly: GCA_030837285.1. Lineage (GTDB taxonomy): Archaea > Thermoproteota > Bathyarchaeia > RBG-16-48-13 > JAUPKU01. The sequence continues at coordinate 61,749 of JAUPKU010000162.1, read as the reverse complement.
TCTTCTTTTATGTCTGGCTCCTCATCCATAATCGTGAATACCCGCTCAGCACCCGCCTGTGCATTCGTAAACTGAGTAATCATCATGCTCAGCATTCTGAAGGGCATTGCCAGACGTGTTACGTAGCGGCTGAACATGTAGATCATGCCGACCGTTAATACGGGATTCGGGGAGATAATGATGCTGGCGCCGTAGACGTAGATGACTGCGACGGCCATAGTCAGTATGTAGCCACCCACTGGCATGTTCTGTGCTCTGAGTTTTCCAGAGAGTACACCGTTGTTGACATAGTTTCTCTCTACACTCCTATACGACTCCACTGCTTCATCCTCTGCTTGAAATGCTCGTACGACCTTCATGCCAAAGATGTTCTGCTGTATGCTTACACCTATGTTTGCTAGTATATTCTGTTGCTCGCGCATTAGAGGAATCATCTTCTGGGCGAAGCGCATGGAAAGTAGGAAGATGAAGGGCATTGGTGCCATAGTGATAAGTGCCATAGTGGGATTAATCCCGTACATTATGAAAAACGCGGTTGTAACCGTCATTACCGTTGAAGCTATGTGCTCGATCATCGTCCCCAATAGTCGTCCAATTGCCTCAACATCAACTGTCACTCTTGAGACGAGTTGCCCCACCTTGTTTCTATCGTAGAAGGAGAAGCTCTTCTTCTGTAGGGAGTCCAGAAGAAGCCGGCGAATATTGGCCATAACTCGCTGAGTTACATACATCTGGATATAGTGATCGATGTAGCTGATGAAACCGCTTCCTACAACTATGATTATCAAACTCAGTATGAGAGAGGTGAGTTGGTTGTACTGCTGTTTTTCGATGACGTTGTCAATTACTTGTTGTGTGTAGATCGGCTCAAGCGCTCCTAGGTACGCTGTAACCTCAGCCATGATTAGGCAAGCGGCTACGAGGTACCAGTAAGGTTTAAGATATCCGAATAGGCGGGTTATTGTGCCCAAGTTATTTTTCACCGTCTTATTGTAGTAAGATATGTGAAACATAAATCAGATATATTCGAAATATATCTGACAGGTTTTTTTGTTCCTACATAATTCTTAAATAGCAATATTTAAATGTATTATGCGAATAATACGCAAGAGTTGAGCCATGTCAGAGAAAAAACCTAAAATAGACAAGATAGACAAGGCAATAATTCGCCTTCTCATGAAAAACGGTCGAATGCGCGACATTGAAATAGCTAAGGTCATCGATGTCTCTGACGATACCATACGACGCCGAAGACAACGGCTCGAAGAAGGAGACTACTTCAGGATAGAGGCTGTCTTCAACGCCAGAAAATTTGGATACACAAACTTTTACCAGATAGGTTTGGTTCTGGCACCAGGCGTGGACACCCGGTCTGTGGCTGAAAAACTGACCAAACTGGATCCTATCAACTTTGTAGCTCTTTCACTTGGACCGACACACTCTATACTGGCGAACTGCCGGTCGAAGGACCCTCTTGAGTTGAACAGACTTGTTGAGGAGCTGAGGGCTTGGAAGGAGATAGAAAGGGTGGATGTAAATATCGTTTATGATGTTGTGAAGGCGATGTCCCATAGACTGCCTGGAGACGCTCTCAAGTGATCAGATTAGGTTGAGTTACTTGTCCCAGAACATCCTTGTTCTAGCGTAATCTCTTTCTGCTCTGATTATGTCCAGGTAGAAGTCATCCTCGGTTCGATGGTAGGTGTGAAGGATTCTCACGGCATTTGTTGGGCCTACGCCTCTAGCAGCCATTGCTGTTATAGCTTTTTTGCCATAATTCTGCACTATACTTGCGTTTTTCCAAGCTGTCTGCCAGGCCTTCTCCTCTTCTGAGGAAAGCTTTGTCTTCTTCACCTTCTTTCGGACTATGTTGATCAGATTAAGGTCATTTTTGTAGGTTGCAGCTATGAGGGTGGACCCGCATTTTGGACATTTAATATCTTTGGGGAGGCTTCTGACTTTCCTCACTCCTTCATAGTCTCCTTTGAAGATGCAGATTAGCTTCATGTCTTCGGATTCAAGCCTGTCCTTGATCACTTCGATTATGGACTTCGTGGGGATTATTGGCCTTAAGACATCGTGAGGCGCGATTCTGTCTAGAATTGGAAGTGCGAAGGCTGAATACTCACTATGCCTATGAGCTGTTTCCACCTCGATCTCACCGCTCTGGATCATAGCTAAGATTTTCTTTGCATACTCCAAGTCCAGCTTCTCAACGTAGATCTCTCTTAGAGCCTCCTTGTAGACGGGAGTGCCTTGAAGAACCTTCACCATCATTCTGCCGTGGCTTAGTTTAAACTCTGCGTTGCGAGACACCAAACCGAAGCGCTTTGCTACGTTCCAGAGGCGCCAGGCTAGAAGGGATGTCTCAGCCATAGTATTCACTATGATTATATCCAGATCTTCCGGCCTTATGTTTGCTAGTTCCTTCTTTATCGCTTCGGAGTTGACATACGTCGGGAAGATCAGTGCAATACGATAGGGGTCAGCTTGGGTGCCGATGTTGATTCCGACTCTGGAGCTGAGCATCGAGGCTAAAGCTTTCCCAAGCGTCTCGTTTACGAGATCACCAAAACAGCTGTGGATTATTGCATAATTTTCAAAGGATTCGATCAATATCTTCTTGTCGGTTGGAACTGGATACTTCTCGTCAATCTGTCTTTTGACAATATCAACGATCTTCTCAGCTGCTTCCTTATCAATGGAATAACCGCTGAAAACCTCGCTTGAATCCAGACCTTTGACTAGCTGCGCCTCAATCTCCCCTCTGATTCTTCCGGCTTTTTGGGCTACCTCATATGATACGGGGATCATCTCTCCTTCCCAGGATGGAATGGAGCCGAAGCTCTGATGGACTGGTTCAATTTGAACCACGCCTTTTTCATCGTCTACGCCAAGTATCTTCCAGTTCTGGCCATGCATAATGAATTCCTGGCCTGCCTTGCCATTCTTGGCTATGAACTCTTGATCAAGTGTCCCGATCTTCCTTCGGTTAAGGAATTCTATGACGTCATAGTGCTTCACATCTGCGATCATAGAGAGGTTTTCATAGTAGTATCTGAAGAGTTGAGGATACCTTTTTCCGATCACGTCCCCATCGAACCAGACGAGCTTCCTCTTCTCGAGCTGCCAGATCACGCTGGTGAATTCTTCTAAACTGAGGTTTCTATAAGGCCAAGCTCTAGTAACAATGCGGAAAGCATCATCAAGTCTAATTCTCCCATGATCCAAGGCTATCCCAGCGACCTGCTGAGCTAGTACATCCAACGCGTTTTCGTGGATTTTAGGAGTCTCTAGCAACCCCTCTAGAGCAAATTTAGAAATTACAGCTGACTCTAGAATGTCATCAGGCCAACTCGCGATTATGCATCCTTTGGACGTGGCTCCAATGACGTGTCCGCTTCTGCCGATTCTCTGAAGAAGCCGCGTAACCTGCTTCGGAGACATGTACTGCACTACGAACTCGACGTCTCCAACATCAATCCCAAGTTCAAGAGAGGAAGTGCAGATAACCGCCCTCAACTCGCCCTTCTTCAGTTTTCCCTCCGTTTCTACACGCATGTCCTTCGAGAGTGAACCGTGGTGAACGCCAATCTCCAGCTCAGGCCTCAGAGCTAGCATACGGGATGAGAGAGCTTCCGCGTGCTCCCGCGTGTTTGTGAAGACTAGAGTAGACTTGTGCGCTTCGATTATTTCGAATAATCTCTGAATTCGCCTTACGCTACCAGCGGAAATCATCACGTTGCTCGCGATTCTCTCATCATCCCTCTTTGTCGTGGGAGACTCAACCGAGACCTCAATGTCTTTGAACTCTCCTGTTCTCAAGATTCTGGCGGAGCGGCCGTCACCTCGCAGGAACTGGGCTATCAACTCTGGACTTCCGATCGTCGCCGACAGGCCAACTCTCTGAAAATCCCTTCCAGCTATCTGCCTAAGCCTCTCAAGACAGACTGTTAATTGAACTCCACGCTTGTCGGTTGCTAGTTCGTGAATCTCATCGATGATGACCCATCGGACCTCCTTGAGGTGTTGTTGCATTCTATTTCCAGGAAGAATGGCTTGCAGAGTCTCAGGAGTAGTTATCAACATGTTAGGAGGCTTTAGGGCTTGCTTTCTCCGGGTGTGCTGCGTCGTGTCCCCATGCCTGACTTGAACATTTATGTCAAGGCGCTCTCCAATCTCGATGAGTCTTCCAAAGATATCCCTGTTCAACGCCCTTAGAGGAGTAATATAGAGGATGGATATGCCCTGTAGAACCGCGTTACACCGCTCTTGAAGAAAAAGCTCGAAGACTGGGAAGACTGCTGCCTCGGTCTTTCCCGTCCCAGTTGGAGCGATGAGTAAAACATCCTCTTTCTTCAGGATTACTGGCACAGCTATCTCTTGGATCTCTGTTGCCTTCTTCCAACCGAGATTATCAATCTCCTCTCTCAGAGGCTTAGAAAGGAGGGAGAATACTTCCCTTTCCATTAGACCTCACTTGTCATGGCAGTATTATAAAAGTCGCGGAGATAATTAGAGAAAACACTGGGGTTCCCACTTAATCCTACTCCTGCTCGCTTCGCCTCTGATATAGTAAGTAGACGAAGACTAGAAGTAGCGTCAGGAATACTAAAATCGGAAAGACGATGTCGTGGAGGAGCCCAAATGGTATAATCGATGCCAAGAGTGATTACCCCGCTTATACTGAAGCCTTGACCAGAATCCATAATCCTTGCTTACATTTAAATCGTTTTCTTTTATCGGCTATCATAATGCTTGAAAGGTGGCGGGTGGTTAGAGAGTTGAAGCCCGTTTTCTTGACTTCTTCGAGGAGTGGGCTTATGGGTAGCTCTCCTTCCTCGGACAATATGATTTCAACTATCTTCCTTACGTTTTCCACTTCTCCAATTGGTAGACGTCTCGTCTCAGACTGAATCTTCCGCCAATCATCCATCAGAGGACCGTAGGCTTCATCGGAATTTTCAATAAGAATGAATTTCTTGAGGGCTTCAGCTAACTTCTGCGCGATTAAATGGTAGCATAGAGTAGCCTCATGGCTTATGACGCGGAAGTAGAAGTCGTTACATGAGCAGAAGCCCACTCTGGGGAGAATCTGGTAATCACCCTCCTTCCCAACGACAATCCATACAATCCTTTCGCTCGGGTGAAAGAGGTACTTCTTGACTTTTCCCACATCTATAGCCTTAAGAGCACTCTGAAACCTATTACCGAACAGTTCGGTTAGACGATTCTTTTGATCGTTGCTTATGTTCCCAGCCTGCTGTATTTCTTGATAAATCCTATCTATAGCCTCGTTTTCCGTTACAGTCTGTTCCATATCGCTGTTTTCAGCCCTCTTCAGTGAATTTTAAGCAGATTTAAGTTGTATAGTTTCTTAATTGCTTCACCACTCCGATATACGTTCCATCTAGGAGATATACCTCCGCAGCTTCCATGTCAACCACGCCAGAGCCTAGAATAGGCCCCATAAGACCCTTCTCTAGCCTGTTAATTGATAAGCCACCTACCAAATCGTTGAATGCGGGTATGATTATTAGCCCTGCATCGCTTACCTCGACTTGGAACTTCTCTTTTAAAACCTCCTTCGCCCTTCCCTCAGGCTTAATTTTTCGATACTTCAAATAGGCTTTCGCCAGCTTGTCTCCTTCACATTTCGCCTTAACCCAGACTTGTCTAACTGTCCAGAGATCCATCTTGTCCCTGAACCATATTACAGGGTGAACATGTCCCATTATCAGTAAGTCGGAGGAGATAACCTCTGGTGATGGCCAGGCGTGCCCGTGAAAGAGCCCAATTTTAGTATTCTTTCCGACGACTATTCCGCTTGAGGGAAGAATCTTTATGTTCGGAGGAGTCAGAGGCTCCAAGTCTCCGTCGTGGTTGCCAAGGGTAACAGAGACATCACCGACAGCCTTCTGCATAGCCTCAAAGAATTCTGGAACGTCCTTCCACTCTTCAAGGCTTATCATGGGAATAGCCTCTTTCACGTCACCTAAGAATATTAGGCGTGTGGGTTTGTACTCTTCAATCAGTTGGAGCAGCCGAGCTTGGATTCGAGAGACTTGCGAGGGGATGAAGATTCCTCTGTCGGTTAAGCTTAATTCCCATCCAATGTGAAGGTCGCCGACGACCAAGATGCTTTCAGCATCTTCTTCGATGAGCAACGCTGGAAATGGTATTAGGGGCTTCACATTGCTGATTGACATTAGATTGGAAAGACGCTATCAGGGCATAATAACTTTTAATTCTTGCATAATTACAGAGGAGATACTCTCTGGAAAACCGAAACGTTTATTCGTAGTCACCTTAGAGTACCTCTTGGGTTTGCCGATCATAGCAGGACGGGAAACACCCGTTCCCATTCCGAACACGGAAGTTAAGCCGTTCTGCGTTTGAGTGTTAGTACAGTGCGAGAGCCTGTGCGAAGCTCGGATGTTGGCAAGCCCATTTATGCTCTTATTTGCTCTGCGGGTGAAAACAAAAGGTTTAATCCTTTGAGAATTAAATTATTGTCTACTATATTCGAGATTGACTTGTGGATGGTGTGTTTGCTAACTTAATGTTTATAACTCTCTTTTCAGAGTTTACTTTGAAGGTTCAGAGTATGTTTTCTTCTATTTTCGCTCAAATAAATACTGGTGATCCAACTTCACTGATACTCCAGTTCTTCTATTTGTTATCATTCTTCCTATTCATATTCTATGGGAATAGGCTTCAGACGTACCTAATGCTAAGGGAGATTGGGAACGCTGCTGGTCGCTTGAAAGGCATGAAAGACACTGCTCGAAATCTAGCTATAGCCACGCTAAAAGAGTCGACGAAAGAGGCTATTGACCCCACTCCCAGAATCGACCACTTCTTAGAGTACTTCACTATAATGCCTGCCAGCCTCGATCCAACGGGAATCGTCCCTAAGCTAGACCACGCACTTGACGTTAGGGATCAGCGATTTAGAGATGAGGTTAAGCTGATCGCTCCCACTGCGGATGATGTGAAGACGAATGACATCGAAGGAGTGCTGGAAGTAGCCATAAGCCTGAATACCATTTACCGAGTTGTAAACCATTTTTACCTCTTGGGAAAGAAGACGATGAGCCTGTACCTCATTATGCAGATACAGATGCAGCTTCCGATGATTATGGAGATAGCGGAGTCCTATTCTGTGGCGATCAAGGCCTTCGCCGACGGACAGCCTATAGGCGATGGAGCCGGCGCCCTGGTAGCTGCCAAGTTTATGCATGGAAATGAGACGAGGAAGATTGCAAAGGATGTTGTTGTAGCCGAGACACAGTTTGAAGGACGCAGACTTCTTGTCTTGAAGGCAGAGGGTCCGGGGTCAACTGTTGGTAAGCCCGGAGAAGCTATAAAGAAGCTTATTGACGAGAACGAAGGCAAAGTCGCAGCTGTAATAATGATAGACGCGGCTGGGAAGTACGAGGGAGAGAAGAGCGGAGAGACCTCTGAGGGAACAGGTGCTGCCATTGGCGGAATAGGAGTGGACCAGTATACTATTGAGGAGATCACGCTAAAGTACAAGATTCCAGTTCACGCCGTAATAGTCAAAGAATCCGTTAAGGAGTCCGTCTCGCCAATGACTAAGGACATTTACGAGGGTACCGACATAGCCGTCGCCAGGGTTAAGAGGCTTATTCACGAGAGGGCGAAGGAAGGAGACATAGTAATAGTCGCAGGTATAGGGAATTCGGTTGGGATAGGACAGTGAAATCAATGAAAACAGCTCAGAAAGGACCGCCAATACCAATATTCCTGATATTCGTAGTGGGAATATTCCTCTTCTCCATATACTATCTTTATGACGCGGTGACCGCCTTCTTCAACGGCTCCGCGAACGCGAGTTTTCAACTTTTCTTAGGCTTGTTTGGCTTCGCCACATCCTTCTTAGCATTAGCACAGTTCCTAAAGAGACTGACTATGACTCCTCCGCCTGTCCCGAAGATACTGACGACTGTTGAATGTAAAAATGACGGTTTCAAGAACGTGAGACCCTTTGCTAAGGGTGACTATGTATTCAAGACCGTAGAAAACTGCCAGAAGTGCAATGAGCCGATGATGATCACAGCCATTTACGTCGAAGAACCGCCGAAGAAAAGTTAGTTACTGCGTTGTTACTATGCGGCCGTCATCCGTTACTATGACTGTGTGCTCTGCCTGGACCACGGTTTTTCCTGCAGCTTCAATCAGGATTGGATAGTCCATCAGATTTTTCGCAGAAAGCAGTTCTTTGAAGGCTGCATCTAATTCGCTTTTTGGCATAAACCCGTTCAGCCACCTCTTCGAGAAGGGTAAAGTCTTGAAATTCTCCTTGATCTTATCCATGAGATCCTTTGCCGTGGGGCTCTTAACGCCTCTTTCCCTCTGTAGACGGAATATGTACGAGTCTGTTCCGCTGCGGATTTCGCCTTTGCCTGATGAGAGGGTGAAGAAGGGTTCGATTGCGAAGACTTCTCCAGCGTTAATTCTTGCAAAGTCGAATCGTGGGACGTTGGGAATTGGTTTTCCGGTGTGTAAGACGTACTTGCTCAGCTGGTGTCCAGTTAGGTTCCAGATGGGTTTTAACCCATATCGTTGAGCAGTCTTCTGGACTACCTCTCCTATCTGTGAAGTTTTAACACCTGGGCGAACCATGTTGATAACCTGCTTCAGCGCTTCGTTCACCGCGTAGACCATTCCGTCGAACTCTGGGTTCAGGCAGACGGTCATAGCTGTGTCGGCGATGTAGCCGTCGATGTGGACGCCCAAATCAATCTTCACAACAGCGTTCTTTGGCACGGTTTGGGCGTCTTCTGGGGGTGATGAGTAGTGCGCGGCTATCTCGTTGAGGCAGATGTTGCAGGGGAAGGCTAGTTCTCCTCCCTTCGCTTTGATTGAGGCCTCGACTTTCTCGCAGATTTCGAGGAGGGGTACACCCTTTTTTACGATTTCCTTTGCCTCACTTCGAACTTCAGATGCTATTTTTCCAGCCTTGATGTAGCATTCTAAAACGTCTCTTGACAGCAAAGTTATAATCCTCAAGATGAATCTTCAATCACTGTTCATAAGAGCTGAATCATTATTAAAAGGGTTTGGGAACACCATTGCCTGCCATTCGAAGGAAGTATGGGAAGGTTGGTCTCGGAGGCACCTTTGACAAGCTCCATAGAGGCCACATAAAACTGATTGAGAAGGCTTTGGAGATGGGTGACTGCGTTGTGATAGGTTTGACAACGGATAGGATGCTCAGGAAGAATCCTAAGCCACATGAGGTTGCAGTCTACAGTTATAGAAAGAGGGAGCTCACCGCCCAGCTGAGAAAAATGGACGTTCTTGACAGAGTCCAGATTGTTCCCATAGATGATGCGTACGGGCCTACACTGAATGATGGTGGTATCGAGGCTATTCTATCGAGCCGTGAGACGGTGGATGGAGTAGTGGAAATCAATAGGCTAAGGGTAGAAAGAGGATTGAAGCCCTTGGACATGATTGCAATTAATATGATTCTGGCTCAGGATTGCACACCAATCTCTACAACACGGATAAGGAAGAATGAGATAGACCGGGAAGGACGTCTACTAAAATCCAATGAATAGGATTCTGTTTAGAGTGCGTGTTCTAGTTCTCTAATGCTATGGAATTTAATTCTCAAGGTAAACTTAGAAAGATCTCTTCGGGTAAGAAGTAAAGACTCATTAACTTCGAATTCAATTTTTTATGAGGAGTCAAAATTGCAAGATAATGAAAAGAGTTCAGCTCAGTGGATTGAAACAGTTGTCAAGCGTTTTATCAACGAGTCCCCTGAGAATACCTTGAAGAACAAGGAGAATGAGAAGGCTTGGGTAGAGCCACTAGTCGGATTTGTAAACGGGGCTGATCCTCTGTACCAATTTTATAAGGAGGATATTGGCGACTTCTTCCTTTCACCAATAGAAGTATTCGCTAATGCCTATCCTAGTGTGAAAGTAAGACCTGAACAGCTAACGATAATTAGCTGGATACTACCTCAGACTGAAGCTACGAAATCGGAGCACCGCTTGCAAACAAAATTTCCTAATGAGAGATGGGCTAGAAGCCGCATCTTCGGCGAGGAAGTGAACGTCAAACTCTGCAAGCACGTTGTTGCTACGCTTCAGCAGGCGGGATATGAGGCAGTGGCACCGATGCTTTCGCCTCTCTTTGGTGGCAGAAAGTCAGTGAAGTATTTGAACGCTTCAACATGGTCTGAGCGGCACACAGCTTATGCTGCTGGTTTGGGAACTTTTGGTTTGTCCGATGGGTTGATTACTTCGAAGGGGATTGCTATGCGCTGTGGTTCAGTGATTGCGAAGATTGATGTTCCTCCTTCTAAGAGGCCTTATACTGACCATCATGCCTACTGCCTGTTCTATTCGAAGGGGATATGCGGAAAATGTATTGACAGATGTCCAGCTGGTGCCCTCTCAAAATCGGGTCATGATAAAGTCAAGTGCTCCAAATACCTAGACGTCACAAGAGAGTTCGTACGAGCAAACTACCACTTTGAAGGATACGGCTGTGGACTTTGCCAAACAGGAGTGCCGTGTGAATCAAAAATTCCAACAGAAACAGAATAAGAGCAGCCCAGTTAACGGAACTCAAGAATCTCATTTACTCTGTATATCCTTTATTTTTCGGAGGACAATACCGCATTAAGTAGTGAAACCACTCCGTGTTAGTTTAGATAGGCTTATCTCATTAGTGATACCTTGAGTTTTTAGTATCAAATAGGTTTGTATTCTTTTCAAGGATGCTTTGGAGGATGCTGTAGTGGCCGCACAGGCAAAGCTGTTCAGCGTCATGATGAGTGAGCAGAAGAGGAACTTGTGTTCTATCTGCCGAGGACATCGAAGGCTATGCGGAAAAGGAGTCTGCCCTATCATAGTTAAAGCTGAGACTTTGATCAGGCTTGAGAAGAGTCTTACTAAAGAGAATATTTTTGGAGCGTCGCCTCCAGCCATCTTTGTGGGCTCCTGGAATTATCCTAAGGTTCTAGCTGGTCCGCTGGTTCCGCCAATTTCTGTGGATGACGCTTCTATAATGGATTTGCCTGAGCGCTGGGTTGACAAAACGTTCAATGATATCCTGACGTACAGGCTCTCTCTGGTGAGGGGAAAAAGCTTCATGGATGTTAAATCTGCGAGAGAACCCAGCAGGTTCCTGTCAACTTTTCAGGAGATTGTCATGGCGTCCAGGCCGACGGATGTGGAGATGTGGTTTGACAAGAAGCCTCAACTGTCTCTTGTCTTCTCGTCTAGGGAGGCGCCGTCAGGTCCCTCAGCATCGATTAAACAAGCTGTTCTAACTGAGAACCCACATGTGCCCAGGCCTGTGGACCGTGTTGTGTCTGATAAGGACTTGAAAGCTGGAGAGGGGATACTGTGGCTTTATGATTCTGAGATTCCTCAGCAGCAGATAACGAGGATGCTCTCCATTGGCCTGCTTGGGGTTAAGAAGGAGCGGAGGCTCGTTCCGACGGAGTGGAGCATAACTGCCATCGATGATATTCTAGGGAAGGCGATTCACAGAGAGATCCTTGACTATCCTTGGATAAGCGATTCCTTGATTTTTGGTCACAAGGCGTTGGGGAATAACGTTCAGATTCTCTTCTTCCCCTCTTCGTGGATGTTTGAGGCTCAGGAGGCTTGGCTGACATCGGCTAATCCCAATCCTTCGCCGGGAGTGGACTATGAGTTTCAGAGGGGTAGAAAGTCCTATGCTTCGGACTTGGAAGGAGCCTATTATGCCACGCGTCTGCCGGCGTTGGAGTATTTGAGGAGTATTAGACGCCAGGCGGGGGTTATCGTGTTTATGGAAGTGTATCCTGAGTGGATTCCATTGGGTGTTTGGAGGTTCAGGGAGATCTGCCGTGAGGCTTTGAGGAAGGAGCCTATTAAGTTTAAGAGTCTTGATGAAGCATTGTACGGGGTGGGAAAGAGGCTGAAGCTTCCTCTTGCCAGATGGCGTGAGAAGAGCGAGGTTCTAAAGTTTCTGAAGGTGCAAACTAGACTGACTACATTCTTCTAGAAGCGAATTATTTAGCTACTTGTTTAGTTTTAGCCCCCAACCAAAATCTTTTTCTTGAAAAAATAAAATTTACTTGCTAATCATTTGCTGTTAAAACTCAGTAGCAATGGCGCGGAGATTGTTAAGGACTTTGTTATATTGGGAGATATAAAAGTCCAATACTCAGAAGAAGTCAATAATAAAAAATGGAGAAATGTTTGTAATTCCACTATGAACTTATGTGGACATTTGGTTTAAATTGAGTGCGTTTTAGCTTTATTGCGACTGCGGTTACTAGTGCTAGCGAGATTATTTCGATTATTGTACTTGAGAATTCAGGAATTATGATTGGGTTTCCAATGACACTACCAGTAATAGTTCCGAATGTAGTTGCAGGTTCTGCTAACATTTGGATGTTTATATTATCTGTTGTTTGTCCAATTGTGACACTGACAAGAGTTGGATAATAAGCATCGAAGTATCCTGTAGCCGTTACACTTACATTGTAATCGTTTCCTGTTAGCAAGCCACTTGAAATGTTATAGTCGCCATTATCGTCTGTAGAGCCATAGCCTGTTCCATTGCTCCCTGATGCTGCAACCGATGCTGATCTTATCGGATTATTATTTATGTCTATTATACGGCCCCTTATTTCACCAGAAGGTGTTGGAGGAGATGTAACAGGGGTAAGCTCAATGTTTATATTAGGTGTTTCTTGACCTGCTGTAACATGAACCAACGTAGGTGAAAGAATACCGCCGTATGCTGAGTAATTTCCAGCTCCATTGGCATATACTGTGTAATTAGCTGTTCCGAGTCCTGTGGCTATTCTGAAATTACCCGATACATCCGTCGTAGCAGAACCGAAGTATGATGTGCCACTTGCGATTACAGAAATACCGTAGAGTCCAGTGCCATTTGGCGCCATCACTTTTCCTGAGATGATTCCTGATCGTGGTAGTTGGAGATTTATATTCTTAGTTTCAACTCCCGCAACAACACTTGATGTTGCCATCCCACTGATATACCCGTCTGCGTAAAAGACTGAGACATTGTATATTCCAGTTACAAGGTTTGTCATTAAAAGATATGAACCATCTTGTCCAGCAGTACCAAACCATCCGTAAGTTCCAGTGCCATTTGAGAGTTCTGCGAATATGAAAGTGCCGTTAATTGGATCTCCGTTAACTGCATCGGTGACCTTTCCTGAAATTCCTCCAGATAGTTGTAGATTGAAGTTTATGCCAGGTGTTGTTTGACCTGCGACGACATTTACTAAATCAATTTTCTCTTGAATATAGCCAATTGCAAAAGCTGTAATATTGTATGTTCCAGGGATTAAGCCCGTTGTCATATTGAATTGTCCATTACTATTCGTAATAGCGAAGGATGAACCATCTTCACTAGAATTTGAAGGGTCAGCATATAAATAGGCGCTTGCTAAAGGACCAGCCGCGGCGTTTGCGATTTCAATGTTATTCGGCGCCACTTTAGAGCTGAAAAGGAGTATTTGACCTGCAAAGCTTGACGCGAACACTAATATCAACAGAAAAGGTAGGAATTTTTTATACAAACAATCGCCTCCTAATAAAATACTTGACTTAAGTAATTTAAATATATGGGATAGAGTTTCTACAACAACGAAAATACGCACGATTTTCTGATGCTGTTTTCTTCTTTTTTCTTTTTCTTAACAGGTTAATGTGGTATAATTTGTATCCGTATGTGCAAGATAATTTTGTGGAAATACGTATAAACCTCTAGGGCGTTAGGTCGTCAGGGAGAAAAAAATTAAAATTTAATCCTTAAACTTCTAATTTATCGCGCGGTATGAAGAAATGAATGACACATGCACGCGCGCTTTTTTATACTATTCTCCTTTATAAGCTCTTTGAAGAGCCGCAATATCAAACTTTTTCATCTTGAGGAACACTTCAGTCACACGCGATATTTTCTGGGGGTCCTTGTCCTCAAGCATTTCTTGCAGGACTATAGGGACGATCTGCCATGAAAGGCCGTACTTATCCTTCAGCCAGCCACACTGCTCGACTGTTGGGTTGGCTGAGAGGTTTTCCCAGTAATAGTCAATCTCTTTCTGTGTTTCGCAGTTTACCACGAATGATATTGCTTCGTTGAAGACGAAGTTATGTGGTTGGGCACTGTCCATGGCAGCAAATTCTTGCTGCTCAAGGGTGAATGAAGCGTGTACTACTGTACCTTCCTTGTCTGGTGCTTGATTCTTGCCGTAGCGGAGGATATCACCTACGCGTGAATTCTTGAAAACGGATATGTAGAATTCGATGGCTTCTTCCGCTTTTCCACAGACATTTCCTACAAACATAAGTGTTGGAATGATATTCTGTGTTATTTTACGATCACCTATGAACATGATCTGCCATGAAAGCCCATACCTATCCTCCAACCATCCATAGTTCTCGCTGAAAGGATATGCGCCAAGTTCCATGAGCGGTTTGCCTCCATCAGATAATTCTTTCCATAGCTTCTCCACTTCCTCCTTTGCCTTGCAGGCAACGAGGAATGACACGGACGGGTTGAATTTGAAATAGGGGCCTGCGCTCATCAATGTGAACTCTTGACCATAAAGCTCTATGCTTACTATTTCAACCTTGCCAGAAGGGGTATTATTGAGAGTCGATGTCTTCTTGATTCTCGAGTTCTCGAAGATTGACGTGTATAAGTTTGCGGCCTCAACAGCCTCTTTGTCATACCACAAAAACGGCGTAATCTTCTGCATCACATTCTTACCTCTTTGATGTTACGAAGTTCTATCTACAATTATCTTAGCCCTAACTCTTTCATCGCCTTCTCCTCATCTTGATGAGCGATGAACATGATTATCTTAGGGTCGCTAACAGGATTTTGAATGAAGTATGTCACGTCGAACTCGATCAATTTGTCACCTGTCTTCTTGAATTTGACTCCCCAGTGCACCAAGACCATGGAGTACTCGTTTGAAATAGGAGTTTCCCACATGTAAAGAATCTTGGCTTCGGTTTGTCCGACACTCTTGTAGAATTCCGCTGCCTGGTGCGCCATTTTTTCGAATTCATCTCTGCTTCTTGCAATGTTTCCTTTGGGTCCAGCTGACATGAAGTGTTCAGCGAACATTGGCACCTGACGTTCCACTTCAAGGGCGATAAAGGCTTTCTCATATTCGGCGAAGAATTTCTTGACAGCTTCGGTCATAGTATAATTGGATGATTGAATCATGCTTACGCCATTGCCCTCTGTATCGATGAATGAGATGTATTGCCCAATGCCGGGGATCTCCATTGGTTCAAGGACTCTACCACCTGCTTCGGCGACTTTTTTCATCGCTTCTATGATATCATCCACATCAATAACTACTGATGGATACCGGGCTGGCCAATCAGTTTTCTTGGGAAAGAAACCGCCGTTTACGGCGCCGGGTCTTTTTACCATCCTCTTTTCATCAGTCTCTGTAGTGGATGCAGTAACGTAATCACCCATGTCTTTGCCGAGCATTTGCATCTGCCAGCCAAAAGCCTCGGTGTAGAATTTAACGAGGCGTTCGCGGTTTTCATACGGCATTTCGAAATGAACTACTGGATTCATTTTTGTCATTCTTGTTCGTCTCTGTTTTCTCTATGAAATCTTGGAATAAGTGGTTTTATGCACTGATCTGCCTAAGGGCTTTACTAATTAATGGATCAGACGTCTTCATAAACACGTGTGACTGTCAATATACAACAACATGGCTTTACTATGAGGCTTTGAGGAAGGGGTCTCTCAAGTTCAAGAGCCTCTATGAGGCGCTGAATGGAGTAGGAAAAAGGTTGAAGCGCACTCTAGACAGATAGCGCGAGAAAAGCGAAGTTCTAAAGTTTCTGAAGGCACAGACTAAGTTTACCACAGTCTTCTAGGAAGATGTGAGGATGTAGCGCGTATGGGATGGAGAGAGAGCTATACAAAAAATGATTTGAGGATTTAATCCTCTTCTTAGAAATGTATTGTTGATTGTTTTAATGCTGTACTGCTATTGGTCCGAGTTCTTTTGCACTTCTGTTTAAGGTTACAACGTCGCTGATGGCTTTTATTACGGTGATAGGTAAGTCAGCTTTCACGCTGCCTATCAACCTTGGCTTCTTCAGTCCCATTTCTTCAACGATGTTCTCGTTAAGTTTGAGGCATATTTTAGTAAGTTGCATTGTCTTCTCGTCGAATTCGATGTCAATCACCTCTCCTAACACTTTAGCCTGCGTTTCCACTACTTTCTTTCCTATCAACTCTTCCATATGCAATTGACATCTCCCTCCACTCTAAGATATGATCTTTAAGAATAAAAAACTGTGAGGCTATTGCACTGCGTTTACATCCTGTTATTGGACTACACGCGCACTTTAGCTGAAATTGCAGCAATTTTGAAATCTATTCCTAAAGCCCAAATTATTTAGGGTGATTTTGTTTGGGAGTGAAAGAAAACCTCGAGTTGATGAGGACGATTGATAATGCATGAAATGCTGGGTCTAGTAGCCCTCTTTGGGAGATTTTTAAGAAGATTCATAGGGAAGACGTTAAGGTGTACTGGCCAGCTCAGCCTGATCCTACAAGAGGACGACACAACCATGATGTCGAGGCTAAGGAGTTCTTCAAAACCTTCGACAATAAATTGGTTAACAAGCCTTACAATATTGCTTTCGGTCAGGGAGACCACACTTGCGCTGTCGCCGATTGGACAATAACGATGAAGATGCCAATGAAAGGCGCAGATGGAAAAGTGATTCCGCCGACAAGAAAGATAGCGAAGCTTAAATTTTGCACGGCCGCCACGTGGAAGAACGGTGAAATAGTCGAAGAAAAACTGTTGTACGATGTCGTCGGCTTTATGAAACAACTTAGACTGAGTAAATAGTTCTAGTCCATCTCCCTTTTTAGTCGTGATACTTGGATTTAGTAGCTTGCGCTGAGGAATTACAAGTCATGTTTCTAATATAAACTGATTTTTTCTCCTTCAGTAATGTAAATAATCAAGTTGGCGATGTAGCATGCGTGGTCTGTTATGCGTTAGATGTGTCGTTGCGCGTGTGGGGAAGCAGGATTTTTAGGTAGGGAAGTGAGAATGGAACCTGTTGTGAATATGCTAAAATCATATATGCATGTGTTGAATATATTTTAAATAATTGGAAAATAGTGTGAGTGAGAGAGTTTGAAGATAGTTGCTTGGTATGAGTACACTAATTTGTTGGATAAACTCTATGATGAGATACGACTTAGAACATTCGATAGCATTGTAGGGATAGGCAGGGGCGGCTCCCTAGTTGCAGCTTATATGTCATCGAAGATGGGAATACCGACATTCTGCTCAGTCTTTGTACGACACACCGGGGAAGGAGAGAGCATGAAGATCATGGTTCATGACCTGTGTCAGATAGACGCGGTGCGTGGAAGAGTTCTGGTCGTGGATGATTGGTTGGATCAGGGGATTGCCATGAAGTTTGTCCTAGAAAAACTTCATAAGGATACGACGATTACAACGCTTGTCCTCTTTAATCGCAGAGGATCAACCTTCAAAGCAGACATTGTCGGAGAATACGTTGATGAAAACGAGCGGAGAATAATGTTCCCCTACGATCTACCTTAACATCTTTTCTTTTTTATCGTACTCTGCAGGACCTAGCACGGGCTTCCCCGTTGTGGCATCCAGATTTCAAAAGTGTATCCTTAGGCACTTAAGGAATCGTTGCGTCTTCTTTTCAAAGTATATTATAGTATAATAGAATGTAACCTATGACCTACTTTTTAGTGGAAGCGTCTGGAGCGTGTGTGCTTATGAACTCTTCCTTCAGTGAATCTGCTTATGACTCCACCTTCCTTCTCTTTTGGAAGTTGATTTCTAATGATTTCAAAATGCCGTCTTTCGAGATTAGCTAAAGCTGTAAAAAACTTCTTTGCATCTTCATCCTTTACCTTTTCAGCCATTCTGTTGTAGAATTCTTCGGACTTACTTTCCGCACTTAGGGCTGCCAGTAATATGCTCCTTGTAGAAGACTCATCAGCTATTTTAGGCTCTGTTTGTCCACCTTCAAAGAGTTTAGGTCTTCCAAGATTTTTTAGCTGCACCTTTCTCACTTCCACCCATTGACCTCGTCTCTCAATGATTTCTTTCACATTCTCAAGAGCTTTCAAATGTTGGAGCTCATCATCTGCTAGAAAGTTGAAAACATCATTTTTAAATTCTTGATATTTGGCTAAGTAGAAACTTCTGCCCTTCGTCTCCAACTCAATGCCTATAGTCAAGCCTTTTATGATATCATCATTTTGAGATGCGAAATATTCGTCAAGAGATTTAAAAACTTCTTCCAGAATATTATTCTGAGCCATTTTTTATCACTTTATTAATACGCTCTACTTGAAAATAATCTTTTTCCATAGACTGACTAAATTATTTGGCTTCTGCGTAATAGACTAAATTTAATCAACATACAAATAAAAAAACATTTTTTTACCTTTGAGTAGTTGAAAATAAACAAAAAGCCCACGCTAGACACAAAACAGACATAGCATACCATATTCAGGATTAGCATGGCATGAGTTTACGCTATCATGGGAAGCACCCCCGCTCACGGGCTCAAGCACGGGGATAGGAACTGATTCGAATTACCTCTTGATCGAAGAAGGTATCGCAGCTGTAGCGGTTGTAGCAATAGTGCTGATGATGTTGAGAAAGAGGCCTAAAAACACTGCTGTAAAATAGTCATCCATTTGCTAGTTTACATATATCAGAAAACACGCAAACGTGTGCTTCCTTAATAATGACATTTTTGTCTCTCTTCAATTTTTATTAAAGATATACAGAAATTAATTGGCGGGTTAACCGCGTGGGCTTACTTATCTTCATTATGGTGCAACTGATTTGTTTTATGATGTCAATATGGTTGATACGATTGTTTTACTGTAAAATTGCCCTAGTGTAAACCT
The DNA here is from genome assembly GCA_030837285.1 of Thermoproteota archaeon. Classification (GTDB taxonomy): domain Archaea; phylum Thermoproteota; class Bathyarchaeia; order RBG-16-48-13; genus JAUPKU01. Next base: position 42,771 of record JAUPKU010000162.1, on the reverse strand, counting down.
AAACTAAAATGTTCTAAGAAATTGTTGGACTCTAACCTTCGGTTCTTGGTAATGTGCTAAAAAATGATACATACTGGTCATATGATACGTACCAGTGGTTCATTAGTCATAATAGTTATAATCGATATAACAGCGATGTATAAGCTCTAAGTTCAGAGTATGAAGGGAGGTTTTTAGTTTTCCCTCTCTTCTACTCCTCAACAAGCATTTGCCATTAGGAAGGTGGATGGAAAGAGTTGACGACTCTGCCTGAAATTATTTGGATGGTCCCGATCATTGTGCCTTTAATTGTAGGATTATTAGTCAGTTACACGGTTAAGCATACGATAAAGTTAATATTTGTTATTGCTGCTTTGGTAAGCCTGCTTGTGTTTTCAGAGGTTATAACTATTAGTTTTCAAGATATTTTAGCTAGCGCACTAATTGAGACAGGAAATGGATTATTTACCAGATTTCCTTATTCTTCTTTCACATTTATTATCGGATTAGCACTAGGATTATGGAAAGGCTAAACCCAATTTTCCTATGACAGCATCTTCTGGATAGAAGAAAGAACAATAGTGTTCCACTCTCCAAGTCGGATCACCTATCAATTAACTTCTTTTACGTATCCCATAATTTCGCTACTATTTTTTTCAATGTAGCTTGCGAGCTTACTTCTATATGGTTGTAATAAGTTCATCATATACACTTTCTAGTGTATCTGTGGAGATTACAGCTGAGACCATGATAATGCCGACTATCATTTTGAGCATACCCGTCCCAAGAATACTCAAGAGAGATAGAGCAGTCTTTTCTCCAAGCATTATTGAAGCTAAATCTGCAAATCTTGAAAGGATAAAAAAATAATTCCGAAGAGGACAGTGATTACTTTCAACGCTGACCATTTATCTTGATTAGACAATTTATCAGATTATCTACATCATATTACCCCTATAGCGTGTGCTCTTTAAACAGATATATTGACGAGGCGAAAAAATTCAGTATACGCGATGTTACAGTCTAATGAATTATGACATAAAATAATAATGAATTATAGGTACGTATCACAAGACCATAAAGATTTAAAAACATCTAGCTTATTCTTTTTCGATCTTTTTTCGGCTTTAGTGACGGTTTTTTGGGATTTTTTTGGTTTGTAGAGAGAGTTAGTTAGAGAATGAGATAGAGAGAACGTTAGTTAGCAAGAATATGTTTGGGAACTTAATTAGTTCTTAAGACAATGCCAATTGCCATTTTTTCTTCAAAGAACACGAGTTTAGTTGATTAATTATAGTAGGTTTACATGATTTCTCTTTGTGTTATGTTTAATCTTTTATTCAGGCAGGTATTTCTTTATTCAATTCGTGGATGGCTGAATTGTTATGGTCTTGATTGCATTTGAGGGCATTGACAAGTCTGGTAAGGGTACACAGGCGGAATTATTGTTTAGGCGACTTAAGGCTGCTGGTCGCGGGGTGGAGTGCATCGAGTTCCCAGATTATAGGACGCCTCTTGGAAGGGAGATCAGGCTCTTTCTTAGCGGGCGTGTTGAGTTCTCTCCTGAGGTACGTCAGTTTCTTTATGTGGCTAATAGGTGGGAGAGAAAAAAGGACATTGACTTGTGGCTTAGAGAAGGGAAGATTGTTGTTGCAGATAGGTATATTCCTTCGGGGCTTGCGTATGGTTTAGCGAATGATCTTGATTTGAATTGGATGATGCAGTTGGAGGAGAAGCTACCAACTGCGGATGTGGTTGTTATAATTGACGTGGCTGTGGAGACTAGCCTTAAGAGATGTGACCCTGAGAAGAGGGATGTCTATGAGAAGAACAAACCCTTTCTAGAAAAGGTTAGAAAGAATTATTTGAGTCTGGCTAAGAAGCTGAATTGGATTGTCGTGGATGGTGAGGGATCGGCGGGTGAGGTTGCCGAGAGGGTGTGGAAGAGCGTTTCTAAGCAACTCTGATGTCCTTTGCTGTTAAAGAAGATATTAGTGGAAACCAATTCTTTATGATGGTTTTTTCGAGGTTTTGGTTTTGAAGATAACGGATGTTAAAACTCTTATGATGAGCCCTATTCCGGGAAGGGGTGGCTGAATCTTCGTTAAGCTTCTGACGGACGAGGGTGTGGAGGGTATTATTGAGGCTTCTGTCTCTTATGGTGGTAGAGATTTGACTTTGGTGCAGCATGTGAATGAGCTTAAGCAGTAGGTGGTCGGTGAGAGCCCTTTTGACGTGGAGAAGATGTGGCAGAGGATGTATGCGTTAACCCATGATTTTCATCACCCTGGAATTCTCATGAATGCTCCGATGAGCGCTGTTGAGGTGGCGTGCTGGGATGTCATTGGAAAATCGGTTAAGCAACCGATCTACAACCTGATGGGCGGACGAGTAAAAGATAAGATAAGAGTTTATACACACATCAGTGTAGGATCGCCAATTCCATTAGATTATACGTCACCGCTTCCAGAACTTAAGGCGTATGCGAAGAGGGCGGTTGAGGCTGTTGAGCAGGGTTTCACGGGTTTGAAGTGGGATACTCTTGGACCTACCTATCCGAATCCTAGACCAATTTCTCTTAAGAGGCTCCGCTCTACAGAAGATTGTGCTAGGGCTGTTGGTGATGAGGCGGATATTCTTGTTGAGTCTCATGGTAAACTCAACACTACTAGTGTCATTAGGTTGGCGAAGCGTCTTGAGAAGTATGATCCACTATTCTTGGAGGAGCCTGTGCCACCCGAGAACATTGGGCGCTGGCGAGGGTTGCGCGGGCTAAGACGATTCCGATTGCTACTGGAGAGCGGTTCTTCAAAGTTTGACTTCTTCGACATTATGGAGGCAGATGCAGCGTCTGTCTTGCAGTTGGATGTTATTCACTGTAGTGGGTTCTTGGAGAGTAAGAAGATCGCGGCTATGGCTGAAGCCCGGTACGCTACGATTGCTCCTCATATGCCTTGTGGTCCTGTTGCTGGGATGGCAGCGATACAGTTGGATATTTGTTGTCCAAACTTCCTCATCCAAGAATGGCCCACAGGTCGACCGGTGATGTGGGAAATCATGAAGGACCCCCAAAATATGAGAAAGGCTTCATCATACCGCCGACTAAACCTGGACTCGGAGTGGAACTGAATGAAGACATTACAGCAAAGTATCTATGGAGTCAACAGAAAATAGACTCCTGGTAATAGAGCTAAGACTTTGATTAATCATTAGCTCTAAAACATCTTCTCAAATTTTTCCATCTTCTTTGAATTAGACATAGAATTTAAAATTGACCATTTTTAAAGATCGTCTAATATCGCAAAGGACTGAATATCGGAAGTTCAAATCATCTCCCCGCTACCAAACCATATACTCATATAACTACTCTCTAATTTTTTCTTGCTTTTTCGTCATAAAATGTCATAAGAGTTTAAGACGTTGTCCTACTTATTGATTAACTATGCATGATACACCTGAGCTCATAGCACCGTGTGGGATGAATTGAGCTGTTTGTAGTGGATATCTCGCATTCAAAAACGATGTGAAGAATAATGGAATTCGAATGCCGTATTGTAAAGGCTGCCGACCAAGAAACAAGAAGTGCGCCTTTCTCAAAAAGAGATGCGAGTTGCTGTTGAGCAATAAAGTAGAGTTTTGCTATGAGTGTGAAGACTTTCCCTGCGAAGAACTGAAACATATTGACAAGCGATATCAAACGCTTATCCGAATAAGCCTCATCGGCAACCTTGAATTTATCAAAAAACATGGGATGTTAAAGTTCTTGAAGACACAGGAGAAACAATGGCGATGTTCAAAATGTGATGAAGCAATATGCTGCCATAATGGCTTATGTTTTCACTGCAATGTAGACGAGTTAAGGACGCGCGCGCTAAACAGGAAGAACTTGTATAGGTGGCAGTAATCAAAATATAGTGTTAGGACAGGGTTATGCTTTACAGAAAGAAATAGTACGCGTTATCTAATAGTAGTTGCCTATGAAAGCTTTATTGGTTTTGTTTTCGTATTATCATAATAATACTAAGAAAATCGTTAATGTCTTCGTAAAAGTTTGATGCACCAATAAAAAGTGCCACAGCAAATAAATCCTGAAAAGCTTCAAGAATATGAGTTAATTGGCTTTGGCTCAGGAATATAAAAAACATCATAAATATCTGCTTGACATTGCTGATAGACTACTACAGGTCACCAATAAGAGAACATACATTTTCTCAACCAGTGCAATGATAGAAGCTGCAAAAATCACTGTGCTGGGGGAAATACAATTTAAAGGTTACACGATTATTGACGAATTCAATTGTAAAGGCTTTAACACGAATAGTTTTCTTAAATGGTTTGGGGAAACGAATTAGGGGAGACCTGACGATGAGGATCCCAAACATGCGGAAGTGTTTGCTCAGAACCTGAAGCAACACCACATGCGCGAGTCTAGTTTTTAGATTGTTTTCTTAGACTTGCGATTATGGGGATTATTGAGAGGGTGATTGCTCCGGAAATGATGAATGCAAACCAGTTTAAGCCAATGGACTGTCCAAACGCATATAAGATTGTTGCAAAGGCTGGAGTAATAGTTTGTGCAAGGCCGCCAAGCGAATTCGCTATGCCCAATGATCCACCTTGAGCTTCTGTGGGAACACTGAGTGAGATAAGCGTGTTTAAGGCTGTGTTTAGAATTCCGAATCCCAAAGGAATCAAGATTGAAATCAGTAATAGTGATTGCAGATTTATAACAGCTGCAAGCGCGACAAAGCCGGCTGCGAGGATTACCAGTCCATACGACACTAGTGTTGCTGGAGAGCGCTTCGCCGATAGTTTTGGCAAGAATACTCCTTGAGTGACCGCGGCTACTATGCCAATGTAGAAGAACATGAGGCCAGTCTCGAATGAGCCGAAGCCAAAGTTAGTCTGAAGCCACGGTGGAAAGACCACCTGCAAGAACATGAAGGCAACAGTGAATAAGAAGGAGGCAGCGAATAGAATTTTCATTCGCCTATCCTTCAGCAGATTCCGCAGAGCTTTCAAAGTGAAAGCGGATTTTTCAGGGTCTCTTCCAGCATGCTCCGGCTCAGGCAGCTTGAAGTATGCGGAAACAAGATTGGTGAAGGCGAAAGTTGAGGCCATGAAAGATGGTAATGCGTATCCGAAAAGCCCACTTAAGGTACCACCTATGGCTGAGCCTGAAACGAAGGCGATGCCACTCACAGCACCCAGCCGACCCAAGTACTTAATGCGCTCGTTCTCATTTGTCACGTCGGCTACGTAAGCCTGTGCCACAGGCACCGTTGCAGCTGTGGTTCCAGAAAGCATCCTGGCTAAGAAGATGAGCCATAAGGCATTCGCCGTTCCTAAAACGAAGTACGATAAGCCCGAGACAAGGAGTGCAAACAGCAGTATTCTGCGTCGTCCGTAACGGTCGCTCAGCCGTGCGATTATCGGTGCGGAGATGAACTGCATTAGACTGTAGGAGGTTAGAATCAGACCATAGGTGAAGACGTCGGCTCCGAGTGCCTGAACGAAGTAGAAGAGGTATGGTAGAACCACAGAAAAACCTAGGCTATCAAGGAAGACTACTGAGAGAAGAACGAGAAAAGCCGACTTCCTCCAAGAAGTTTCAGACAGTAGAATTCCCTCGCTTCAATTATTTGGATGAGCATTCAATAATCCTTCCAATCACAACAATGACTATTAAACATAAAGGACAGACGCGTGCGTCTAAAAAACTGACGGCCCTAAAGCCTGAAGTTTTCTTCTTATCTTTGCCAACTCTTAAAAGCCAAAGTTTCGAAGTCTTGTTTCTAATATTTAAAAAGACATCTACGATCGGTGGTGCGCATGTGCTTTCTTTTGTTCAAACGAAAGCTGTAGTGTTATTCAATGACTAACTATTTGGCTTTATTTGACGCTGGTTATTTTAATGATATCCTTTAGTTCATCTGTCTTTTTGTTAAGAACGATGAAGTCAGAAACAATCTCAACAGCCTCAGTTGGGATGAAGACTTCTACAAGTTTTTCGAAGTCTCTTTTCAAGCGTTAATTCAAGACTCTGCAATGCCTTATCCATCAAGCCCACACGAAGATTAGTTACTTTCCAAGTCACCGGGTCTATTTCAATACCTAATACAGTACCTAACTAATTTGCCTCTTTGGAGAGAACATTTTTCTTTTCCAAATCAAAAGGTTTCATACACACCACGCTCTTGTGTGAATGTGAGCGATACGTTAGAACACGCTTCGTCACTGACAATTCCTTAGTTATTAGAGAGTGAAATCGTTTATGAATTTTGGATTCATCTTTTTAGCACGCGTTGGAAGCTTTTGAAGGGAAAAAATGCCAGTGGGATAGTTTCATGAAAGAACCTTCAAACTCGAAGAGGTCAAAAGATTAAGAGATTTGAATTTAGACCCTCTGGTGAGCGTGAACTAAATAAAAGAGGCAGTAGTTACAAACTCAAACTCCACTGGATCAAGTTTATCAAGTTGTTAGTCACAGGGATCAGCAATAGAAGTAGCATTATGCCATAGACCGTTTTTGTGTGACTGCTTAATGGCTCAAATTTTCTCATTCCCCACTTTAGTAGACTCATTGGAATAAGAAACATCGTAATGCTGAATATGACAAAGACAAGCGGGGATTGGGACAAAAACCATGATGCGATAACGTTTCCTTCTGAGAACCCCTCTATATTTAAAGCAAAGAAAGTTGTTATAAGGTCAATAGACTTCAAACACAATCCGATGATTAGCGTCATCGCGTAGCTATTCTTCACATTCATTTGAGTGCCCATAGCCCCCATAGCTTTGGCTTCCTGAAATTCTAAGGATAATCTTCATTGAGCGAAGTATTCGCGCAGCCCCAAAGGTCATACATTCTGCTTATAAGAATTTACGATACTCAAATTATGTTTTGAGAAAGAAAATTATGTACAACCAGAAACTTTTTTCTAGAATTTCAAGCACTATGATCTAGCACTCGCTAACCTAAGCCTGTTTGTCGACGTAGATCTTCAAATTTTTATTATTAATCGCTTTGTCAAAGTTCATAGATGCATGCATATTCTATCTAACTACTGATCGCGCACACTGTTATCTATGTTCTTTTTTGCATTGTCTCAAAGTTACTCATCATGACTTCAATGATTTTTGGGAACTGATCATTCGGACTAAACTCCTAGAGTTCACAACCCGCTTCAACTATAGTCGTATGCCCTGGTGGCATGTAATAAGCTTCTCCTGCCTTCACAATCTCTTCTTTTCTATTGTATATTATCCACATCTCACCTTTTACTATCTCCTCCCAGTGTGGGCAGGGATCACGGTCATTTGGCAAACCTTTCAAAAGAGGAGTAGGGCCCATTCTCACCCTGAATACGTCGTACTCCACATACAGCTCACCCAGACACCCTCGTACGTAGCCATTTCTTTAGTATCAATCACTTTAGATAACTCATTTTTTAAGCTCGCTACTGATAAAAAAAACTTCTTCCCATGCTCAAGAATAACTTTGATTCTCGATATATATTATGATGTGAAACTGAGGTTTTACAATCACACAGACAATAGCGTCCGAATTGGTTCTCATAAAAAGGAGTGAAGATCAAAGTAGCGCGTGCTGATCCTTGTTAGCAGTCCAGTTTTGTTTTGCCCTTTGACGCGCTATGTTTTTTCTATGATTTGTTTATTGCATCCGAGTTGGTGTAGTATTTTTTTCTCTGGCTTTGGATGGTAATGCCGAATCAGTTATAGATATTTTGGCAAGTAGATGAAAAACTGCTGATATGAATGGTCTTTGTTTTTCACTATCCGAGTTATGAGCGTGTTCTGATTTTATTCCAACTCCAGATAGAATATTTGTCGCGAACTCTTGGTTTAACTAAAGCTCCAACTATAACTATAGTGGTTATCACAATTCCGACAACAAGAATCATGAGGGCTATATTATTATCTCCAGAATTCACATCGGTTGAGGAAAGCATGATTGAAAGTTCATAGCCTTGACCTTTCCCTTTTCCGTCAAAACCTTCTACGACGGAATATAGATGCATTTAGAATCCATTCTCATACATATCAGTTAGAATTATGTACCCCTTTCCACCATTCTTGTACCTTTGAAAGTCATGTAATATGCCAAATACATTGTCACTGGTTCTCTGCACTATTTTGTTTATTGCTGAATGCCTACACCAGACGGAAAAGACTCGTGGCTTGAATTCAGATAGGATACCTTCAATAGCGTCTCCATCACCAGTCAATCGTTCGCTGTTACTCAGATATGTATGAGTAAGAACGATTATCTTCTCGTTGTGGTTTTGAACGGTATTCCACAGCCATGTCTTGACTTCGTTATCTTAACCAAGCGAGTAAGATATGAAGAGGAACAGATACCCGTCCTTTGACTTAGTAATACCTCATGCTGGGAAAATGCGAGTCGTAGGATGTCCAATTATTTCAATAGTCATTATCATGGTTTCCAGCTAACACATAGTTCTCTGCTGTTAGGTTTCCCCAATAGATAGTGAAGGTTCGCCACTGCTTCATGCCATCATAACTATCCTTAATGTCGCCAGTATGAACGACGAATTGTATTTTGCCATTTAGTGTTTCATTATTTATCCATCCAATTGTCTGTTGCAGAATCTGTGGGTGAGATTTGCTATAGTACTGAGTATCAGTTATCCAAGCAATCGTGAACCTGAAGTTTTTCAGGTTCTATGAAAAAATGTCTTGGTATGTAGCACCATCCACTGGTGAGATATGGATAAGCTGAATTTCCAGAAGGAATATCAGTAATATGAAGAAATATTGGCTTCTGTTAGATGTTTTCATCTTATTTGAGTGCTCGCGTTAAGTTATCCTGTACGATTTTGAATCCTCTGATCAAATTAGTACGTGACTATTACAAGTGGAGTATTTGAATAGTCATAATAGCGCGGGATTAGAATGAATACGAATATCATGTAGCTGGGGGCTTAAAAGACAGAAGTAAATGAAATAAAAAGATCATGAGTTGAATTTTATGGTACGCTCTTTACGTAAGGATTGATTCCATGGCAGCCATGGCTTGATACGTGGCTTCGAAGGTGGAGATGCCTAGCACATTGGACCTACGAAAGCCACCATTATTATTTCTAAATTGGCTAATCAGATCTAAAGCTTCTTTGGGATGCGTTAGGCTCTCATTTAGGATTTCGAGGGCTTTCACTCCGAAGTAGACATCCTCTATTCCTATGTACTGCTCAGGGTTCACGTATATCTCTCCGAAGCCGCCCTGTGGAAGCTCCATCCCTCTCAGCCATTTCAGTGTCTCCTTGAAGTTCTCTACATTGTAGCCAAGAATCTTGAGGCTGGCTAGTGCATAGTAGGTTGAGGCTATCCGGGAGTAGTTGGTTTTACCGAAGCTACCATCCTTATTCTGCGATTTGAGGATTAATTCGGCTGTGCTCTCAAGTTTTGACTCATTACACGCCTCTCTAAGCACTTCCAATGCAAGATAAGTGTCCTCTATCTCCGAGGGTACATCCCAAAAAGCCTCTAACCCGCTGAATCCCCCGTGCTCCCTCTTCAAAAAGAGAATGTAATCTACAACAGGCAGGCTCGGATTCTCCCCAAAACCTGCAAGAGTCTTCACAACATAGTACGCAACTCGGACAGAGTCGAAGCTCCCATCCGGGTGTTGCAATCTCTTGAGAAAACCAGCCATCTCCCTTACCTTCCGCGGTTGGACACCAAGAATCTTCAGCACTTCAACAGCGAAGAATGTGTCTTGAGCAGATGAGTCAGTCCATTGAGCAAAAGTGTAGCCGCCATCATCATTCTGTCTCAAGAGAATATACTCAGCCACATCATTAACGCTAACCCACTTGCCAAACCTAAGAGCAATACTGGACGATAAATCCACTAACTCCATAGGAACCCAGCCTCCACCAAAATCTTTAGAATCCATCAACCTGAAAAACCAGAAGCAGCCTCCCAAAGATATAAACCTTTAGCGCGTGCTTGCATGTGGAGAGAGGCACAACACAAGGATTCTAGCTAAAAAGGAGGATCACTGGTGGGTATAGACTTCTCTGAAAAGACTATAGACTCGGCAAAACAAGTATCGTTGAACGAAAAACTCAGCATAATGTACCATATTTCAGATGCATGTGATCGAATAGATCTTCAGAACAGCCAGTTTTATCGAGTAACATATTTCATGGATATTCGTTACATAGAGGATTACAGTGGTGCCATGTCCGAGGTCTCAAGAGTCCTGAAAAGAGAAAGGAAGATTCATTTTTTCCATACCTCTTCCATGTTTTTGAATAGTATTTTGAAAAGGAGAAGAAATGCAAGTAGGAAATCTGGAGAAGATACGCCAAACATATTAGATTAAAGGATCATATCTGGAGATAAGAGATTATTTTCAGCGGGTGAGTTAGCTAGTATGCATAAATAACTAGTCTAGGTGTTTAGAAGATTCGCGTACGCATGCTATCTAAGAGCCGCTTTTCTGTTGCTAGCTTCCTTTCTGAGTATCTCTGCTTTATTGGTTTCTTCCCAAGTGAAATCTGGATCATTCCTGCCAAAATGCCCGTAAACAGCAGTTTTCCTATAAATGGGTCTAAGTAGGTTTAGATTATCAATTATTGCTTTAGGTTTCATGTCAAAATGTTTCTTGACTAATTCTGCAATTTCTTCTTCAGGAATTTTGCCAGTTCCATAAGTATCAACCATAACAGACAATGGGTCAGCTATACCGATAGCATATGCTATCTGAACTCCACATTTATCAGCTAATCCTGAAGCAACAATGTTCTTTGCAATGTATCTTGCCATATATGAACCTGATCTGTCAACCTTTGACGGATCTTTACCAGAAAAACATCCTCCACCATGGCTGCTTATACCGCCATACGTATCAACAATTATTTTCCTTCCTGTTAGACCAGTATCTGCTAAAGTGCCTCCAATAACAAACCTTCCAGTTCCGTTTATAAAATATTTTGTATTCTCATCTAACAATTCTGGAGGTATTACTTCTTTGATTACTTCTTTGAGTATATCTGCTCTTAATTTCTCTATATTTATTTTTGCAAGGTGTTGTGCTGCAATAACAACCGAATCAACTCTCATCGGCTTGACATTATCATACTCTACTGTGACCTGCGATTTTCCATCAGGTCGTAGATAAGTTAATATTTTTTTCTTTCTCACTTCTGCAAGTCTCATCACAAGTTTGTGAGCTAACATGATAGGCAAAGGCATTAATTCTTTTGTTTCATTACAAGCATACCCAAACATCATACCTTGGTCTCCCGCACCTTGCTCATGAGTTTTGGTTTCAGTTACTCCAATTGAAATATCTGGAGATTGTTCTTCCACAGATACTAGAATACCACAAGTTTCCCAGTCCAATCCATCTTTAGCATTATTAAATCCAATTTCTTTCAGAGTTTGCCTAATTATGCTTGGTATATTTACATAACAAGAAGTAGTTATCTGACCTGTAACGAGAACGACTCCTTTCATTATCAATGTTTCACAGTCAACTCTAGCTTTAGAATCTCTCTTTATTATCTCGTCAAGAATAGCATCCGATATTTGATCACTAACCTTATCCGGATGACCTTCTGCAACAGATTCAGATGTAAAAAAATACCTACCATTCAATTTAATCATCTCAAAGGTTGAATCAAGATTACTATTAACTTACCACGGTAATTTGCTAATGTATCAGAATATGACGGACTTAAAAAAGATTAAGTTTTGGCTAGAAAGAGTCGGGATCTTCTTCACGATATTTCTAGCTTGGCCTAACTCAGAAGATGATAGAATTGAGATCGTGTACCGCTGTAGTGCACGTTATAAATATTATATCCATCATATGACATTAATATATTCTGTTTTAGAGGGCGTGCGCATTATTTGGTTTAGTACTTAGTTTTTCTTTAGAGCCGTAGTTGAAAGAATAATGGAAAAAAAGGAGAATGGTTAGAAAGATAAAAGGTCTACCTGTCAACATATCAAGAGGAATATTCAGATTACGTGAACCTACTGGATCTCAAGAGATATGCAGACTATGTATACATTGAGGATTAGTTTACATAAATCTTCTGACCAAAAAATAGAGACAAGTAATTATTGTTGAAGCGGTTCAGACAAACAGACTGGAAAAATTGGTTAATTACTTTTCATGACAACGAATACAGATTTAACTTGTTTTTAGATAATTGAACGCGTTGATTTACAAGGTCAGCTTAAGCTTAAAAAAATGAATTATCTGAAAGGAAAGGAATTATGGGATGATTTATTGCTATAGGCACTGCGAATAGGGCAACTGATTGGGCGTCGAAGAAACTTGAGGATGGCCTTAAGCAACTGGAAATAGATCCAGCGAGAGGATTGACTTCTGAGGAAGCCAAGTCAAGACTAGAGAAGTATAGTGAAAACTCTCTGGAAGAAAAAGAACCTTTTTGGATGCGTTAAAGGAAGAGGCAAGGAGCCCATGATCCTTCTTTCCTCTTTATCCATACCAGCTCTCAAGAGAGCAGGAAGAAAAGCGGTCGTGGAGGAGTTTCAGGCACCCATTCAACAGCAGCTTACCGAATACGAAGAGAAACAAGTCAAACAAAAACAGAACAAAAGATACAAGGCAACTCGCCTAGGGATGATTTTTCGCGTTTTTGGCGGTCTTCTCACAATAGCTACAACCTTCATCCCATTCATGGGAGTGAATGGATACTCTCCACAAACAAGTCATGGAGATCATAAAAATATTATTGGTGAAAAAATATGAAAAGCGTTCTAAAGAATTTAAATCATCTCAGTCTATTCCTGTTGTTCCTAATATGCGGCATCAGCCTTTCCTCTCTCTAAGGTTTACTAGTCTTTCCCTTCTCGATGATTCCACCTAACTATGATTTGGTATACCGAATGGGCCTTTCAACCACATTCCTCTTGCTATCCGTTGTAATGTACAGAAAGGAAACCTTCAAAAAGTACTGGAGGATTTTCCTATCATTCTTCATTGCCTCTTTCGCCCTCAGTCTACAGACAACAAGTGCCTTCCTCAATTGGCAGACGACGTCCATCACCAGTGTAGTTTTAAGTATGGTGTTAAGCACAGTGTTGGTTATTACACCAATTATTGTACTATCCATGATTTCAGGGGATAACTGGGCCGCGCTTTTTCTACAGAAGGGAAACATCAGACTAGGACTTGTTGCTGGCATAGCTGGTTTCTTCATCTTCGCCGCAGCGTCTGTTCCCGAAGCCACATACTTGTTCCAAGGTCAGAACTTAAGCCTGGAGAAGGCAATTGCCTGGGCACCCTGGCTGCTCATAACCATAATGGCAAATGGCATCAGAGAAGAACTACTGTACAGAGGCCTCTTCCTCAAAAAATATGAACCTCTGCTGGGACTAGGTTACTCCAACCTCTTACAAGCCATCATATTTTCGTTGAGTCACGCAGTAGCCGGAAGAGGACAAATAGCATACACGCCCTACACATTTGCTCTAATTATATTCACGTTTCTACTCGGCCTTGCATGGGGTGCATTAATGCAGAAAACCAATAGCACACTAGGATCCATTTTGTTCCATGCAGGAACCGATATAGCAGTTTTCTTAGGTATTTTTTCAAATCTTCCCTAACACGCTAATTGGCTAATTTATAAGTTACATGAAAAGAGTGGTTAAGCTAGAACGGAGAGTAATTTACTTTGTAACGAGTCTATCTATTGCAATGGTTGAGCCATCCGGTGCAATTGAATAATAGATGTCCACCCTTGTTAACCGAAGAAGGCTTATTACGGAACCACAATAGGGTTCAAGACTGCAACGAGGAAAGGAGAAACTCCAATGCCTGAAGAAGAGGGAGAAGAGGAAAATCTATTCAAAGTCAAGATCGTTCAGATGATCCTCACTAAAGAAAGTACAGATGCGATAGGGATGCTGAGCTGCCACTACAACGTTGAAGAACCAAGTCTGAAGGTTGGAATGCCCAAAGGACACCGAAAGAACCTTGGATGCTACGTCTCCAAGACCAAGACGATCCACATAACAAATCAGGACTACCTCAACAACCCATTTGTAATCCTCCACGAGTTTTACCATCACCTCCGAACACATGGTGCGGAGCATAGAGGAACAGAGAAATACGCGAATAGGTTTGCAGAAGACTTCATCGAAGCATTCAAAGACTACCAGAAGAACATTACACTAAAAAGAGGGACTAATAATCCTCTACCCTCCTAGCTCAATTCAAAATAAACAATTAAACCAATTAGCGCACGCATTAACAGTATGCGTGATTTTATGGAAGTGGAATCTGTATCTTAAATGAATAAAGGCTATTTTGTCATTAGCGAATTGTTCTTTTAGGGGTTTAAGAAGTCTACCACACCTAGGCCTTGTCCTCCTTTAAAGTGAAAAAGGTAGATGAAAACTACTCCCCATTTAGATTGCTAACGCGCGATTAGACTTTGACTAAAACTAGGTTCTTTAGAAAGGTTTTTTTCTCCTTCAGATTGGCCTCTGTATAGCCATGTAGATTCTATATGTTAGCTACTTTCACCACTTTACTCAAGTGTTCATGAGAACATCTGACAGCTAGCGCGCATCACTTTGAAGTAGATCAGCTTCAACGTGACAGGGTTGAGGGGGACATCAGGGTTATGTAACATCTCATTCCCCAGTGCCTTGCTTGGAGGAACTTTAACCGTGAAACTCGATGGATCACCTTTATTTCTGAACGCGGGCTATACTTAAGCATTCAATGGAACACATTATTTCATATAAATCTTCTACACCCACAGCACCCACAAGATCGAAGTCATAGGTACGACTGTCATACCAGAATTTCCAACAATAATTTCAACGATTCTGCTTCTGACATTGTCATCTATGGCGCTGCTTTACATCGAGAGAAAGCAATCGCTAAAAGGATTTAGAAGTTTAGAGTATTGGCCTGAACGAGTTACAGACTAGCATTCTTATTTTTTTAATTCATGAAAACTTCAGTAGTGTTAGTACTGGATTTTGAGTTAAGTCGAGTTTTAGTAGCGAGATGAAAAATAATGCTAAGACGAGTTTAGAACCGAAGTTCAGCGTTAGACTCAATATGTACTGGTCACTAGTCTTTAGTATGGTAGGATAGAAGGTGTCTTGTGCGAAGTATTGGGGAAACCCATAGAGTAACCATATTGCCCATATAGTCATGAATAGAAGCAAGAAAATTGCTGATATTCTATGGAAGGCCATGTGCTTCCGCATTAGTGCTATGGGCAGAACTGCGGGAAGGCGCTCTATTAGGTACCTAGCTCCTTCACCATCGAGAATGGGTAATCTGAAGTAGTTGAGGTATATTGGGAAGGAGAAATGATAGATTAGCTCGTAGGATTGCAGATATGTGAATGCAAATAGAATCGACAGAACCATGGCTTCAACCAGTTCCAAACCTGCTCTAATTAATGATGACTCGGATAAGAGGTAAATCAGAGCTAAGGACAAGAGTGAGAAAGAGCTGATGTTTCCTAGAGGAGCCACCCAGAGCTGCTTGAGAATGATGGATGTGACAGAAAAGATAATTGCCCCAACAGCTAATCCTTCTATTATCCACTTGACGGTTTGGAAGAGTTTATCAAACGGTAGTTTACGGGTCATACTAATATTAACCACAATTCTGTATATTATGAAGGAAATAAAAATAAGTTGCCTCAATTGATAGGATTTGTTACGCCTTTGGTTTAGAAAAATGGATTGGAAAGTCATAAATGGATAGATCAAGAATCTTATCGAGTTTAATCAATTACTCTTCAATCTTAATCATTATCATATTCTTCATACTGCCTGTAGCAATACTTTTTTTTCTTAATCCAGATTCTTTCCAGCTCGTCTGGGAGGCTAGGACGCCTTATATTCTATTTGTCTGGTTCTTCGGGTTAGAAATAGCTCTCGCGTATAGAAGATTTAAAAGCAGAGTTGTTTTTGAAAAGAGGATTCTGGCTGCCATAATTGCCATGACTATTCCTACAATATACGTAGTAGCCACATCTTTTTGGGGACTCAATAATGTTGTATCGGAGCTCGGGAAGAGTATCGGTGTGCCATACTTAATTTTTGGAAAATGGTTCATCGACGTCTCTTGGCCAATATCACTAGAATATTTGGTGTTCGCAAGTTCTTTCACCTTGACGGTTGTTCTGGTTTACGGATTCTACGGGCTTAAGGGATTTCTCGCAGCCATATTCTTCATCTGGTCTACTGCCATCTTCTTCATACTAAATACGTTTGCTCCTTACGGAATCGTTGGAGCCTTACAGGTATTTGTGCCATTAACAACCAGATCTGCCGCTCGAATCCTAGAATTGTTAGGATTCAGAACTCTTGTGGGAGAAATATCTGATTGGAGGGGTCCAGGTGTCCTTCTTACAGTTATGGGAGGGAACTTGTCTTTTAGCGCGGCGGTCTATTGGCCGAGCGCTGGCATTCAGAGTCTCGTCATTTACTCGGGGATGATTCTTCTCTTCATTAAAGACACTTCTTACTCTCTACTGCGGAAAATATTATACGTTGTAGTAGGGGCGATGGGGACATTTGCAACCAATATTTTTAGGATAGTGACAATCTTTGTCGTGGGACTTAAAATTGGTAACGTCGAGGCAAGTATATTCCATGATAACTATGGAGAGTTGTTCTTCATATCATGGATTATAGTATATTTGGTCTTAATCGTTTATGGATCAAGTATTGTCAATAGGACAAGGAAGGTCTTGAAAAAACATTGATGGAAAACATATTGCTCATCATTTCAATCTTCGTCACTCTGATGTTTTTCATCTATGGTTACAACTGCTTCTATCTCATCGGAGCCTCACGAGGATACAAGATTCCGAAACGGGATTTACCCGTAAACGAAAGGCCACCTGTGGCTGTACACCTGCCAGTCTATAACGAGAAGTATGTGGTAGGAAGGCTACTGGAGTCATGTACAAATATGGCTGAAAGCTACGGGAAAGAATTGGTAAGGACTATGATTCTAGACGATTCAAGTGATGAAACAACGCAAGAGCTAGAGATGTTGGCTCGAACATATTCCAGTCAAGGCTTCAGAATGGAAGTTATCCACAGGGAAAACAGAGCAGGATACAAGGCTGGGGCGCTTCAGAAAGCTCTAGAAAGAACAAGTGAGGATTATATAGTGATTTTTGATTCGGACTTTTTGCCTCCGCCTAATTTTCTAATGGATATCATTCCACATATTGCCATTGACGAAAAAGTAGGCATTGTCCAGGGCAGATGGAGTTACCTTAACAGAGAATACAACTTCATCACAAGAGCAGTGGCGATAGGGATGAACGCCCATTTTCTGATTGAGCAACCAGGCAGATATGCGTCACAGTGTTTCCTCAACTTTAATGGAAGTGGTGGAGTAATTCGATCCAAAGCATTAAGAGATGCTGGAGGATGGCAATCCGACACGCTTGCTGAGGATTTGGATGCTAGTTACAGAATTCAGATGAAGGGATACAGAGTCCTCTTCCTTCGGGACGTCCTTGCTCCATGTGAGCTTACACCGACTATAACAAGCTTTAAACGTCAGCAAGGAAGGTGGGCTTGCGGTTCTCTTCAAACAGCCAAGAAGATACTTCCAAGCCTGTTAAGGGAAAAGACAGTAGGTCGTAAGCAGAAGATGCAAGCCCTTGTACACTTAACGTACTATCTGGTTCATCCATTAATCTTCACCTCTTTCTTGCTGGCGCTAATCGCTGGAATATTAGGGATAGATACGATAGGCCTTGTGATTTCAATTCCAGCTGGTCTAGGACAGGACCCCAGCAGAGCTTTAGAACAAATAACATTGGCAATATTGAATACAATTGCAGGTCAGCCTTTCATTCTACTGGCTGTTACATTGCTATTTCTATGTTGGGCTGCTGTCTGGATACTTTATCTCATAGCATTGAGAACCGAAGGCTTAAGCATCATCAGAAGCATCCCGAACCTTATTGTCATTGGCATCATAGGATTTGGCATAAGTATTAATAACACAATCCAGGCAGCCAAGGCTCTTTTAAGCAGTAGAAAATACTCTTTTGAAAGAACGCCGAAATATGCGCTGAAAAGAAGTGCTGACGAATGGAAAAACAAGAAGTATCAGGTTCCGCTGAATAAGACTTTATACCTGGAGATTATCGCCGTAGTACTGTGTATTATCACTATTGGGAAAGCTCTCCAACAATCAAACATCGGTTTGGTGTTCATTCTAGTATTTTATATGATTTCGTACGCGGTGGTAAGCATCCTTACGTTTATTCACAGTGGAAGAGAAGGCTAAGATAGAACTTACCAATTTGTCTCATGCATCAACAAGCCACATGAAAGAAAGAGGAAGTGTTCTACTTATTAGCGCTCTTGATATAATCTGAAGGAAGAGTATTTAGTCTGACAGTTTTGGCTTACGGATTTGCGGGCGATTTGGAAAGAAATACGGTAGAGTATCATATGATGAAGGCGGCGTTCCCTTCGTCTTAGGTCGTCGCTCTCGTTCTCCGCCATTTCCACGTTTGAAAATTTTGACAACCTCTTTTTCCTCATTTACCTTGTAGATTTCTGATAGACCTTCACGATGGAGAAAACTTTTCACAAGCGTTTTCACGTCTCTTGGGGACAGCTTTTCTTCGCTTAAGTCCAAGAATAACGTTTTACCCTTGATAGTTATTGATGCGTGGATTCTTGATCTGAGAAAATCAGAGAGGCCATTCCTACCATTCTCTAGTTCACTAATGTCTATAGTAATCAACATCAATCCATCTTTATGACTACAAATATACGTAAACGTTTCTTATACAGGCTAACCATTTCAAGATCTTTCGTACTCAACCACTAAATCATCTGCACGCGCGCTAGAGAGTTAGTAGACGAGAGATGAAGAGAGAAAAGAAGCTAAGAGACAGCAACATCCATTATATAGCCCATATTGGAAAATAATAGAAAAATTCTGTTACATTTCATCATGAATAACGTTCCGTTTCCATACAAGTTCATGCGAATAAGAGTCCGTTTTAGCACTTTTCCGCAGTCTAATAAGCACGCAAAAAGCCAAATTCCAAAAACAAAGGCCAGAAACAGCCTACCAACCCCCCACCATCTAAAACAAAAGAGCCTCAGCCTCAGAGACAAGCAGACAGAGTAAGAAATGAACACTCTCAAGAACCCCTCATAAGATGAATTTAGTCTCCAGATAATAAAAAAAAGACACTACAAATCTCAAGCATAAAGGCTAATCCTCAGCCTTCATCTCTCCAGAAACTACTTTCACAAGATTCTCAAGAGCAGCTTTACCCCAAGTCTTCTCCTCAGCCAGAGATGGAAGGAATCTAGCTCCAACCATCCTACAACCCTTCTCACAAGCGGCTACAACCCTCCTCCCCAGCTCATCCACGTCATAATGCAACACCACAGACCCGTATCTACCCTTCTGACTCAGCAGGTATGCCTCAACCTGCTCTCCAACATACTCAACAGTCTCCCCATCCAAAGGCAAGGCTGCTTCAAACTGAGAGAGAGGATAAACCTCGTCCAACTCAGTCGGAATCACCCCGAAGGGCGCAGCATAAACGCAGACGTGAACACGCTCCAAACGCTCACCCAAAGCTTCCTCCAAGAGCTTCATAACTCTCCTGTACTCCTTCGATCCGTGAAACGGTTTACTAGTACTCTGAGGCAGCAGCAAAAGAACATCATACACATCAGGAGGAACCCAGCCTCCAAGTATCCGCCGATAGTAGACTACCTCAGGCCGCGCCAAGCCCACAGAATCATAGTAGAAGAGACCACGCTCTTTAGATACTAAACTCCCCGCCTCAACAAACTCCCCGTATCGTCGCAGCCCCTTCAAAGCCTGAAACAGAGACGGGTGACTCCTACACCTGACCTCAAGCAGCTCCCAGAGACGCCCCTCCCTAATCGCCTGCTTAATCCTTCTTATCTCAGTGAAACAGCTCGAAAGATTATGCCAGGCAAGCAACCGAGTACGCTCCCAAGGCTCCATCTTCAACACCTCCGCAGGCGTGTGTCTAGAGCAAACGCCACATGAACACGGGAAATAAGACATGTTCCTAAGCCTAGCAGTCCCATACTCAGTCATGTACTTCCCCTCCTTCGCGTAGAGGGCATAGGCAGCAGAGTCAAAGATGTCACAGCCCAAGGCAACTGCAAGCGCAAGCATAAACGGGTGACCAGCACCAAAGAGGTGAAAAGGCCTCTCCGCCGGAAGATTCCTCTTCGCTGCCACAATCATGTCCACAAGCGTACTGAACAGATAGCGCTCCATCACCTGAGTAGGACTGCCCAGAGCGTGAATCTGAAAAGGCATCCTCCCAACCTCAGAAGCAGATTTGGCGACCAAGTCCAGATAGTTTCCCCCCTGAACCGGACCCACCCACAAGATGTCACTTCGTTTAAGAGAGCCCAACGTGAGACGCGCCCTCCGAAGCGTCTCCGAAACCGTCTCCTCCGCTTTCTCCCGCCTATTGTTCCACCCAGTCGGAACATCAAGAATCACCGCCACATCAACGTCAATATCCTCCTCAAATTGGGCTATCGCCTCAGCCGAAACATCTACACCGCCGTAAACCAGAATCTGATACGCACCCGAATCCGTCATAATAACCCTGTCAAACCCAAGGAAGTCATGGACTCCCTTAGCCTTAACCTCTGTCTCAAAATTCTTCTTCAGCAAGTACGCGTTAGTGATAAGAGCTTCACAGCCAAAGTCTCTCTTCAACTCCTCTGGAGAAATAAGCTGAATAGACGGGTTAACAACAGGCAGGAGAAGAGGCGTCTCAACAAAGCCCCTCTTAGTCCTAAGCCTGCCAATCCTCCCCAAGAGATCCCTGTCCAAAACCTCAAAAGACAACCGCCCATCTAACCTCCATATCATAATCCCAATAAGCCTTTAAGAGCGAGTAACCACCATATCACTCCATCTATATTTGCTTGCTGGAGGACACAAAACCCCCTTGGAGAAGACCCCGATGGAGAGCTCCATCAGAGTGGACAGGAAGATCAAGCCCAAAGACGCCGTATTCATTGAAGGCCTACCAGGAATAGGCTTTGTAGCCAACTTATCAGCAATCCACCTAATAGACAACCTGAAAGCCCAGAAGTTCGGAGAACTCTCATCCCCATACTTCCAAGACCTTGTCATTCCAACCAAAGACGGAAACATCAGAAGCCCAGTTCATGAACTATACTTCTCCAAAGCCTCAAAGAACAGCCGCGACACCATAATCCTCTACGGGAACACCCAAGCCCTAACCGTCTATGGCCAATACGAACTCTGCGGAAACATCCTCGACCTAGCCAAGAATCTCAACTGCAACATCATAATCTGCATAGGCGGCATTAAGAAAGACAAGATCCACGACCCGCCACGCCTATAC
Organism: Thermoproteota archaeon; assembly: GCA_030837285.1. GTDB lineage: Archaea > Thermoproteota > Bathyarchaeia > RBG-16-48-13 > JAUPKU01. The sequence continues at coordinate 21,364 of JAUPKU010000162.1, read as the reverse complement.
TGCACAGCCACAGACCACGAAACACTAAAAGAAGTACAAAGCTACGGACCTGAAATATTCCAAGGAGAGATCTACGGAGTAGCCGGCCTCTTAATAGGCCTGGCAAAAATAAGAGGCATGAAAGGCTTCTCAATACTAGTTGAAACCCTCGGAGCAGCCCCCGATATCTCAGCTGCCAAGACAATCCTATCCTTCCTCAAGAAGATTCTAAACCTAGAAATTAACATAAACGACGTTGACAAGACAGCAGAACATGTCACCGAAATTCTAAAGTCTTTTGGACTTATCGAGACAAAAAGAAGAGAGGAAACCTTCGGACCGGTTTAAGCTTTCCCACTATCCTTAGTGAACTCGTCATATACTCTCTGAACCCTCTCAGCAGCAGGTCCAGAGCCTTCAAGGATTCCCCCAGCGTTCACCCTAATCTTATCCATCACAACAATTACCCCAATATCATCATAGAACCTCACCATTCTGGGGAAAACCCGCTCAAGCCTATCAGCAAGCCCCTTCAAATCAAAAGGCTTCGCAACCGCCAAGATTTGAGAGACAACACTACCATTAAGGAAAACGCGAGGAATACTCTTACCCTCACTATCTTTAGCGTCTGTAATACAAATGCTCATCGTCTCGGGACTGTAGCCTTCCAAGTTGCCGAGATACGTCTTCCCATCCATCATGATAACAGTAACAGGCTTCCTCAGCAGCTTCGAAAATTCTTCAAAGAACATCCTCCTACCAGTATCGGACAACTTCTATTTCTCCATACTATTTTTAATCAGATATGGATAATTGGAGGACTTTTATTTAAACTACCACGCTTACTTTTTCATGTCTTTTAGCGCTATTACTATTCTTGACGCGGCCCTGGCAGTCGGCGCCCTAGCCAAAATCCTCACCCTCAACAGGTTCAGATTAGTATTACAGTAAGTACATAGCTTAGTCTTCTGCCCCCCTTTAGCCAGAAGAAGCTCCCCGCATGAATAACACTGGATAATCATATAGGGATCAGACATCCTCGAGCTAGTCATAACTCCACCATTTCCCACAATATTACGTAAACTCTCTGTTAATCACAATTCTAGAAGAATGAAGCGTCTAATAAACGCCTACTCACACACATAAACAGCCTATTAAAAGCTTAATTACACAAATAGTAAATTCCTATCAGTCTACATTTGTCATAGATAAAGGGAGGAGAGGATCATGGCTGAGAAGACTTTAACATCATTAGCAGCAGAGTACTTCCATCGAATGGGCTACACCGTAGACTATAACGCCAGATTCGAAGGATTCTCCGGTCTTCTCCACACATTCGACCTAATAATAAAGACAAGCAAGGACGAGCGCCTAGTTCTGATAAAAGACTGGGATAGAACCGTCGGCGTGGATATCATAATAAAAGTTGACAAAGCCTCTGAAGATACTGATTTACCAAATCCCATCATAGTCGCAGAGCGTTTCAGTGACCACGCCAAAGCCTACTCTAACAAGAGAGGAGTAACACTAATCACTAAGAGAGATGTTCTCAGTAAGTCAGACAAATTCTTAAGAAAATAGATGTTATACCCAGTTAAGTTTGCTGAGAAATTCCTCTAGTCGCCCCTCCAACTCCATCTTGCCAAGCCAATCCACTTTTCCTACCTTCATCGGCCTACGGCCTCCTAAGACTTGAGTTATCTCCTCGACTACTTCTTCTACAGTCCTCTGTGTTGCGTCTATTTCATCCACCTTATCCTCGCCATACCTCTCGATAGCATTTACTAGACAGATATCTAATGCTTCAGACTCAATATTCTCCAATATCTTCTTCTCGCTGTATCCTCTCTTCTCAAGTCTAGTCCTAAGACTGTCAGGATCAAATCTCAAAACAAATACATGGGAGGCTAAACTGGCAGGAACCACATCGGGGGCATAGTGTCCCTCAATTATGACATCTCCGGGTGCATCACCTATAATCTCCTCAACCCGTTTTGAAAGTCTATTTAAATCTGCAATGAATGTATCTCTCTGCTCGTCAAATCTCAGAGTGAGTTTTTCATTCTTAACAACGTCAGTGAGACTAACGTATAATGCCTCAAGCTTATCCGCCAAAGCCTTGGAGACAGTCGATTTGCCAACACCCGGGGAACCCGTGATTACTATTACCTTTGTCTTTGATTCTTTGAGGATTCTTGACGCAGACATCTCCTCCATATATGGTAAAAGAAAGAATGGCTTGTTCTTATAGTTGTCCAAAACCTTAAAACTGAGAAATCTTGCTAAAACCATTGATTATTTCAATGAAATTTCAGTAATGGAAGATTTATGTCTTAACAAAATGAAATCAAGAATATTATTTCATTCAACATTCTGAAACAACATACTGTTGTCTACTCCTGTCGCAGCGCTACAACAGGGTCTAGACGTGACGCACGCCAGGCTGGGTAGAAGCCGGAGATCATACTAAGTCCTACACATAGAAGCCAAGTGGTGAAGAGTGTAGTTGGACTGAACCATGGAATGATTTGGACACCTTCACCACCTATTCTGAAACTTCCCCCAACGAAATTGCTCATTAGAAACGAAAGGCCTATTCCAGATCCAAGACCGATGAAGCCGCCTATAATTCCAATGATTGTCGCCTCGTTAAGGAAGAGTGTCAATACAAGCGTGTTGCTGAAGCCAATGGCCTTTAGCAAGCCGATTTCCTTGGTTCGTTCCATCATGGACGTATGCAGCGTGGTGATTATTCCGACTGAGGCAACTAATAGCGAGACATATGCTACAATACTAATGAAGAGGTAAACTCCACCTTTAATATTGTCAATAACGTTGGCAATGGCTTGGGGAGATGTTATCGTAATGTCGCTACTATATCGGTTACGTATTCTATTCTGAACCGCACTATTAGTGTCAGAGCTTCCGGTTATCATATAAACTCCATCATAAACACTCCCTCTGTCAAAGAAGTTATTAGCAGATGAAAGAGATATGAAGACCATCTGGTCTACTGGGACAATACTGCTCCCAATAGTATTCAACGTTCCTCTTACACTGAAAGCTAGTTGGCTAACAATAGGCTTCTGTCCCTCGTATCTCTGATACTTCATCATAATTGTCTGACCAATAGTCGCAAAAGGCCCGGAAGCACTATCTGAGTGAGTGACCTCACTGCCAAGTAGTATTCCAATGCTGTCAGAAGAAGCAACGTAATCACCACTTTGTAGACTAATCGTGGGAAATAAGATGGGTAGCTTAGATTGATCCACCCCCACGATGACGACCGATTGATCCTCACTACCTGAAGACACCGAGGAAATCTGCTGGATGAAAGGTATGACTTCACTTACACCCTCAATGTCAGATATCGCGTCGATTGTTGTTGTGTCCATCTTGAAGCTCGAAGATCGTGGCTGAATAATAATTATATTCGAACCAAGAGTGCTGAATTGATTGTCTATGAAGGCAGTGAAGCCATTTCCCGTCCCGTCAAGGGCTACAATAAGGCTTGCACCCATAATTACCATGAGTATTGTAAGCGTTGATCTCAGTCGGCGTTCTTTTAGAGCTTCGAAGGCAAGGGTGAAAGTTTCAAGAAGATTCATTTTTACCTTCTCGTCGACGCGTCCTTAGAATGATTTAGCCGACGTTTGTAGAGGAATAAGATACTGATAGACGCAATAGCCAAAGCAGCAATAGTTAGTCCATTATCTTTAAGGAAAGCCATTATCCCCGGATTAGTTGACGTGTTATTCTGTCCCGACTGAGTTTTAGTAACAGGCAATGACATAGAAATAGTGAGATTACAATCACGATATTGATCGTCCTGATAGTAGAAAGTCATCATAACAGGATACGTTCCGTTCAAGACATTAGAATTAATCGTCGCTGAAACTGTGAAAGGCATTGGCGAGTTCTCATCAATCTCTCCAATGTATGTTGTACTCTGATCTAACAGTTCTAAGACAGGATTAGATAAGAGCGATACATTGGCGTACATTACCTTGACGTTTCCTCTGTTCAAAATTGTTGCTGTAAATGTCACTTTTGATCCTGGACTTGGTGAGTAGGGATTGATTGACTTTCCGTATACAACTAAGTCTACTCGTCCTATGATAATAAGTCCTATTGGAAGCGTGTATGTATGACTCTGCCCATATGTGTCTCTATAAGTGACCTGAATCTGCCCCTGATACGTAGATCCAATACTTGTTGAGGGACAGAATATCTTAATGGGAATAATTATTGAATTGTTGACATCTAGACTTTCAAAAGTCCATTGATTATCACTATGAAGTACTAGTGGAGCTGATAGTGTTAGAGTCGCGTCTATTGAGGAGAGCAACGAACTGCCATCATTGATAAGAGACATATTGAAATAATTATCCATCCCTCCCACAAGCCTTCTATCAGACGTTAGCACTTTCAACGAAACTGGAAACATCACTCGAAATGATGATGATGACCAACTTTCTTTGTATCGATAATCCCCTGTCCAGCTAGCATTGATATTCCAGGTTCCCTCATAATCTGGCTGGTACGAATCCGTATAGGAACCGTCTGTGGCTGTTGTCACAGTCCTGTTAATAATTGTACCATTTGACATCTTGTAGAGTAGTGAGACCGCTATATTTTCGCGTACTGGAGTTATTGCTCCAGTCACGTCCACGGATTTTCCCTTCTCAATGATTTGAGGTGACACAGAGCACGTAATTGTACTAGAAGCCCTAGAGACTACAAGCTTGATATTGAAAATCTCAGAACTGGAATTATAGGTTGGTTTTACATCATAGTTTATGGTCACATTATACTCATAGGTTTTCGCAACAGCATTTTCGTCTATGTTTATGCTAGAGAAAATGATTGTGAAGAGGCCTTTAGGACTAATTTCACCAGTCTGTCCCACTTGTTGAACTGGACTGGTTCCGTAGACCACGGGTGCGCCAGTTGCATTCAAAACATGATTTCCGTACTGATCTGAAAAGGGATAACTCACTACGAGTGTTGCTGTGATTCCTGTAATATTTGTGGATAATAAGTTTTTAGCTTCTATTGTCAGTGAATCTCCTTGGTCACCAGAGTAAGCTTCTGTAGGAGTATTCAGATTCGTTCCCCAAATGGTTTTGATTATTGAAATATTTGCGGAAGTTTGGCTTCGAACGACTGGAGGGCTATTAGCAACTAAGAGGCTTAAACAAATTATAAAGACCAAGGAAATTGACCGTTTGTTTTCTGGATTTTTCATCTTTTATTTCAACCTCTCCTCTTTGACAATTATTCCATCTCGAATATTGATTATTCTATCAGTCATCTCTCCAACTTCTCGACTATGGGTAACGATGATGAGAGTTGAATTCTTCTCTAAACTTGTTTTTTTCAGGAAAGCCATTATCTCATGACCTGTCTTTGAGTCCAAATTACCAGTTGGTTCATCAGCTAATATAATTGGAGGGTCATTCATCAATGCTCTCGCTATTGCTACACGCTGCTGCTCTCCTCCACTAAGAGTTTTAGGTCTTCTGTTAATCTTATCGTTGAGGTTTACTGTTTGAAGTAGACTCTGAACTTTTTTAAGACGTTCATCTTTTGAATGACCTTTAACCATTGCTGGCAACTCCAAATTCCGCAGGACTCTAGATCTGTTGATAAGATTATAAGACTGGAAAACGAAGCCCACCTTCTCATTCCTGAGCTTTGCAAGACCAAGATCGTCAAGGGTAGAAATGTCAACGCCATCAATATAGATGTGACCTGAAGTAGGCTTATCTAACGCGCCGATTAGATTCAGCAGGGTTGATTTGCCACTTCCGGACGGACCCATGATAGCAATTGACTCGCCTCTCCTTACTTTTAGGTTCAATCCGTTAATCGCAGCTACTTGAGTAGGTCCTAAATCATATATCTTAGTCAGATCAACGATTTCAAGAGGGTATTCAGTATATTGTGGATTGGGAACTGAAAGATCTGACGCGAATCTGGTCACTTGAGAGTATTCCACTAATTTGAAGATGAATACAGTCGTCACTAGACCGAGTGCCAGTGAAACGAGTGCTTGAAATAGAGAAATAAAGCGCAAACTCGATGAACCAGCAACTCCTAGAATGAAAAGTAAGGCTAAAACCACCTGAAATACTGAAGCTAATAATGCGAAGTAACTGCCCAATCTGATACGATTTGACAGCCCATATATCCCAAGTAGACTTGTCACAATTATTGAGATACTGACAATCTTGTTGAGAGGATACTGGAGATTTGAAGTTAAACTACTCGACCAACCTATGTTAGAAAAAAACTCAACTAAGACAAACAAGACTAGCAGAATTGACGCCACAGTTACTAGCCATGATCTCCTATTATTGGCATTTACACTCTCCAAAGATTATCAGACCCAGCCTAAAGAATAATGAGACGTAATTCTGTTCTCGGAACTTAACTGTAAAGACGAATATATATCTTTCTTATATATTACGTCCTTACATATGCATCTTTAGTCACCAATAATGGAGACTTACATTATGGACTCAACGCCAGAAGAAATAGCTTCTCTCTGGCAAGAACAGATGCAGAGAGGCTACTTGAAACTCGCAATTTTGTTTGCGTTGACCAAAGGTTCTCTACACGGATATCATATGATGAAGCGGATAAATGAGTTAACCCTCGGAATGATCAAACCTACCGCCGGAGGGATGTACCCGACTCTTAAAGAACTTGAAAAGAAGGGACTTGTAAAGGGAGCTTGGCATCATGAGGAGAGAAGAAAAGTCTATACGATAACTGAGAGAGGGAAAGAAGTGTTCCGCGAGGTTGTTGAGAAGCATCTTGACATGGCTTCGTCGGTTAGAAGCTGGATCTTGAACTCTTTAACTGAATTTAAAATTATCGAGAAAGCTGAGATGCCTATGACGTTTATGCCTGCTATTAGATTGTTACTCCTTAGTGGTGACGCTTCCATAGAAGAGAAGATAGAGGCTCTAAAGCGACTTAAGAAGGAACTCCAAAATCTCACACTTATGTTAAATACAATGGCAGAGCATGTAGAAGATAGAATTGACGAATTGAGAACGAACAAGATACAGGATATCGTTCAGACAAAGAGTGTAAGATAGATGAACTAGAAGTTATTCTCTGCAAGACCGCTTTAAATATCTCCTTGTTTCTGAAATGAATCCATGTCTTCAGCTTCCCGTTCTTTTGAGTTTAAAGAATAATTTCTCGTAATAATAGATTGACTTATAATCTGTTTAAATGAATTTCAGTTAGGTGATTTCATGGATGAATTTGATGATCTTCTAGAGAAGGCAAAAATTGATGTTAGACGGTCTTTGCTGGTCTGGACTGAAATTTTAGAAGAGATACTTGGAAATAAGATAGCTTACGTCTATGCCAAAGGATCAGCGATTAAACAATGGCATTCACCAGTGGACTATGTTCCAGGACTCAGCGACATAGATATCCATGTCATGCTAAAAGAGGGAACGAACATGTTCTCGCAAGGCAATACTGCTTTCTCTGAGGCGATGCAGACTTCCAGAAGATTCGAAGAGCTATTCATTAGGAGTACTGGAAAGTACATTCACATTCCTCGTACACAACTTACATTGTTGAATGACCTTGCTAAAGACCCTCTTTACGTGCCGCCAAGAAGTAGAGATGTACTAGCCATGATTGGATATTTCCCTGAATTTAATGAGCCCTCTCCTGAAGCCATTCGGAACATTGACTACAATAAGATCTTGGAATTAGAGTCCTTCCTAGAATCATTGCCCATGAGCATAATCGACAGGATGGGATTTGACTTATGGGTAGTTATTAGAAGAATGTGTTGGAGAGTATCACCGACGCCTACGCGTCTACTCACCCAGATAATAGATGATCCACAAGAAGTATGGTCGTGGAATAGAACGAAGATACGCAAAGAACTTGAATCTCAAGGCTTCTCACAAATATCTAAATACTATGAAGCGTATTACATGGCAGGATGGCGTTTATTTCTCTCAGAATTCAGAAATTCGGATGTCTTCCGAGACATAGTGGTTTATGGCTATCAAATAATGAAGGAAAGCCTAGATGCAACTAAAAAGATTAAGGGAATGAAGAACTAGTGGCTATAAAAGGTCTCATCGAAGATAGTTGTAATATGATAGTTGGGAGACGAGGAAAAGCCGTTTGCATTTGATGTTGAATGAGAAGGCAACACCATTTAACCTGGAACACACGCTTGACTGTGGACAGGTCTTCCGCTGGGAGAAGAAAAATGATTGTCGGTATGGAATAGTTGGAGAAACGATTATAAAACTGAAACAAGAGGGTGAAAAACCAATCTTCGAGATATCCCAGAAAAATGGAGACATTGACTTTATTCGCAATTATTTTCGATTAGATGATGATCTTCCTCTAGTTATTACGAGGATAAGCCGAGATGCTATCGTCCAAAGAGCCGTTGAGGAACTTTACGGGCTTCGTATTATACGCCAAGATCCTTGGGAGTGCTTCATCTCCTACATCTGCGCTACCTTCTCGAACATTTCTAGAGTGAGAGGGATGGTATGGAATCTTTCACGAAGATTTGGGAGGAAAATCGCTTATGACGGTTTGACTTTCTACACTTTTCCTAGTAAGAAAAGCTTGGCAGAGGCTACGGCGGGTGAGCTTCTGGATTGTAAACTAGGTTTCAGAGCAAGATACGTGCGCGAGGCGGCTAAGATGATAGAAGATTGCGACTTCGACTTTGAAGCGTTGAAGAAGTTATCTTATGGAGAAGCGAAAAAGCAGCTTCTATGCTTCCCAGGAGTCGGACATAAAGTAGCAGACTGCATCCTTCTCTTTTCACTGGAAAAATTAGAAGCTTTCCCGATAGACGTTTGGGTCAAAAGAATCGTATCTAACTATTACTACGGTAATTTCCCAGAGTTTGAATTGATAAGGGACAAAGAGCTTACTCCCCGTTTATATAATCGAATCAGCGCTTTTGGAAGGGAATATTTTGGAGAGTATGCTGGTTATGCGCAAGAGTACCTTTTCCATTATTATCGCTTTCATTCTCAATCATTAAAGTGTATGACTGTTCATAAATCTGTGATAGGATAAACCCTGAATCTAGAGCACGATGACTTGTATGTTTGCCTGTGTTTCGCAGAAGAGACATTGGAGAACAATTATTGGTAAAATGTTTAGAACAAATCGAAGGGTGGAATAAAGGTCCTAAGGATTAGAATGCTTGATCATAATGAGTCCGCGAAGAATTTGTATGAGAAACTCGACTTCAGAATATACAATTACGGTATGTTGAAGCTAACGGATTCCTCTCGACCCAAACGTCCGTACGTAGAACAGAAGCTCATCAAGATACTTTAGTATCATTCGTATGAGGAAAAAGAACTTGTACCAATCAAACAATTGGTAACTGTTAACAATTCGTAAAGGTTAAAATAAAGGGGATTTTGAAGATACATGAAAGGGTAATTTGTCAGTTAAGCCATTGTGGAAGTTCTTTATATGATAAATGATCCTTATGGTCGACCTATAAGCAATCTAAGAATGTCCATAACCCAGAGATGCGACTTGAACTGCTTCTACTGCCATAAGGAGGGAGAGAATTATAAGGCTTCCACCGAGATGACTCCGGAAGAGATAGAGAGAGTCACAAAGATAGTCACCTCTTTTGGGCTAAGAAATGTCAAACTAACTGGAGGAGAACCTCTTCTGCGGAGAGAAGTAGTGGAGATAGTCCGCAGAGTCAGCAGCATTCCCCTTGTAAGAGAAGTTGCTATCACTACAAATGGGCATCACCTCAAGCGACTTGCAAAAGAATTGAAAGAGAATGGCTTAAAGAGGGTTAACGTCAGCCTCGCAACCTTGAAGCCCGAAACTTACACGACAATAACTGGCATCGACGTTCTAAATCAGGTCATAGAAGGTGTGAAAGAGGCGTCCAAAGTCGGACTATCTCCGATAAAAATCAACATGGTCGTTCTGAAGGGGATTAACGAGGATCATATTTGGAGTATGATCGATTTTGCCAAGAAGAACGGTTTTATCCTCCAGCTGATAGAGTTTGAATCGCCTAACGATGAAGATGAAAATTACAAGAAGTTTCATTCAGACCTGGCTGGAATAGAGGCTGAGCTTAAGAAGGCTGCTGAGAGAACAACTGTCCGTAGAATGCAGAATCGTAGAAAATACTTCTTGGGAAGTGGCGAAGTCGAAGTGGTAAGACCAATGCATAACTCGAGATTCTGCAGTAACTGCACCAGGTTGAGGATAACTTCAGATGGGAAATTCAAGCCATGCCTCTTCAGAACAGACAACCTCATAAACTTTCTAACGCCAATGAGAGCTGGGGCTTCCGACGAAGATCTGAAGCAGCTATTCATGAAGGCTGTTGAAAACAGAAGACCCTTCTTCACGTAATACAAAGCAAGGAATCTGTCTTCACTATCATGAGACTTCAGACTCTCCTAAAGGTTCACCTTAAACCACTCGATGACCTCCATTTCCATCTCCTGACTGTATTCATGTGCGACTCCGGGGTACACTTTGAGTCTCAGCTTATCTAGCGTTTTTTTATATGTTGGTTGCAGGGCATCATAGAGGGAGGTCGCACATTCTAGAGGAACTAGGTGATCTCTCTCACGATTGAGGAGCAATAGAGGTATAGGTCTGAAACGGTTAACATGGTTAATGGGATCATAATCCTCAACAAACTCCTTTGAATGCTCATCGAAGTCAGTGAAAGACTCATTTGCCAATCCGAGTGTCTCGTTAAGTCCCTTCTCTTGCAGCTGTCTTCTCATGAGGATCCCATAATTTGCGCCTGCCAAGACTGACACGGCAGCCTTGATTCTCTCTTCAAGGGTGACAGATAGAACGGTGATGAAGCCGCCCATGGAGACTCCCATCATACCGACTCGCTCAACATCTGCCTCAACACGCTCTTCTAAGTAATCTATTACTTTTCCAACGTCCTTCGCCGTACCCAATAAGATGGGGAAAAAGAAGCTTGGCATATTCATCCGAAGCCTCTGCCAGAAGCGCGACTCCATCCTCTCACCATGATCTCTAGCGTCCATGGAAATAGCCAGAAAACCTGAGTCAGCCAGCCTAAGACAAGTGCTCAGAGTGTACCTTTTATCGCCGAGAAGACCATGCTGACAGAAAACCACAGGCTTTGAAGAGCCCTCTTTATAAAAGAGGAGGACGGGAATCCTGTCTTGGCCAATGTATAGCCTCTCAATTGTGGATGTGAACTTAAACAAACCCAATCACCTGGTTTGTCATTATTTTTATCTGCTATCTTATTTGAACTAGGAGTTAACCATTTCCCATAAGCTAGGATAGTGAGGAAACCACATCTTAAAACTCGGATGGACGAGTGTCAAAATACATTATGGTTATATGTAACAGAGCAACAGTTCTATTTCTTCCTTCCTCGGATTCAGTCGACCTTAAAGGGAAAGCTTTGAAATGTCGGTTAAATGTATAACAATAGTCCTAGCCAATTGGTGTCCACATTGCGTCCCTCTCTCCCTTCAAAACTGTAAGGATATAGCGAAGAAACTGAGAGTATCTCTACGCATTCTCGACATAGAAGTTCCAAGTCAACTAAAAGTAGCTGATACCCTAGTTGAAGAATACGGCGATTGGACAGAAGACTACCTCATCCCCCAAGTCTTCCTAGAATACAATGACGGAAAAATATGCCACATACTGACGGGATCCGCCGAGGGAATTTCAAAGACAGAAGCTTTCTGGAAAAAATATCTCTCAAGTAACCACTATAAAAAGCTCACAAGCGAAAACACACGTCAGAAGTGATAAAGCCATTCTTAGCTCTACAATTTAATTCGAAAGCTAATCAAAATCATCCACATCTAGGTCATCCAGAAATTGAAAAATAGTCTAGAAAACCTTGCAAAAATCATTCAAAATCACTTCAAGAACAAGGACCTCAGAAAGTCATAAACGAAGTCCTCAGAAATCAGCATACCAGAGCATGAACCACAAGTAAGCCAATATCAGCAGGTTCTTTTCTTATCCTTGGGAGTCAGCGGCGAAATCCTCCTGAGTCCCTCCACAATACGAGGCAGAACTTCCAAGACATAGTCAATATCCTCATCCGTATTATACTTGCCCAGACTAATCCGAAGACTTCCCCTTGCCTTCACTCCGTCTAATCCAATAGCTAACAACACGTGACTTGGGCTAGGCTCAGTTGAATGCGAGGAACACGCTGAGCCAGAGGAGGCAGAGATGCCTTCCATGTCCAAGCCTGTGACCAAGCCTTCTCCATCTATGTAGCTGAATCTGAAGTTAGTGTTGTTAGGCAGCCTCATCGTCGGATGTCCATTTAGATAAGTCTCATCGATTTTCAAAACTTCTTTTATGAGTTTATCCCTCATCTCAATTGATCTTCTGGTGTCGCTCTCTATCTCAATCATTCTGAGCTCCACCGCCTTAGCGAATCCCACTATTCCCGGTACATTCTCAGTGCTCGACCGAAGCCCGAATTCATGCCCCCCACCGTGCAGCAGCGGTTCCAGCTTCACTCCCTTCTTCATATAAAGGGCTCCAATTCCCTTCGGCCCATAGAGTTTATGCGCATTAACGGTCAATAAGTCAACATTCATATCCTCAACGTTAATAGGAACTTTCCCGAAGCTTTGAGCCGCGTCGCTGTGGAAGAGGGCGTCATACTCGTGACAGATTTTTCCGATCTCCTCAAGCTGGTTGATTGTTCCAATCTCGTTGTTTCCATGAATAACCGAAACAAGGGTTACTCCCTTCTTTAGGATTTCCTCCAACTTGTCCATTCTTACGAAGCCATACTTGTCCACAGGGATGAAGTCAACTTTGAAACCATTTTCTTTCAACCATTTGGCGGAGTTGAGGACACAATCATGCTCAACGGAAGAAACCGCTATGTGCGCCTTCTTCTTTCCCTGAGCAAATGCGTGGCCTTTAGTGACGAGGTTATTTGATTCCGTGGCACTGCCGGTAAATATCAACTCTTCAGCCTTTGCTCCCATGAGTTGAGAGACTTTGACTCTTGAGTTTTCTAGAGCTAGCTTTGCCTCCTGACCAAGAGTATGGCTTGAAGAGGCATTTCCATAGAAGTCTAAGAAGTAGGGAGTCATAGCTTCTAGAACTCTTGGGTCTAAAGGCGTTGTGGCTGCATAGTCTATATAGACTCTTTTAACAGTCATTCTCTTTCAACCCCTTCAAATCTCAAATGTGTATTCTTCAACCAAATTGTTCTTTTTATAGTGAAGTTCAGGCGGGGTTATTGTCACTTCAATGCCAGCTGGAATTGAGGATGTTATCCAGACGTTTCCGCCCACGACTGCATCATCCCCTATCACCGTCTTTCCACCTAGAATGGTGGCTCCAGAATAGATGATCACGTTGTTTCCGATGGTGGGATGCCTCTTCCTCCCCTTAATTATCCTACCTCTCTCGTCTTTCGGAAAGCTTAATGCCCCGAGGGTGACCCCCTGGTAAAGTTTAACATTTTCACCTATCTCAGTAGTCTCGCCGATAACCACTCCAGTTCCATGATCTATGAAGAAGTTTCTACCAATCTTAGCGCCTGGATGTATGTCAATGCCTGTTATTGAGTGAGCGTATTCACTCATTATTCGAGGTACAAGTGGAACTCCCCCAACATGGAGTTCATGAGCAACCCTGTAAGTGCCTATAGCCAAAACGCAGGGGTAACTCAGTATCACTTCGTCAATGCTCTTAGCCGCTGGATCACCATAATAAGCTGCTTGAATATCTCCTCTGACTAAAGTTCTAATCTCCGGAAGCTTTTGGAGAAACTCTTTAACAACAACATGTGCTCTTTTTAGACATACGTCTTCAGGGCATTCTTTAATTCGCCTACAAGCGTATTTTAGGCTCTTCTCCACCTCATCTACGAGATTAGAGTGGATCGAGTTAAGGATGTTTCCAAGGAAGTACTTTGTATTCGACTTGGTTATTTCCGCCTTTCCCAAGTATCCGGGAAAAACTACAGTTAATAAATCCTCCAGCACTCCTATAACAGCCTGCTTTAAGGGTAAATCTCTTCCCTCAATATGGTTTATGCCTCCGTACTTCTCATAATCCTCTGCGATCTCATCGACAAGCTTCGGTAATCCACTTTCAACCCACTTATTATCCGCTACCTCAAGTCCCTTCAACATCATCTCTAAAGACTGTTCCGGCGTCCAAGCATAAGATTCTGCCTCGCCATCTTGCTGTTTCTTTTCAACCTTAACTCCGCCACTCATCCTACAGTGCCTCTTACTAGCTTTACTTCTCTTTTCTATTATCTCTTATTTCTCTATAACTCTTGAAACATCGGAGTACTAAGATAGCGCTCTCCAGTATCAGGAAGAACTACTACAAGGAGCTTACTCTTATTCTCTACTCTCCCAGCCACCTCTAAGGCAGCGTGGACAGCCGCTCCAGAGGAGATCCCAACAAGGAGTCCCTCCTTCGTCGCAAGGAGACGCCCAGTCGCCATAGCATCCTCATCTTTCACTTTAATGATCTCATCAACCAAATTAAGCTTCAAAACGTCGGGAATAAATCCAGCACCAATACCCTGAATCTTATGAGGAGCAGGCTTACCACCGCTTAAAACGGGAGAATTGAAAGGCTCCACTGCAATTGCCCTAAACTGGGGTTTGAGGGGTTTTATGTACTCAGCTATTCCTGTGATTGTGCCACCAGTTCCAACTCCAGCTACAAGGATATCCATCTTCCCATCGGTATCCCTCCAGATTTCAGGTCCAGTCGTATCTCGATGAATTTTGGGATTTGCCAAGTTCTTGAACTGCTGTGGAACGAAGGAATTGGGAGTAGCTGTTGCAAGCTCCTCAGCCTTTTTGATGGCTCCTCTCATCCCTTCAGCGCCTGGTGTTAGAACTAACTCTGCACCATAAGCTTTCAAGAGATTTCGTCGTTCTATGCTCATAGTCTCAGGCATGGTGAGGAGAAGACGATACCCTCTCACTGCAGAGACCATAGCTAAGCCTATTCCTGTGTTTCCGCTAGTGGGCTCTATTATCACTGTTTTCTCATTGATCAGCCCCTGCTTCTCCGCTTCGACTATCATGCTGAAGCATATCCTATCTTTAACACTGCCTCCTGGGTTTCTAGATTCAAGTTTCGCCAATACAGTGCATTTTAACCCCTCTGTAATCCTATTCAGTTGAACCAGAGGAGTGTTCCCTATTGTCTCTAAGACATTATTGTGAATCTTGGTCATATGAGATCTACCTTTTAATAACAATGTTATACGTCCACTTGGTTACTTATAAAGACTAGGATTTTTCCTGAAGCATAATTATTTCTTACCTACCCTGTTAAGAACGAATTTTTCCACTTCATTCTCACTCTCATAAGTATACTTGAACGGAATCTGCATTCTTCCAAACATTCGATACTCCTCGAAGATTGAATAGAGATGTATTGCCCGCACGATATTGAAGATGTTAGACCATCTTAGAAAGAAATGACTGAGGTGCATAGAGACTACATGAATGACAAATTCCAAAACAACAAATCCGACAAAACGACCTCGAAAACAGCAAGAATAGTACTAAACCCACATAATGTAGTTAATGTGCATAATATAATTTATACGCTTATACAACTCATCAACAATGGAAAGCTCAGAGATACAACACAAAAAGCCAAGGGTGAAATAAATGGAGAGGGAAGCGGAGTCCCAACTCAGCATTCGTAATAAACAGAGAAGAAAAATTGAAGCTTCCGTTCAAGAAGCTGAGGATACAACAGGTCAATTCTGATGTTGAGAAGGCTCATGTTGAAGCCGATGAAATTCTCTGTTACCTGCTAATATCGCTTGGATTTGAGGACTTGGTGAAGGAATACAGGAAAATCGTAAAAAATAGAATAAAAACGGAGTGCTTCCATTCCTTTGGAGTTTAGTTCTGTCTGGCGTGGGCTTCATCTCACTATAGTTCGTATTCGTTAACTATCTTTCCTACGAATCTGACCTTTTCTATGTCTCCATTCGGAGGAAGCATATCTGATATTCCGGCGATGAGATGTGGTTTAAATGTGTTCAAGAGTTTTAAAGTGAATTCCTTTAACGTTCTGTTGTTGACCCAGGGGAGAAAATGGTTAGCTGGAATTCCGTCGACTAGAATCATGTCACCTAACGCTTCATGCAGTTCTTCAAGGGTTACATCTCCCATGGGCTTCGGTGTCAGGCATTCAATCCCGTCAAGTCCAGTTTCCTTTACGAATGGGAGTAGAAGACTTACCCTACCGTCCCAGTGAGAGGTAGTGAATTTTCCTGTCGAATGAAGATCTTTTGTCGCGCGTTGATAGTATGGTAGGATGTACTTTTTGAATAGAGGCGGTGAGCAAAGGTCATGGTGGATATTCGCGGAGAAGTTCACAATCTCGATCGGCGAAGCCATCAGGGTCTTCATCATTTTATTGTGATTTTCTTCTATCGCATTGAGGAGGCTTTCCACCTCTTTCTGATGTTTCCACATGGCGATAACGGCCTTCTCAAATCCCATATAGTTTATGAAGAGGCTCTGTAGTGGAACATGAGGAAGATTTACTGTGGAGGCTGCTCTATTACCAATTCTTGCTTTTACATCCTCATAGAGGTTTTTATCGAATTCGTAAGTCTGGTTTTCTAGAACGTATGTTAAAACCTTGAAGTCTTCTACGTCTTTAAGTAGGTACTCAGTCACGTAGGATGCTGCTCCGTACACCGTCTTCTTCCGAGCTTCTTTTAGCTCGCCCTTAGGAGTGATATATTTGGTGAAGACAGCTTCCCGATCATTCCTGACCCACAATTCCGCATCGTTTCCTTCATTGCATTTGATGGTTGAGTTGTAGAAATGATATGAACGAGGCATAGCCTCTAAATCATCATAAATCTCTAGAATCTCTTTTCCACTGTACTTTTTGGGAAGCGTCCCCTGCTTCTTGTTTGCCTCGTACCAAATGTGGAGTCTGGGCTGCCAGACGATCCTGTCAGCCTTCTTTCCACTGAAGGCTGCTAGCATACTCTCTCTGGGATTCATCTACTTTCAACTCCAAGCTTTAACAACTTTTACTCCTTCAAATGCTTCTCTGACTCCAGCGTCAGCTCCAATCTTTTTTGCGTACTCTGCTGTTATTGAGGCGCCTCCGATTATTATCTTGACTCTGTCTCTAAGTTTAGCTTTTCGTAGAGCCTCTATGACTGCTTCCATCTCAGGCATAGTCAACGTAAGTAGCGCGGACATAGCTAGGATATCTGGTTTATGCTCGCGGACGGCATCCACGAACTTCTCTACTGGAACGTCCACACCTAAGTCGATTATTTCGAAACCGGCTGCTCCAAGAAGTGTCACAGTAACGTTCTTTCCGATGTCATGAATGTCGCCTTTGACAGTGCCTATGACAATCTTACCTACGGGCTTAGTCTTTCGGGTCTTGAGATGAGGCTCCAGAATCTTCATACCTTCCTTCATAACTTCTCCGGCGATGATGAGTTCGGATAGGAAGTATTCTCTTGCCTCATACTTCTTTCCAACTTCTTCCATCCCGTTAGCCATTCCATGGACTACTACATCATAAGCAGGGATACCAGATGATATTGCTTGTTCACAGGCTTTTTGGACTCCTTCAACATCAAGATTTACAATGCTCTCCCTTAGCCTCTCAAGAATTTCTTTCTCATTTTTGGTTCTGGGCATCTTAATTGCACTCATACTCCTACAATTAAATGAAGAACTGATTTAAAATTTAGCCTGCTTACATGGAATAATAATGGACAAAGACTTCTAATCTTGTTTTGTTTATGATTAGATCTGGTTCATCAGTTAGGACTTGTTGCCAGTTTCATCTTTTGAAGTATATTCTCGAATATCACAACCTTTTGCTCTGCCAGAGCCTTCTGAAGCTGTTGTACGTTGAGTCTCCTCGGAGTAATCTTTTGTTTGGCTGAGAGTACCGCTGCAACTCCGGCTGCTTGGCAGTGTACATGCAGGCTGGTATGGTTCTGAGAGTGCCGAGGGACTCATGGTCGCAAGATATACATCGTCCAGCTACCAGTAGTCCATTGACTTTCTTTGGAACAAGACATCTGTATGGTATTTGGAATTCATCTACCGCGTCGAAACGTAGTTCCTTCCCGCCAAGCTCGTGGATGTCGATGACGCCATAGCCCTTAGATAGTATATCGTCGAATTTCTTTTGTTTTGAGATATCGTCAATGGTTAGAGTAATACTCTCCAATTATTCTGCGGCTCTCGCGGACTCCAATCTCGGTTGCAGTGTCGAGAAGGTATGCTTTCTCGAATCCTAGGACATATTTTTCCAGGAAGTCGACGCATTCTTTAACCTGTCGTCTAACCTCTATCTCAGACTTTGAGATCTTGTATGTTGACTTCTTTTCCCTCGGTTACCCGAGTGGCATTTATGAATACGTCGCCAGCACCTATTCCGTCTTCACATTCAATCCGACTCTAGGTCTATTGTATCCAGTTTCTCTCGCAGCTTTCACCTGGAGCTTCATGAATCCTTCTAAGACTATGTTTAGTTTCTGCTCCTCTGCGGAGATAGGTGATTTATCTGGGAAGTATGTGAAAGTAAAGTCGTCTAAATTCGCTCTTGCATAGTTGACTAACTCGTTAATATTTACATTTCCCATTCGGAATATCATGGTCATCGGCTGAGCCACTCCATCTTCTCTTCGCCCGACCTCATAGGGAGCTCCAGCCCAAGCAGCAACGTCAGCGTCTCCAGAGGCATCCACTATCACGTCTGCCAATACCGCCTGCCTACCAGACTTATTCTCCATGATAACCCCCTTTAGTTTATTTGTTCTAATGACAACGCCTACGACAGGCGAGTGGAGCAGAAGGTTCACACCTTCCTCCTCGAGCATTTCAAATGCAACTCGCTTAATCGTTTCAGGATCCACAGGTGACATAAAGGCAGTGTAGGACCCGTCGTGAAGCCTGTATCTAACATTACCTCTAGCACCACCGAGTTTTCTTGCACGCTCAAAAATCTCTTCAGGAGACCTCCTACAATAGGAGCCTGTGGCTTGGTTACGAAACCACCAGTGAGCAAACCACCTAGATAGCCATAACGTTCTATAAGAAGAGTGTCAGCTCCTACCTGCTTCGCAGCTAAAGCAGCGACAAACCCAGCTGGACCACCACCAACAATAGCCACATCAACGTTCGCTAATACAGGTGTCTTTCTTTCAGGCTCAGTTACCGTTCTCATTTTGATCACTAAAATGTTTAATATTTTAATGTCTTAAGCTTTTACAGGGAGTGTAGTTAATGCAACGTTTTGAAAAGCATTTGATTGTAGAAGTCAGTTTTAAGGTCAATTCCAAATAAAAGGTGCTGTTAAGATAAAAAATGTAAGTTGTAGTTTATGAGCCTTGTTCGAGGAAAGCAGACCAGCTGAGGAAGGGAGGTTGCTTGTCGAATTGCCACATCAGGGCGATTAACTCACCGAGGTGAGAGATATTCTCAATCGACACTTGGACTAGAACATCTTCAATCATCAACATCATGGGTGAATCTCTTCTCCAAGGTAGTGTTATCTTTCTCTCAAGTTCTGTCTTGGACAGCTTTGCTAGGTAGGCTTCGACTTTATTCTCTACTTCTTCAATCCGCTGTTGAATTCCACTCATGGTCGAGAACTTCCCAAAGTCTTCTGAAACCCATGTCTCGGCTTTACTAGCAATGACATAGTTTATGAGTCTATCCTCAACGTCAAGTGAGTGCAGAAGAATATCTCTTATTGAAGGAAAGCTAGCTCCCCTGTCCTTGATTATCTCATCCCAAGGAAGTTCATTCAACGTCTTCAGGTATCTCTTCCGTGCTGCATGAACATATTGCATCAATCTAATAGCATTTAAACTCAATTCGGTCCACCAAACAAATTATGAAGAAACAAGGCAAGATAAAGATTACCAAGCTGGTGGCATGAATCAAATAAAATATTGAAATCAGTCTTATATCGTCATAACACTTACTCAATTAATGAGGTAAAAGAGGTTGAAAGTAACAGATATCAGACCTTTCTCTGAGCCTCTTGTGGGCAAAGTTCTATCAAAACCATTCTTTCAAGACGCTATCAACTATGGTGGAGATCTAGTCCAATGGACTTTCACAGAGATCCGCACAGATGAGGCAATAACTGGCATAACCCCCTATGCAATTGCTCCAGATATGTTATCTCTTCTGAAGCCTGCTGTCCTAGGGGAAGATCCTGTGAACATTCAGAAGATTTGGGATAAGATGTACTGGCGAAGCTTCAATCAAGGTAGGAAAGGAGCAGCAATAATTGCTATGAGCCAAATTGATATCGGTCTCTGGGACATAATAGGAAAGAAGCTTAAAACGCCCGTGTACAAGCTCCTCGGAGGGTACAGAGACAGAGTTCCGGGATATGGGAGTGGAGGAGTTCTCTCTCTAAGTAATGAACAGCTTGTTAAAGAGCAGATGAACTGGGTGGAAGAGGGGTTCAAGGCTGTGAAGATGAAGGTTGGTCGTCGTGATTGGAGGGAAGATATCGAGAGAATTAAGGCGGTAAGAGAGGCTGTTGGTAATAATGTTGATCTCATGGTTGACGCTAATAATGGATGGTCTACGAGTACGGCAGTCCGTATGGCCAAGAGGTTTGAGCCTTACGATGTGAGGTGGCTCGAAGAGCCAGTGGTAGCTGAGGATTACGACGGCTATACTAGGGTAGCTGCCTCTACAGACATTCCAATTGCTGGTGGAGAGAGCGAGTATACAAAATTCGGCTTCAAGGAGCTCTTTCTCCGAAGGTGCATCGAAATCTGCCAAGCGGACATCGGAAAAGTCGGAGGGATCACCGAGTACATGAAGGTCGCAGGTATGGCTGAAGCTTTTAATATCCCTATGTGTCCCCATGGAATAGGCCTTGTTAGTGCCCACTGTGTCGCTTCAACACCTAATGGAACGATTGTGGAATTCTTTGATGGTAATCGTTATCCTAACACGACTATCAGGAAGTTTCAGGAAGAGACAGGTCGCTGGTTTATGCCTCATAGCATCCGGCCGGTCAAGGGCTGGATAGATTTACCGACTGTGCCAGGTCTTGGCTTGGATCCAGACTTGGAAGCTATTGAAGAATACAGAAAGAAGTATAAGTTCAAAGTTGAAGAACTTGAGGGAAGAGACACTCGTTCGCCGTTTAATAACAATATGTTCCTTTCCCTTTAGTATTCTATAGATCGTTTCAGAAAACAATAGAAGAACTGTGCAAAAATTCATAATGAATAACAGTCCCTTTCCATACCAATTCATTTAAATTCAAAATCGAATTTAACACTTTTTCTCAGAGTGAAAGACTTGCAAAAAGCCCAGTCCCC
>JAUPKU010000161.1 GCA_030837285.1 Thermoproteota archaeon | reverse complement strand
TTAGTTCTATGTCATTATAGTACATAACTCTAAAAATGACATAGAACTAATTACCGTTCGCAGGAGAGGTAAGGGAAGAGAGCCCTAAGGCCTTCCTCTTTAGAGCCCTGGCCTTCTCCTGTGCATCCTCTCTGCTCATCCTTTGGGAAGAGCCCAGGTAAACGTTCTTTAGCTTCCCTCCCTCTCTCCAGGAGGCCAGGTAGTAAGTGTAAGCCTTTGCTCCCTTCTTGGTATCCTTAACCTTCTTCTGCTCCCATACCTGGAGATCTTCCAGCCTGGCCTCCAGCCTCTGAGCCTGGGCCTGGGAGAGCCTCTTAGCTGCCATAGATTGAAGGTTCATTACTGTAACCCTGGCCGCTCTCATGGTTGCCGCCGCTTCCTTCTGGGCCTTTGCTCTCCTAGCCAGCTCCTGGGCCTCCTTCTTCAGAGCCTTTGCTCTCTCCCCTGCGTTGGTTTTGTGCATATCAATTAGTTCTATGACATTTTACTTAAAGCTTTCTATAGTGTCATAGAACTAAAATCGAAATCGTGGAAGTATCTCCTTAGGTGTGGTTATGAAATAGATCGGTGACTTAAAGAACTGTCACAGATAATAACAAACAGAGGAGGGAACAAATGATTAAAAAAGTGATAGTAGCAACCGTATTGATAGCAATCCTATGTACTATGGCTGATGCCAAGATGCCACAGAAGGGAGATAACGTAAGAATACTAATTGGTGAGGGACTAACTGTGGTTGTCATTGAAGGGTTTGTAACCGATATAGGAAACGGGCTAATATGCCTAAATTCTACATATGCAAAAGCCGGTGATAATTTTCTTTGGACTGAACCAACAAACATCTGCACGGGTACCGGATCGATCACCGTATTAAGATGGCTAGACAAAGACGGTGTACCAATTTAGGGGTGTATGCATGAAATATTATATATTATCTATTGCATTTCTGCTCTTGTGCAGTATCGTCACGGCTGAGCAAGTACAACTGAGGATAGGAGACTACAATGTATCATTCTATACGCCGGATCGTAAAGACGTTAGTGTTTATTATGATCCATTCGCAGATTATTCAAGTGATGACTTCGGCTTAAAAATAAAATCATTCGTTGGATTAAGCCCTACTTCTACTAGTTGGTCCCTTTATGGGGATACCACCGACAATTCAATTGATATATACAGCTTATCAAACTCCATAACTGTAAGAAATGAATCACTTCCCATGACAACGATGCTTTACAATAAAAATATAGATAACCGCACTGGATTTGTGGGGATTAAGCTCTTAGAAGGTTTTGGCCCAGAAGGTGAGAGACAAAAAATACCTAAATTTGTAGCATGGTACCCAATAGATGATTTAGGAACCACAACGAAAGAAATAGTCATGATCATATCGGGGTCAGAGTGTTGTGAATCTACTTTTAAAAAACTAATCGAGACGATCCACGTTGAGAAAGTAAAAACTTAATATAATTTTTATTCTTTAGACCGTTCTGTTCGATTAACGGCTTTTATCGGGCATACCTTACCGACTCAACCTGTTAGTTATATGTATTGCCTTAGACACCTAGAGAAGGTCCTGACAAGGTCTGGAAAGGGAGAGAGAAGCCATAACATATTATTATAAGACCACTTCCAGGGTCAAACCCTCTACCTTTGCGCTCCATGTTTCATATTTTCGTAATCGCTATGCTGCGACACAATTAACCGATATGAGGAGAAGGTTTGCAATTGAGCTTATAGTCTCTGGAATAATCGGTTAGGCAAAGAGGATTTTAGCTCCAAAGCCAGAGATGGGGGGAAAGAGGGAGGCTCCCTCTGAGGGCCTGTAAGTTACACGTACTCTTATTTTTATCGCAATACCCCGATGCTTGCTGCGCGGGTGCGCCGCCGCCGTTTCACTATGTGAGGCAAATTCTCAATACAAAATGGTAGCGCCTTGACTGGTTCAAAAATGAATCCAAAACTATTAATCTCCGGCGTGTTTCCTCATAAATATAAGCGGATGATCGATATGAATGATGCAAACATGCTGCCTGTCAAAGAGCCCTCGGAGGTCACAGAAGAAGAAGTTATTGAGCACATTGAAGAAGAAGAAGCACCTCTAAACCTTTCACAAGAAAAACGCAGAGTATATAGTGATAAAAACGATCGTAGTATCTTTGAATTATATCGCAGATATCAACGTGGTGATCTGAATCTCGATCCAGAATTTCAAAGAAATTATGTATGGGACGATAAGAGGGCTAGCCTATTGGTTGAATCAGTTTTGTTAGAAATACCGATTCCAGTTATTTACTTGGCAGAGGAGGACGACGGCAAGTTTACTATAATCGATGGGCAACAGAGACTTCGGTCGTTTTTTAGATTTATTAATAATGACTTTAAATTAAGAAAATTGAGAGTTCTATCTGATTTCGATGGGAAAACGTTTAAAACACTTGATAAGGACAGTCAAATAAAGGTTGAAGACGCAACTTTGCGTACCATTGAAATTCGAAAAGAAACCCATCCTGACGTTAAATTTGAGATATTCGAAAGATTAAATGTGGGTTCAGTTAAACTAAACGACCAAGAGTTAAGGAACTGCATATACAGAGGGAAATACAACAATCTAATAAAAGAGCTTTCGGAAAATAGAGATTTCTTATTATTATTGGGATTAGATGAAGCTCAAAAAAGGATGCAACAACGAGATATCGTTCTTCATTTCTTAGCTTTTTATAATCAAACGTTTTCGAAGTACAGACAACCAATGAAACAATTCCTAAATAACGAGATGGAAAATAATAAAGATATTAACGACGAAAAATTAAACTTGCTACGTCAAAAATTTAAAGATTCGATCTCTCTAACAAAAACAATTTTTGGGAAAAACGCGTTTAGAAGGTTTGTGCTAGGCAATAAAGAAAATCCCAATGGTAAGTGGGAAAAGCGAGTTAATATGGGGCTATTTGAAGTTGTAATGTGTGGTTTTAGTAAATACAAAAAAAATCAAATTATTCCTTTAAGCGATGTAATAAGGGAAGAACTTATCCACATAATGGGATCCAACCAAAGCTTTACCAACAGTATAAGCGGAACCGGTACAACGAATGTTGACAAGGTGACGAATAGGTTCAAGATATGGGATGAAGCACTTCAAGAAATCATCGGTATCCCTAAAACAGAAGATCGACTATTTAGTCAAGAGTTTAAAAAGAAGCTCTTCGATCAGAATCCTACATGCAAAATATGTGGTAATGCAATACTGCTATTAGAAGACGCTACCGTCGATCATATTGACCAGTACTGGAGAGGAGGAAAGACTATCGAAGATAATGCTAG
>JAUPKU010000160.1 GCA_030837285.1 Thermoproteota archaeon | reverse complement strand
TCCATGGTTGTGAGCATACTTGACCACTTTTCCCAGCTCATCATAAGTAGGTATCTCACATCGTGGTCCTCTAAGTGGTCCACCTAACCAATCACTTTCAAAGAATTGTTTCCATTCGGGTATCATTACACCGCAGTATATCTCGTCAGCCCCAGCCTTAATAACCCTCTCAGCCCCTTCCAAAGAATTTACAGGTGAGAGGATTTTTGGCATGCTTTTTTCTATTTGGTTAGTCAATGTCAATTCCTTGTAATGAATAGTGTATCTCTCAGTTGCTATATAAAACTTAGGCGAAGCTGTTTGGATTTACATAATTTTGGAGAGTATTAATCTGAAGAAGAACACGATTGTGTGTATGTTTTATAAAAATTCTTCGATAGAATGTATCCTCCCGAGCGATTAGCTTAGGCTCGCACATTAGTCGAAGAATTATGTATAATGCATATGTGGACATGAGAAAATGAGAAAAAAGAGAGATGATTTAACAAACTTTGAAAAATAAGTTAATTATCTAGCAATATATATTTCAAACATTATTTGTTAATTTAACTTGAAGAGGGTCTTTATTGCTCGATTCAAATCAAGAAAAAATCCGAATACCAAAGATTCTTGCACCCGTAAAATCTTTAGAGGGGGCTGAGAGGGTTATTAAGGCTGGGGCTGACGAGATATACTGCGGTGTGACAATAGATGAACTCAAAGAATTTGTGTTGTATAGAGGTCCTGATTCTGAGATACCTACTTATGATGAGCTGGGAAAAGTGGTCAAGTATGCTCACAATCACTCTGTTAAA
Organism: Thermoproteota archaeon; assembly: GCA_030837285.1. GTDB lineage: Archaea > Thermoproteota > Bathyarchaeia > RBG-16-48-13 > JAUPKU01. The sequence continues at coordinate 7,667 of JAUPKU010000160.1, read as the reverse complement.
ACGATCGTGACGGTCAACAACCCCTTCATGTTAGATATGTTTGAGAAACCTATACGAAATCATGTTCGCCGATGTCTTGACGAGGGGGTAGATGCATTTATTGTAGGAGACATTGGCGTAATATCTCTGATAAAAAGCGTTGACGAGAATGTACCACTTTATGCTAGCACCTACATGATATCTACAAACTCCGAAGCTGTTGAATTTCTTAGAAAACGAGGTCTCAACAGGGTTGTATTAGAGAGACAATTAACAATTAATGAATTACAAGAAATAGTCAGGCGTAGCAAGGTTGACATCGAAATATTCATTCATGGTGGCGGATGCGGCTTCATTAATGGTAGCTGCTATCTATACCATTTCGATTTTCCCTCATTAAACTATGCAGCTGACATGAGTGAGAGTCTAATCAAATCTCCATGTGCATGGGATTATAAGGTCTCCGATTTAAGCCAAGAGAAAAAAGAATTGGGCTATATACCTATTTTAGACGCTCTTGAGTTCTGTTCATTGTGCAATCTACCAGAATTAATTAAGATTGGCGTTGCGGGCTTTAAGCTAGAGGGTAGGGATTCATGTCTCTGGTATCAAGAAAGCACTACAAAGATCTACCGTGAACTAGTTAATATGTTGGCCACTGGTGAGTTGAGTTCCTTTAAAGAAAGGATCAAATCATTAAAAAATGGGGACTTTGTTCCATTCCCTCCCACCTTCTTAAGCGTTGACGATTTTTGTTGTCAGAAGAGACGCTGTTACTACAATTCTCTTCTCCATGCGCCATACAAGGTCCCCCTGTCATGGCAAACTAGAACAAAATCAATATTTAAGACACTGGTGTGTACACGATGATGTTTTCGGTACAAGCAGATAATCTTAAGCTACTCAAAGAAGCGGTTGAGAGTAATTGCGACGAGGTCCGTTTTGGACCTGAGTTCTGCGAGTACAAGCTACCTAGCTTAGATGAACTGGAAGAAGCCTATATGCTATCAATCCATAGCAATAAGGTTTTCACGTATGTTACCCCTAGAATTTCAGAAAATATTCTTGAAAAAATGAGAGCTCAATTACAGTTCTTGAATGAGAAAAAAAATAGTAGCGTAGTTATTAACGACTTCGGTGTGCTCAATCTCATTGGGCAGTATCCTAATCTTAAACCACGTCTAGGAAGACAGTTGATGTACGTGCCTGCTAGATGTCCATGGGAAGAAATAAAGAGCCGGCAAACTAAACACGAAACTAGCTTCCTATCAAAAAGGAAAGTAGAAAAAATATTCTATCAGACCAGTCTGAACTATCTACCTACCATTAGAATATACCAGGGTTACGGAGTTCAAAGCATAGATGTTGACTTCATTCAACCTTGCTTTCCCTATTTCAGTTATTTAGCCGAGAACGGATTTAATATTTCCATTCACTTACACCTCATTCCTGCTGCTGTCACAAGAAGATGCCATACAGCCCGCTTCTTAGGGGAAAAAAGTCTGGAAAAATGTTCTAGGCCATGTGATACAAGAGCATTTCTCTTGGAACGAGATCTATTGGACACAAAACTCGTTCTATATGGTAATGCTGTCTTTAAATTTACTAAATACTCTGAAGAAGAAATTAAGAAAATACTTGGAAATGAATTCAAAGAGATTGTAGCTACTATGGGCCCCGCTACAAGTATAGAAAACCAAGAGGAAATAAACGCACTTAAACAGATGTTGCAACTTTAAGATTCAGATTGATCTATTGGAGCATTATCTTCTTAGAAGACCAAATCGTTCTATCTCTTCCCTACTAAATATTAAAAAACCTGTCGATATGGCTATTGAGGCAAGGTTAATCTTTCCATTCTCCATATCATACGTACCAATTCCTCGAGTTGCCCCTCTTCGACCATCCGGTACAGTAACATACATCATAAACTCATGAGTCATTTTGTCTCCCTTTATTACAAATTTGATTTCTTCAAGGGATATTAATTTAAAAATCCGTCTCAGTTCCGATGACCAGTGTCTAATCTCCTCTTTTCCCTTAAAAGTAGTGGACATCCATCTGAATACAACATCCTCGGTGCAAACGGATAGAGCTTCCTCAATGTCTCCTGACATTAGTAGATTGGTGAAGTTATGTAAGACTTCCTCGCTCTCTTTTTCTGACAAGCATCAGCACCATGACATTCAAAATTGCCAAAATCATCTATCTTTAGAAGCACTTCTTAGCATATCAGTCAGTCTTTCGATGTACTTAGGATTCAGTTTCAGCTTTTTCGCGATTTCCAAGTGTTTCTGAGCAGAATTAAAATCTCCAGTAAAGTAGTAAGCCTGTGCAAGATTATAGTGAGCGTCTGCATGATCGGGGTCGGTCTCAACTGCGCGTTTGAAAAGCCGCAATGCATCGTCAATTCTACCATTGTTAGCATATACGAGGCCAAAATTGTTATGAGCCTCAGAAAGATTAGGGTTAAGTTCTATTGCTCTCTTGTATTCAGCTATTGCTTCCTCCTTCCGACCCATCCAAGCATAGGCAGCTCCCAGTTGGACATGATGTACAGGATAAGTTGGATCTAGCTTGATGCCTTGCTTGTATTCCTCTATTCCCTTATCTATCTGACCTAACCAAAGATAGCAGTCTCCTAGTAGCATTCGAGCTTCTGCGTTTTTGTTGTCTAGTTCTATTGCTCTTTTACATTCCTCTATGGCTTTCTCTGCATTACCTATCTGGAGATACGCGGCGCCAAGATTGTTGTGGGCAACTGATAGATTCGGGTCGAGTATTAGAGCCTTCTTACATTCTTCAATTCCCTCAGTTATCCAATTCCTGAAGCAGTAAGATACTCCTAAATTACCATGTATTCTTGAATAGTCTGAATTTCTTTCCAAGTTTCTCTCTCTGAATTCTTGAATTGGACGAGCCTGTCGAACATAAGCAACACCGAGATTGTTATGGGCTTCTGCATTGTTTGGGTCTATTTCAATTGCTCTTTTATATTCCGTTATCGCCTCCTCAATCTTAGAAGCCCGAGCGTAAGCACATCCTAATTTCTTATGGGCTTCTGCATTGTTTGAGTCTATTTCTACTGCCTTCTTGCGTTCTTCTATTGCTTTTTTCAGCTCAGAATCAAGTTCCAAAATAGCTAGCCTCTAAAGTCACTATTATGATTCAATAGTCTCCATTAACTACATAAAAATCTTAGTGTTCTGTTCACGATAAACATAGAAAAATTCGGCAATTATTACAGAAGATCCTAATAGATCCAGAACGCAGTTTAGTTAGTTTTCAAACACCACCTATTCTCTATGGTTAAGGCGCGCACGTTTTCAGTTACTTCAGTAAGAAAAACCGATAAAGTCGTTTTGGAGATTACTTTGAACTTGATAGTGGATTTATTAACTAGAATATCGGGAATATCAAATTAATTAGGTATTCTTAGCTTTTCACTGCTGTATTTGTTGTCTAGCGTTCTCTCCAAACTCAATATCTCCTCAACTACTCTTTCTTTCTATCCTCCACTTACTGGAGGAAAGAAAGATATCACATCTCCATCTTTTAGAATGGTATCATCAGATACGATTTCGCCATTAAGGGAGGTCAAAGCTCGTTTAATATCTTTCCAATCAATGTGTTTTAATGAAACTATCGACTTCAAATCTCTAATCTTTACTCTATCCTCTATGACAAGAATCTCGCTAGAACAGTCATGAAACCATTGTTGTGAGAAAAATTTGATCTCTACGCGCATTCTAATTCCCTCTAGCTTCTCCGAACATCCAATCTCTGTACTTAAACCTTATCATAGTTACGTTTTTATTTAATATATCAAATTTAAAAAGCTACAACACCTTAAACTCGCCCTACTAAATGAAAAATTAGCACACCCTTTCTTCTTTATCTGAAAAGATTACTATAATAAGCTTTAAAAAGTAAGATAGTTCTAATATAGGAAGATACCATGAGCGATGTCTTGCTAATATCACCTCCAATGGCTTCAAAGGGGTCAAACATCTATTCCCCACGTGAACCACTCGGCTTGTACTATTTAGCTGGAGTTTTGAAAGCTAATGGAATTTCCGTGTCAATAATAGATTTCACAATGGAACTGCTTTCTAGATCAATACTAAGGCAACACATCACTCGGCTACAACCAAAAATAGTAGGCATGACCTGTTATACGCAGAACTTTTCAATAGCTCGGGAGATTCTTAATGATATAAAGAATATCAATCCAAAAATAGTAACTGTTTTAGGAGGAGCCCACGCATCAGAACTAACAAAACAGGTTCTAGAGAGTACACCATCCATTGATTTTGTCGTAATTGGCGAGGGTGAAATGTCATTCCTAGACTTGTGTTCAAACATACTTAATTCTGGAATGGCAAATAAAATAAATGGTATTGCTTTCAGAGAAGACGAAAAGGTAATCGCTAACCCTAGGAGAGATTTAATAAAAAATTTGGACGATCTTCCTTTTCCAGATAGAGATTTACTTCCTCAAGAAAAATATAATCTCTCTTTGGTGCAGACTTCACGTGGTTGTCCGTTTGGCTGCATTTTCTGTAATGTCAGTGCTTCAAGCGGTCGACAAATGCGTTTAAGAAGTCCAAAAAAAGTAGCTGATGAATGCTCTATCCTAGTAAACCACTATAAGCATACTGATCTATATTTTTTTGGAGATACCTTTTCAGTTAATCATAATTGGACTGAAGAATTCTGTGAAGATGTTATGCTGCGTGGACTCAAGTTTCGTTGGGTTTGTGAAACACGCGTTGATAATGTAACTTTACAACTACTTCGAAAAATGCGACAAGCGGGTTGCTGGAGAATTCAATACGGAATAGAATACGGGGACGAAAATGTCCTTAGAACTTTAGGCAAAAATACAACTCCAGATAATGCAATCAACGCTGTAAACTGGGCACATGAAGCTGGGATGGTTGTTGATGGTCTTTTTATGTTTAATGTTCCCGGTGAAGATGAACAGACTATTCATAAAACTTTGAATCTAATTCAAAACTTGAGATTAGATGGAATTGAGGTCACTTTACTTACACCCTATCCAGGAACCACACTTTGGAATGATATGCAAAGATTTGGAATGAGACTTACGAACTATAATTTCGATAATTACACAACAAAGAAGTATGTAATGGAAAACATTAATTTTCCACGAGAAAGGTTTGTTCCAGAATTCCTTAAGATCTTATCGTACTTGAAGGTATACGATATTTATACTCCAGAATATCCTCCAAAAGTATATGACATACGTAACTTCCTTGAACTAGATGAGTCCAAGAGTCAAGAAAAATCTAAGTTAGGTAAGACCTTAAACAGAATTAGACATTGGGATCCTTTGGGAAATTATTAACCAACTGAAAACGAGCAGATAGCTGGTCGCTAAGAAGATTAATTAATGATGCAAATAATAGTTAAAAAAGATATTCTCTATTTACTTTGCTTTAAATTACATATTGCATTTCTTCAAGCGTGTGGCAAATAACACGTCAACAGGTTCCTTAGATTAGAAAGTTTGATTTAAAAATGGGTATAGCTGATATAATTTTTTTAATCTATCTTTATTTTACTATGCTTATTAGATTTATTAATAGTAATTTCTCAGTTTGTGAGATTACATTCCTTAGAGTTTTTAAACAGTTTATCTTACCATCTGTATAATTGATATTGGTGAAAGTAATAAATAGAAATGCTATGATAACTAGTCCTAAAGAGATGTAGGAGAGTTGTCAGGGGAGATTATTAAATCAGGTATACGGGGCGTCTGGAAGGCCTTGATAAGTGAGAATTTAGAAGAGGCTCTTTCCTTCTACACAGATGATGCAACCCTGACATGGGGACAGTTTTCATTTAAGGGAATAGAAGAAATTAGACGATGGGCAAAAGAACTGGCACAACATTTAGGGAAACTCGCATTCAGGGAAAATGAGCTCACAATAGAAGGAGATAAAGCAATCCAAAATTTTACCATAATGTTTGCGCCTCCTGACACATTTAGGGGAATAATGTCAGGCGTAGGTTTGTACGAATTCAAGAATGGAAAGATTCAATATCTAAAAATAACCTTCTTTCCTGGCTATACTGTGGTTAATAAAGAATATTTCGAACTATGCTTTACAAAATATGAATTGACGAGGAGTGAGTCTAGTAGTTCTAAAGCAGATTAGAGTATAAGATGTCTAATGAGTTTTAACTAAATTTAATTTAACATCCGTTGCATCAATGTAAAGAAATTGTTTTTTTTACTCCCAAGTGATATAGTCATCCAAGCGAAGAGTACAATTCGATAACATAAATCTATTATGGCAAAAAACTTTAAGATAGAGACTATTTTTAACAGACAATTGCTTTGGCACATGAACTGGCATGTTACCAATCATTATCGAACAAGAAGGTAGAGATTTACTAACTTTACTTATAATAGTATCACTATGCTATATATTGCCCTCGCTCTTCAGTCCAAATCGAAGCTCTAAAGATTCTACCTCTGACACTTAGTTTGTAACATATAACATTCAAGAGGCTTATGACACAACCAGTAAGGAAATAATCGGATGGCAAGATAAAGCTGTTAGCGAGAAATCAATAGAGGCATTAAAACTCTTTATCGTGAGAAACCCGTTCGATTCATTGTTGAACGTGTTACTCCTCCTCGACTTTATAGAATAAAGGACGAACAAGAATGAGATATGACTTTTGAATTCACGGGGGCCGAGGCGGGAGGTACATCAATTGGAGTGACCTATAATTCTAAGTCTAAAATACTGATGCAGGATTTAAGAGCAAAGATGTCAGTCAAGATTCCAGCTTTAAGTTCAAAAACCTGTCTTTCTTATAATAAATCTGAAATGGTAGACTTTTAAAAACTGTCCCTACTGCGGAAAGAAATTAAGCTAAGGTCGATCCAATCATTGTCCTATTTTAAAAAACTCCTAGTTTATAGATACTGGTTTATCCTTCACGTTTTTGGTAAAGAGCTTCATTTGTGCCTTCGTAGTTCAGGGATGGTTCAAGGCTTTACCACTTTAAAAATCTATATGTGGCTACTAAAACTTCAATGAATTACTCAATTTCAGTTCAAATCGGTCTTTCTCTCTCTATTCTACTAACCTTACCTGGGATTATTGACTGGATAGCTAAGTTTAGGGTTAAGGCAAAGAACTAATTATATTAAGGCTAACGACTAGTTTACTGGAAGGTGCATGTGTGAAGTTGTTCAGCTTACTGAATATTCCAATGTTGGAGAGTTTTCCTTTATTAGTACGATTAGCTTGTGTGTTTTGTATATAGGTATTTTCGAGCAACGATTTACACTGTCCAACGGATCTTAGATTCACAATTTTCATAAGAGATATTTCCCATGTCACTGAAGTGTAGACTTCATCTTCGAAAAAAGGCTGTAGTTTATTTGATATTGAAACTATTGAGTTTTTCTAAACTAATTTGTCTTATAAAGACTTAAAAGTTGATTTCAAGGATTCTTAAATGGGGGATTGATTTGATAGAATTGATAATTTTTCTACTTATTATAGCGTGTATGATAATACTCTACGAGTATCGCTATGTCTTCTCTTTCCTCCGCTACTCTCACGCATTAAAATCAATTGGCAAGACTAATGAAAATCCTTCTAAGTCAACTAAACAAAGAGTTTGCTCGACATGCGATGATA
>JAUPKU010000159.1 GCA_030837285.1 Thermoproteota archaeon | reverse complement strand
GAAAGTACCACTTGGAACCAAAATAGGAAAGGCAATTCTCGTATCCGGACATGACCTTAAGGATCTGGAATTGATTTTAGAGCAGAGTCAAGGCAAAGGAATATTTGTTTATACTCATGGAGAGATGCTTCCGGCACATGGTTATCCTAATTTGAAGAAGTATCCACATTTCTACGGTCATTACGGCACCGCATGGCAGAATCAGAAGCGAGAATTTCAAGACTTTCCAGGCGCCATTGTTATGACGACGAATTGCATACAGCAGCCTCAAGACTCGTATAAGAATAACATATTTACCACTGGAGTGGTAGGCTGGCCAGGAGTCAAACATATCGATAACAAAGATTTTACTCCTGTAATAGAAAAAGCATTGAGCATGCAGGGTTTCACCAACGACTTGAATAAAGGATATGTCACCGTTGGCTTTGGGCATGATGCTGTGATGAAGGTAGCAGGTAAAGTCGTTGATCTGGTAAAAGTTGGGAAGATAAAGCACTTCTTTCTCGTAGGAGGTTGTGACGGTTCTAAAACCACTAGAGGATATTACTCTCAATTTGTCGATAGTGTACCTAAGGATTCAATCATTCTGACTCTAGCTTGTGGTAAATTCAAATTCTTCGATAAGCAACTTGGGGATATTGAAGACATACCGAGACTGATTGATGTTGGACAATGTAACGATGCTTATTCAGCCATTCAAATAGCTTTGGCATTGTCAAAAGCTTTCAACGTAGGTGTTAACGAGCTTCCCCTGAGCTTAATATTGAGTTGGTATGAGCAGAAGGCAGTTTCAATTCTCTTGACTTTATTAAGTCTTGGAATCAGAAACATACGCCTAGGTCCCAGTCTTCCGGCATTTCTAACACCAAATGTACTGAACTATCTTGTCAAGAACTTCAATATCATGCCTATAACATCACCCGAACAAGACCTCAAAGCAATACTTGGTAGCTGAAAACGAGTTAGAAATTGAAAGACATAATTCAAAATAAAAAATATTCTTTTTTTTCTTTTTTATACAAATCAAAAATGAACTAAAAAGAAACCTCAAATTGAAAGGCAGTCTTTCGACATATAATTGGAGTACTATAGGCTTTTTCAGTCTCTTTCAAATTTGGTTCTTCATGTTACTAAGTCCGTTTTTAACGAAATTGATCAAGTCGTCTAAGGAATTTTGAAATCGGTATTACGCATTTTACTTAAGTACTGATTAAAGGAAATCTAAAACTTAAGATTCTTCTTAACAGGATTATAAGCGGCACTCCCACAAGTGATGAAACTATTACAACAAATACGTCCTCTATGTATGAGTCAGCCGCACCCATAATGAAGATGTAAGATACTACCTCTGGCGACCAGCCTAAAAATGTATGTACGCCAAGAGGAATCAACAAGAAAATCCTAACTAACGCGTCAGTCGCCGTCCCAATAAAGGAAGTAAGAACTATGAATATAGATAGATGCTTAATCCGCTCTCTAAAAATATTCCTGCTGATCCAAGTTACAGGATAGATAAGTATCAGTGCTAATAAAATGTCAAGTATCGTCCAGAGTGGCAGATCTCTTCCAAGTGGATCAAGGAAGTATGCGATCAACATGATGGAATAGACGGAGATTACAGGTTTCCATTGACCTTTGGATAGAAAACCACAAGTCAATACTCCCAGAGGCTCTGCGATGATTCCAAAGATCAAGACGTCAGCGGGCTTGATCATTCTGGCTGAGATGCTGCCAATGAGAGCTGCTGAGAATCCAGCCCAGGGACCTAAAACTATTCCCTCTATTGGCTCTAGGTATATGGCCCAGTTTCTCCATAAGCCAAAAGACAGGAAGTAAAGGGTTGCATGAAGAGCAGCAAAAATACCTATCAAACTAATTTCAATGCTCTTCCTACAATAAGACTTCAACCACAATCACAACCTAGTCTCATGCCTATTATCTAACTGCTATTAAAACATAAACATCAATGGAGAAAAGAAGATATTGACAGTGTAAAGAAATAATCTTATTCTTGATAATTTAAAATTTTCCTACTAAATAAAACGCCTAAATCATTTTAAAAAGCTCACATTCTAAAGAAATAGATGAAGAATTTCATATCAAAATATGGTTTTATTCATTTGACACTTCTTTATTTAATTGAACAATTGAATTACCTTTTATAGAGCACTAATTAACATGACTATGATGAAAGTGTATGGCGAGATTTAATATCGTTATGCAGGGTTCAAACATTAGAACAGATCAAGGATCAATAGGATTGTCCACAGTTGCTCTGATTGATAGTCATGCTAGAATACTCTTGGATACAGGGCACTTTGGAACAAGAAGATACTTACTTAATTCTCTGAAGAAGCTTGGGATTAGCCCTTCTGACATTGATATTGTGATTGTATCGCATGCTCACTGGGATCATTCTCTCAATCTAGATCTCTTTCAGAAAGCGACGATAGTAATTAATGCAAAGGAATTCGATTTTATCCATCGTGTAGATGAAAATAACTGGGCAACACCACGTATTATAGCATCACTTTTAGATAGTATGAAGATTAGGAAAACCGTGGGTGACCAAGACATCTTCGACGACGTTAGGGTGATAGAAACTCCTGGTCATTCAGTCGGTCATCAAGCAGTCCTCATTAAGACGGATGAAGGACCAGTCCTGTTTACGCAAGATGCTATACCAACACTCAGATCATATCATAGAGGAATACCAGATTATGTGACAACAAATGAGCAAGAAGCTAGGAGAAGCGTTGTGAAACTCAAAGAAGTGAATCCGAGCATCTATTATCCAGGACATGATAGGCCATTCAGGATTTCAGATGGAACTCCCAGATATGTTGGGCATTCTTCTCTGGGCGTGATCATTCGAAGAGAAACAGAAGAGAATCTTCGGATAGTTATGGGTACTGAAGATCCTGAAAAGCCAGAAATGATCTAACCTAGTCTCCTCAAAATAACTAAATAATGATAAAAGGAGAGTCATTGAATCCTCGACTTTATTACCAATGATTCTTATTTTAAAGTTGTCATTAGGTGTAGGACGCTATCTTCTCTGAGATCTGTAGAGTCGCGTATGGGTATACTGCCACTTTCGTTTTGCCAAACTCATCATGTTTTTCGAGAAGTAAGTCTAAGGCTTGATTCCAAGACTTGACCCACAGGGAACCTACACCGAAATATGATTCGTCCGCAAGAGAATGCCAAGGTGAGACAACGATTACTCGATTCATCTTCCAAGGCTTCTTGAGGTATACTTCCGGACTCCAGCCTCTACCTCCGAAGTCGGATCCAAAGCAACCATTGTAGTAGTGACCTCTGGAACCCTCTGGGGTGTGCAAGAGGACAATTACATCCCCTCCTTCCCTTACTGATTCTATAGCGGTTGAAAAGACTTTGTAAGCTTCGCTCTCCATGGGATATCCGTTCACTATGGCTATATCTGCTTCTTTTACAATTTTTGTAAGATAGTTTTGACGTGCTATTCTTACTCCTGCTCTGTGAGCTTCTACTAGGTCGCCAGCAACAAGTTCACTCCAATCTCTGTCAGCGTTGAATATGCAGTTCACAACGAAGTCTAATCCAGCCATGCGAGCTGACTCCTCCATATCCAGTCTTGACTCGTTATTGCTTATCCGTCCTTCACCTCTTCCATTGCATACTTGAGAGTGATTATGCGCTATAGTCTCAATTGAGGCAACGCCTGGAAGAATCAATTTACCACCTCCGCCAAAGCCAGCATTTCTGTGAGGGATAATTCCACCTATCGCTATTTTTAAGTCACATTTCATTACTTCCCTGTTTACAGAGACAGGAGTTCCAAAGGATGTCTCACCGAGGCTGATGTTATTTTCGTAAATATTGTGATTGAATACTCGATACTTGTCAGGTATACTTGGACCGAGCTTCTTAACTAAGTCGTCAAGTAGCATAAAGTGATGAGCACCTGAACCCATGACGAAACGAATTTGACTATCACCTAATCCTCCTTTATGGAGTTCCTCTAAAACTTCTGGAATGACTTGATAGGCTTTTGTAGGTCGAGTAAGATCATCCACTATTACTACGCACTCTTTTTTTCCCCTTGCTAATTCTTGGAGAGGTTTTGTGCCGATTGGTTGCTCAAATCTATCATGGAGTTCTTCTTGTGATAATGACTTCTCATTATGTCCGTTCATAAGGCATTTTTCAACGTTCCAAGCCTTAGGAAAGGTGAGATGAATCTTCTTATCTCCGTACCAAGCTGAAGAGTTGACGTCCAGTTTGATCATGGCTTAACACTGTTCTCTAATTCTTTGATTCTATTAATAAATCAATTAATATCTCCTTTTAAATTCTGTTTTTACTTTGAACTTGTTTTTTCATTAATCGTTGGAAGTCCTCTGGAAGGTTAGAAATCATGGTTTCTTAAATTTATATAGAAAAGTGGAATGCTAGCTTCAGAGTCTGGATAAATAATATCAGGTTAAATAAATTTTCATTTTGTTTTTCAAGAATTGTTATTTCCTTTCATTGAATTTAAATTTAAAGTTGAAGATATAAGTCTTATATTTCCTGTTCTTAAGCAAAGAATAAAGAATGATTTTTATCTCTGTCATCTATTTCTAATTTGAGGAGGAAGGCAGATGATCTGCCCTAAGTGTAAGCTGAATAAGCTTGAGGCTAAGATGGAAACGGTCATCTGTTCTAACTGTGGTTTTAAAGCCTCACTTCTAGAATACAATACTTGGAAGAAGGTTTCTAGAGTGAAACCTCTAAGAAGGGAGAAATCATTGATTCGCGATTATGGACGGAATTTCTCTGAAACATTCGCAAATATTGAAGATCTTTTTCAAGATAGACGCTTTCAAAGATTTCTGCTGATATTCGCTTTGCTGATTATGTTTCTAATAATACTGTCAGTGTAATTCAAAGAAATTGACTCTTTAAGTGTAAATGATTAGAACTATTTCATTTTACATTTTGGATTTAAGTTGCTTCACCTTCCTTTTTCTGTGAAATTTGCGTTGGATAGGCTGTTTCTTGTGTCTTCTTTTGGATCTTAACAATTAATTAGGTGGGATTCCGTATTCAATGCGTACTAACTTGGGTGGGTTTTCCTTTTTTCTTCCAGTAATTTTCTAACGTCTTGCTGAGAACTGTTTAAGATAATCTCTTTTGAAAGAAGCCTCCTCAAGTCCAATCTATCTATGACAGAATCATCGCCAATCATTGAAGCAATATGAGCATCAGATGAAATAACAAGCTTCCAGTGATTCTCTCTGACTAAGCTTATCATGTTTCGAACATCCTTAACATCGGCACCTCTTCTTTCATAGTAACCCAGGTGGAGACAGTTCACTTCTAAAGGGACACAATACTCTTGAGAAGCTTTAACAAGTCTGTCCATATCTACTTCATTGGCTCCACCATATGGATGGCTGATGATATTTACATAGGGGTTCTTCATGGCTGCGATTATTGCTTCTGTGTTCTTCTCTTTGGACATTTGGGTCCATCCGGCTTCCCGATGAAGACCAGCTAAAATGATGTCTAACATCTTCAGGTGCCGCTCGGGCAAGTCAATGTTCCCCTCACAATCTATTATATTAGCTTCGCAACCTACTAAAACGTCTAAGTCAAAGAGTCGGCGGGGAAGTTGAGTTAAAATGAAGAAGTAGCTGTCTGTTGGGCCGCCATTAGTTTTAGGACCATGATCCGTTAGTGCTATTAGTTCTAAACCCTTGCTCTTTGCTGCTTGAATCATCTCATATGCGGTGTTCATTGCATGGCCGCTGGCTATGGTATGAGTGTGAAGATCTACATTCAACATTTAAAACTAACTCTGCTATGGTTGTTGTATGAAGTAAAAGTGTTGTTTCACCTAATTCAGTGTTTTGGACTCTAGTTGTTAATGGGGTATTGTAGAATTATTTATGCTAAGTCTTATTGTTTTAGACTTGGGACATTACTGTGATTGCTTCATTGTAAGGCTCATCGTTTCTCGAGTTTTCGAATACTTTCTTGATTTCAGTTGAGAATATTGATTTGAAGATGTACGCGTCGCCGTCGTTAAGGATGACTGCGAAGGGTGCTCCTTGATTCAATGGATTCTTTTTGTTTAAGCCTACTTCAATTTTAACTATTGCCCAAAGGGGGATTTCAAAGGGCGGTCGGCTTGCTCTTTGTGAGAATAGGTTTTGATGTGTTAATAGGTCTTCATCTACGAATATCATTTTTTCCTTGGATAGGACTATGTAGCCGGCTGTCTTCTCATGTTGGCTGGGAAGTACGCACTCTATCTCATCTTTTCCACTAAGGCTCTCTCTGACTATGTCAGATATTCTACTCATCATGGTTTATTCGCTTCTCCTCTATCTCTTACTATTCTATACTTTATTCAATTAGAAAATGTATTTTAGAGTTTATATATATTTTGTAAATAAAAAATATAGTATTTTGGAAATATATAGATTGGTAAACCCTATTCGAAATAATAAAAAAAGATAAGCAGCATACTCAAGAATCAACTCTACAACATACAACAAATAGCTCGTTCGTCTGAAAAACTGATCATGAAGCTATTAAGCACTCTGAAAAAATCTTACGAAAGTTGCCATTTTGTCAGCTCGTTTATTATGCAAATTATGAATATTAATACATCTTATTTTTTTAACAAGCAAGTATGCTCCGTTGCACACGTGTCTTGTGATGGATTTTTCTTCAGTGTTTTGGTGTCTGGTTTCTCCATTTTATGAGGCAACTGAATTCTTCTGGGTCTAGGAGTTTTCGTTTTATGGTTTCGCCATTCTCGTTTTCGATGCGGAGGATGCTTGGGGTGTGGAGGGAAACCATTAGATGGTGGACG
>JAUPKU010000158.1 GCA_030837285.1 Thermoproteota archaeon | reverse complement strand
TCAGTATATCTTTTCAAATAATGCAAACACTTCAAGTATAGAACTCGTGTGTGTACGGGCACCAATAGATCAGAGCGTTATCTATCCAGTGAAAAGTGATGCAAATAACCAGAGGCAGCCTATCACGGCTAGTATAATTGGTCCTAACCAGATTCCAGGGAAGGAGTCCACTTTAGCACCGATTTCAGGGTTATTTGGATCATAGAGTATATTGATTACTTTGCCGATTTTCGCATTCATACCAGTGTTGCCTTGACCAATAATTTCACGACCAGTTCTAGAGTCAGTGAACTGGAAGATAGGAATGGGATAAAAGCCGCGTGCTTGCCTTTCTAGTTTTATTATGGTCGCCTGTACTCTTAAACACGTACTTAAGAATTTCAAGATATTATTCGTCATATAGAAGGATATACAAAAGAATAGGGCGGCAATAGCAAAAATCCACCAGTTCATTTCTCGTTTCCTATCATGATGTTATGTGTGACATATTTAATAAATTGTTGCTCTCGGGCGCTTTTTTTTGGCGTGTGTGAGTATCCTTTGGTGGGTCCAGTTTAATTGAACCAAACTCATGTACTAGCAAACCAATTCTATGCCAACTGCTCGCTGTATCCATGTTGCTTTTCTGTTATACAGCAAATACCCTTCAAGGTAATTTGCCTTCTAAACAAAATACCCATAGGGTAATTCGCCCAAAACAGGCACTAGAGAGGGAATATTGTAAAAAAATTAAATTTAATTCAACCAACGTGGGTGAGGGTAGCTTCGCGTTTGCTCAATTCCTCATCTTGATTCATTAGTCCATGGAGCGCTTCATTCTTCTGGCGCTCGAGTACGAGGTCAAGTATTTCTGTTCGAGGATTGTAGTAACAGTACCAGAAAACGAGCGGGCAATCCGTCTGTTTAAGAATAATCAAGATGTTTTGGGCTTTTTCATCCTCGTCTTTTTCGTTAAACAAGCCTTCGCTTTCATTGGTGTCGCCGTAGTCGTGGTTCGGATTATACAGATATCCATCATATACATGTATGCTAAAGTAGTTACAATACGAGCCAGCGCCTAATGCAACTATGTCTTGTAGAAAGATTCCTCCGCTAGCCCACTGCTCTTCGAGATCTGATGTTCTAACTGTGCCTAATGTCCCCGCTACCACTTTGGCTTTGCTATTTTTACTGTTGTAGTTTTGTACTTTTTCCTTTAGGATCTTAAGAATGTCAACATAGTGTCCGAGAGATCCATTCAAAGAACCATTCAAGTACCCGTTGTTAATCGTAACTTTTATCTATTCTATTAAGTCTGGTTTATTCCACATTTCTACAGCGTAAGTAATGTCCATAACCATCCAGCTGTCCTTGAACTATGTCGCTCCATTGACTTATTGGTGATGGGGAGAGAATTGAGAATTTACATAGGGACTAACTTTTTCATCAAGTACAGCAAGAGTTTTTAGATTGTCTTGTTGGACTAACTTACATATTTTGAGGAGCTAGGTTAAGATTTGAAGCATTGGTTTTAAAATATCGGGTTTCAAATCGTACCCACTGTGCTCCAGAGTCTACTATTCCACTTATCCAGGCTGGTTTTGTCCACGCAGAGCCTTTGGGGTTGGTAGTGTTGTCATAATTGTTGATATTCAATCTATAGATTTGAGGAGTAGTTGAGGTCTGGCTTGAATGGGGGTATTAGAGTCTAGATTTGTTTGATATAGAGTACTACTGACTATGAAAAACTAAGAACAAGTAACATAATAATGGTCTATTCGATCTATCGATAGATCGCTCTGCCCAAATCGTTTAGGTCTTGCTCCCAAAATAGTTCAGTATTGAGTGCTTTTAATAGAATAGTTGTGAATTTATTTTCTACCTTTAAGGGATCATTTCATTTGTTGTGAGAAGTTTATTTGTAAATCTGTTAACAGACTCCTTAGACGTTGTTTTTCTACGTTATCTATGTTGGATTCAATCTTGTCAACAATAGAGCTTATGCACTCTATAGCTACCTGCGCTTTTGCAAGATCTTTACATATTTCATTTGTACGCGGATCGACCCGTAATCCCATATAGCGCCACGCCTGTTCATTTAACAGCACGATGAACAACTCTAAAAGCTGAAAAATATCTAGAAGAGATATGTCGACTGAGTTTTGTTCTTCCTCTTTTTTCTCAGATTTATTTGGTACCGAGCTCAACCAAAAACCACTTCCACTAGAAATATTTCATATGCTTAGAATTAAAACTTCTTCGTTCAATGATTATATTCTCTCGTACACACTCTGGAAAAGACTCCTTTGGAAAACTTTCTAAACCTAAATCATATTGTCGTTGGGGTGTTAAACGAAAGATCCGATGATACACTAGGAAAGCATATGCTTCATTCAAGTGCCTCATATTTAAAAACGACCTTAATATTGCCGAGATGATCAAGGATACATCCAATTTGTTCTTAGCGAAAAGCTCGTTCTTTTACTAAATCTACAATATCTGCAATAAATCACGCGTATCATGTTTATTCTATATTTTTTCGCTTGTTTTTCTAGAAGAAATATTCAAAATTTATGTCTGGAAGAGTGTTTCACAAGGCAAATATTCCAATACTAAGAATCAATGTTAGTTCAAAGATTCATAGAAAAATAATTTCCGTTTGGAGTAGATGAAATGTTATTCAAATCTGTATTCCATAAGTCACCATTCAAGAAAACCTTGACAATGATTATTCTCGCAAGTCTTGTAATGGCTATTTTGCCATTATCCACGGTTTTTGCAGCACCATGGACGGGAGATCAGACACATCCCTATCTTAAGCCAAAATGGACAGCTTCTGTCTCTGGAGGAGGTGAAGCCCTTCTCACAGCTGAAGTTAGGTCTGACTATGCTGGTGAAGAGGTTTTCCACGCTGGAGGCCCTGTTCAGCCTTCTTCTACAGCGGGTAGTGTCCGCTGTTTTAGTGGTCAAACTGGCAACCAGATCTGGATAACCAACATCTACGGTATCGGCGATACTGCAACCATGCAGATGGCTGACGTTGACAATGATGGCAGACTAGAGATTTTAGTAGCTCTTCAACATCCAAGTGGCTTGTACATCTTGAACGCTGAGGATGGCACGATACTCTGGAATGCCCCCGGCACCTACAATGGACATACCGGATATTTCACAACTGGTCCTTCTTCTACGACAAGGCTAGGAGGTCGCATTGATGGCAGCGGAGTCGTCGGAGACACTGATGGTGACGGTAACCTTGACATCTTTATTGGCATTATGGCTTTTGAGAAACAACCAACCACGGGAGCGATAATCCATTATGAATGGAATGGCAGCACCTTTGTGGAACGTGGTCGCACCCAAGTTTGGCATCCGTGCGCAGGTGGGCTATCTCTTGGTGACACGGATAACGACGGCATCCCTGAACTTTACATGAATGAGCGTGACGTGTACTTCGGCGATGGCAGCTGGGGACGCGGAACCACATCATTCACCGTCTGGAATGGCGCAGCCGACGTCTTTGAGAAGCGCTGGGACATCTATGACTGGGGAGCTAGCAGCGACATTCCCATGCTGGCAGACGTCAACAAGGATGGCATACTTGACGTTGTTTCTACCAACCTAGGCCGTGGCATTATGGTTTTAAACTCAACAGATGGCCATCCTCTAAAGAATGCAACAGGCACTGTCCTTAAAGCTACAAACTTAGCCACGCACGCCCATTACCAAGCATCAATATTCGATATTGACGGGGACGGCAATCTAGAGCTCCTGTGCGCTGATGGCAAAGAGTCTGAATCCTATGGAACACAGGTTTTTGACCTGTGGAGCTGGAAGCTAGATGCAGACATTCCTGCGGGCTACAGTTTCAGAGGACCTAGCCTCGGCGAAGTGACGGGAGACGGCCAAATGGATATAATAATTGTTACCTTTGATTTGCTAGGTAATACCAACACTGGTACAGTCCAGATATACGATCGTAATTACCAAAAGTTAGATGAATATGGAGGGTTACGTCATAGAGCTATAGGCTCTGTTGTTCAAGACGTCGACCGCAACGATAATGGCCTAAATGAGCTGCTTGTCCTAACTCAGGGCGGAATAATCTACTGTTTCGACACGCCAGGATTGTCTCAGGAGAAACAGGGTCTACCCAGAGCACGGAGTGAAGTTCACTTCTTCAGCGAGTCAAGAATGGGCGCAGCCGAGTACGTTCCTTTCAATAGACCTTACCCAGATATCACATCAACTTCTCCGAGCAATTTGGCACTGGGCGTTTCGACTTCAACGAATCAACTCACCTTTGTTATTGACCATCCCCTGAATCAGCTAATGACTTACACAGTCACAGGTGATTTTACAATCACAAGTGGAGGGAGTGGAGGTCCCATTGGAGATGGTCAGAGGACTGTGAATATCAACGGTTTAGCAGAATCCGCTCTTTACCATTGGCAGATCAACGTTACCGATTCTTCTGGTCACAAAACAAGTAAAAACTACTGGTTTACCACTGGACCGTATGTTCCCAATAATCCACCGGTAACCCAACCAGACATAACCGCAGGAAACACGATTCTTGATGACCTTACAGCATATAACCAGACTACCACCGATATAAACGAGGACCTCGTAACAAACATCTACAACTGGCAGAAAAATGGTGCATCAATCACAAACATCAATCTTCCCTTTGAAACACGAACTAATCCACAAGATGAATTTAGCGGACTCGCTATAACAAAAGACTACGCATACAACGCTACAGGAGCCGTATTCGGAGCAACTTGGGTTCCCACTGGAAAGGTTGACGGTGCCTACTCTTTCGATGGAAACGACTTCATCCGATTTACTGAGCCAACAAGCACAACTACGCGTACTCGATATGATGGATACGGTACTTGGACATCAATGTCGGTGGAGTGTTGGGTACAGGCTGGGGTAATGTCAAGCACGGAAAGACTGATTGTGAAAAAGAACACCTATGACAATAACATGTCTTACCGACTGGATGTCAGTAGAACCAGCAGCGCTCTTGCATTCACTTGGCGAGTTGGAGTTCCTAACGCGACTGACTCCAGATTTTCTGTAACATACACCCTTGGCCCCTACTCCATAGCAACTGGCGTTGGAGACTGGCATCATGTAGTTGCTACATACAAGTCAGGTACAGGACTAAGATTATACGTTGATGGTTTGCTTGTTAGCAACCTACTTGGTCCCTCTTATTCTGGAAACATCTTTAACAGTAATGGTCCGTTCGAGATTGCGTTTAACAGTGGAAGCGACTTCATTGGACTCGTTGACGAAGTGAGACTTTATCCCTTAGAGATTTCACCAACGATGGTTAATCAAAGGTACTTGGACACTAAAGATGGCTCAAGCTCCAGTAGTACAATCTCCAAGTATGATACCAATATAGGCGATCAATGGCGTTGCCAGGTGACTCCCAACGACGGCCTAGTTGATGGAATAGCAAGAACCACAGTTACGAGAACTATAGTTGACGAATCTAATGAACCACCTTCCGCTAGCAACTTAGCTGTTTTTCCTGCTTCACCATTGACAGCAGACGACTTGATACCCAGCTATACATACTTTGATCAGGAGGGTAATCCAGAAGTGAATTCAATTGTCAATTGGTATAAAGGAGGCGTGTTTGTATTCAGCAACCCGACACTGCCTGCCAGTTTGACTACTCGAGGTGACGTTTGGAGTTACAGGCTTATGCCTTCGGATGGTTTTGAGTACGGTGCCGAGATGATTTCAGGTACAATCATAATAGGGAATACAGCGCCCTCTATTACTAGTGGAGTGATATTACCGGATCCAGCCCTTGATAGTTCCACTCTAATAGCTTCTACCTCCGGATGGACAGATACTGATAATGACGCTCCTGGATACACCTATCAATGGCAAATCAAGGATGGAGACGTCTACACAGATATTCCTGGTCAGATCTCTCAGACTCTAAGTACTGCTTACTTTGGCCCAAACGATTGGATCGCAGTAAAAGTCACCGCTTTTGACGGAGCACTCTATGGTAATACACTTACCTTCGAGACTCCAATCGTTGATTCAGATCCACCCACTACAGGAACTCCATCGCTTGTCTCCAGTTCAGGAAGTAATAGAGATGACGATGAATTGATATGTACACCTGTAAACACACAAGACCCGGATGGAGATAACGTTATTAATATTTTCAACTGGTTGATCGGTACCGGCTCAGGCACTTCTATCACCAACCTATATTTGCCATTTGAAACGCATAGCTCAACTGCAGCTTCAGACTATTCTGGCTATGGTAACAATGCAGTAATTAGTGGTGCCAATTGGACATCCGCTGGCATAGTTGGCGGCGCATATAACTTCGATGGAAACGATGTCATCGCCATAGCAGATAGTACAAGTCTTGGCAATGATGGGACATGGAATGAGTTGACCGTG
>JAUPKU010000157.1 GCA_030837285.1 Thermoproteota archaeon | reverse complement strand
TTGTTGCACAGAGGGCAGATGACGTTCTAAAAGCTCTGCATGAGCGTAGAGAAGGGAGAGACGCGGAGATAATAGGCGAGGCAACCAATGACTTTGGGGAAGTAGTCATTGAAACTGAAGTAGGTGGAAGAAGAATACTTGCTCCACCAGTTGGAGATCCCATTCCACGGATTTGTTGACTTTTAACAAATCCTAAAAAAAGCTTTTTAACCCTTCGAAAGACTTACTCTTCACGGAGTATGTTAAAGAGGGGAATCTACTGTGAGAATTGGCGTTACTACAACTGGGGGAGACGCGCCGGGAATGAACGCGGCCATAAGGGCTGTTGTTCGTTACGCTATTCCCCAAGGTTTGGAGGTTGTTGGCATTGAGCGGGGTTATGCTGGTCTAATAACAAATCAGATAATTCCCTTGAATCTTCGTTCTGTAGGCGGAATTCTGCATTTAGGTGGAACATTTCTGAAAAGCGCGAGATGTCCTGAGTTCAAAACCCCTGAGGGCATTAAAAGGAGCGTTGAAGTTCTTATTGAGAATAAGATTGACGGGTTAGTTGTCATTGGTGGTGACGGTTCTTTTAGGGGGGCTATGGATCTTAGCAAAGCCAGTGGTATTTCTATTATAGGTATTCCAGCAACGATAGATAATGATGTTGCTGGGACGGATTCAACCATTGGTTTTGATACTGCCGTGAATACCGCGTTGGATGCAATTGACAAGATTCGTGATACTGCTCTATCTCATGAGAGGATTTTTGTCGTGGAAGTTATGGGTAGAAATCGAGGCTTCTTAGCATTGGAGGTTGGCTTGGCAGGTGGGGCAGGTGTGATTCTGATACCTGAAATCAAGTTTAAACTGGATACCATGTGTAAACGTCTAAGAGTCTACGAAGAGAGCGGGAAAGCCTCTACTATAATCGTTGCTGCAGAGGGAATTGGAGACACTGCAGCTGTAGTTAACTACATCGAGAAGAACACGAAATACGAAGTCAGGTTTACCAAGTTAGGACACATCCAGAGAGGGGGTTCTCCAACCGCACGAAGCAGATTGCTAGCAGACCTGTTTGCAGCTAAGGCTGTTGAGCTCTTATTGCAGGGCGCTAAGGACAAGATGGTTGGCCTTAAGGGAAATAGCGTTATCTCTGTGGATTTCAATTACGCTTGTAACGCTAAAAAGCCTCTGGATAAGAGACTCTACAAACTCGCAGAAGACTTGGCTGTCTAGAGGTATCAAATGTTTCTTCTTTATAGGTGGATCAGTTCTATCTTGTTAATTATCTTTTTTTCTTCTGTATCAGATTGCTAGTGTGCTCTCTTCTTTCTTAATTTCTTCTCTTAACCATTCAGCTGCTAATTCGGGTGGAGTGATATTGATGTACATTCCAGTGCTTAACTCAAATCCACCCCAGATTGAGAGTTTTGGGTAAACTTCCAAGTGCCAGTGATAGTACTCATTCTTTCTGTCTTGTTTTGGGTTTATATGAAAGCCATAATTGTAGGGCGGATTGCCAAGAAGTTTGGTTAAGCTGCCAAGGCAAAGCCTTAAGGTTCTAGCGAAACTATTTTTCTCGGAAGCTGAAGTGTCTAGTATGTCTGATTCATGGCGTCGGGGTATTATCCAGAATTCATAGGGGTGTATGCTAGCCCAAGGGGCGATTACAGTGAATTTATCGTCTTTGTAAATAAGTCTTGGACTTCGCTCCTCATCTTCGAGAATTGAACAGAATACGCATCTCTTCTCTTCTTTGTAGTATTTTCTTGCGAACTCAAACTCGGTAGAAATGGCTGAAGGTATTACTGATGAGGCTATGATCTGTGTGTGCGGGTGCGAAAGGGATGCACCTGCTTCCCTTCTGTAGTTCCTGAAAATCTGAACATATTCAATGGATTTGTCATTATAGTATCTTCTTAAAAGTTCTAGAGAAGCGTCGAACATGAGTTCCAACTGTTTCAGTCTTGCAAAGCTTGGCTGTTCAAGATGGTCAGGTGATTCTACAATGATTTCGTGATAGCCATAAACCTCTCTGCCAACGCAGAAGCCAGAATCAGTTTTCACTTCGGTTACATGAGGACTCAAAGCGGGGTAAAGATTTTCGAAGCATCTAACAAGCCATTCTCTGTGCCTGAGGTCTTCACGATCTTTTTCAATGATTACTATGTTATTCTTCTCTAGGTAAACTAGATCTGCCGGTGGAGTAATATGCTCGTTTCCAGGGCAAAAAGGACAGTTCTTGCTTGAACTAGCCTCAGATGGTGCCTGTGCAATGTCTGAGGGTCTCTTAGCTCTTTGAGAAGCAATTATCACGTATCGGTTCAGTAAGTAATCCTTTCTAACTTCGTTCCCCATTTTCTATTTGACCTTAGTTCTGTTATTACTCAACACTTCCTTGTATACTTCCAGTGTATTTTTAGCTGCCTTCTCCCAAGTGTAGTATTCGATGACCCTCTTTCTTGCATTCTCGCCAAGCTTCTTTGTGATATCCGGGTCTGCTAAACCACAGTTTAAACCCCAGGCTATGTCTTCAGGATCGAAT
>JAUPKU010000156.1 GCA_030837285.1 Thermoproteota archaeon | reverse complement strand
TCTCTTGTCGTCATTTTCGTCTAATCCTAGCATGGATTGGATTCTCTCGCAGCTCTTTATGAATTCTATTCCCTTGCTCGTAGTTTTGGAGTATATGTTGGCTTGGCCTAGGTCTTCGACTAGAAGCTTTTTTTTAATCAAAAAATCCAGGTATTTCTCTAGCTGATGATGGTTGAGGTTGGCTTTGTACCTTATTTTAGTCTTTCTGACTTCTTTGCTTGATACTTTGAGTATTGCGCATAGTGTTTCTATACGACTTCGGTTCATTTCTTATCAAGGAAGTAATTATAGAAATTACTGTTTAACAATTATGCAGTTCAGATTAGTAAAACAGATTTTTTATGAGAAACAATCACTAACAAATAGATAGAGAATCTCAAATCTTATTCTTCAAATTTGACATTGCATTAACCTCGATACGTTCTCTGTTGTGGAAGGAGTTAACTCTACGAGATTTTTGAACTGTTAGAGGGTAGCCTCTCGTATGACACACAAGAAACGCGCATATTTCTTGGACGAGCTTTCGGTGTCTCTCTTGTCTTGTTATTACTCTTAATTATGGATTTTTTGCTGAAATTTTCTAGAAATTAGAGGATATTTAATCAATAAAGTTAATACAGCAGTGAAGAAAAAAGAAAAAAGAATAATATTCTCATCAGCTATTTCATTTAACTGAAAGTCTAGAAAGCCTAGACTGCAATATGAGAGAAAACTTTGAGCTGAAGAGAAAGATAGTTATGTTGATTAGCCTGTTATGGGTAGGGCAAATTCGCTTGTTAGGCTATATGAATGTTCTGCCTTCAATTAGAAGGGGAGCCTACTATTTGTTATCCTCAGCGGAAAGTTAATAGGAAAGGTTTGATAAATGAGAAGAAACCTGTTTGCAGTTGCGGTAGGGAAGCAAACTGCGTCATCACGGGGTTCGGGTGGCTCTACAAAGATTGCTTCGACAGAATTGTGAAGGACTTGATAGTTCTCGCTAACAAACATGATGTTTAGGGAAATAGAAAGGGTGTCTGTTTGGAGAATATTAAGCGAGAAACGTTGAGAGCAGCCAAGATAGTCTATATTATTCCTACGCTGAATGAGGCAGCTACAAAAGCGGATGTAGTGAAGAAGGCCAAGAAGTTCGCACATCGTGTGGTCGTGGTTGACGGTCACTCGGCTGATGGTACTTGTGAGGTGGCTTCTATGGCTGGGGCGGAGATTTTCGTGCAGGAGGGGAAGGGGAAGGGCATGGCTCTTCGCACGGCCTTTGACAGGCTTGTTGAGGGCGACGTGTTCGTGATCATTGATGGAGACGGGACGTATGATGTGCTGGAGACAGGGAGACTCCTCCAACCGGTCTTGGATGGTGAGGCGGATATGGTTGTGGGTTCTAGGCTGAGGGGTGAGATGGAGGCGGGGTCGATCTCTAGGACGAACATGCTGGGGAACCTAGTCTTCAACGTCCTCATAAACCTACGCTTCAACGGAAAGGTTTCAGATTCACAATCAGGTTATAGAGTGTTGAACAGGCGGGTTGTTGATAAGCTGAATTTGAGGGCGAAGGGCTTTGAGGTGGAGACGGAGATGACGATGAAGGCTCTGAAAAACAAGCTGATGGTGAAGGAGATCCCTATTGCCTATTCAAAGAGGAGAGGGTCTAGGACGAAGTTGAACTCCTTTAAAGCGGGCTCAAGAATTCTAGTGGAGATACTTCGTTCATCTGTCTAAAGGAGAAAATTCAAATAAGCCTCTTTTAAGAGCAAGTTCCAAATAGCCACTTGGTAAAAAAACGTCAGAATTCCTTCAAAGCGGATTCAATAATCCTGAAGACGGTGCGTAATTCTTAATCGTAATGGAATGGCCAAATGGAGAAATAGATGATTCTCGGGCTAATGTAGAAGATCTAACCGTGAAGGCGTGTTATCTCCAAGAATTCTACAGACAGTTGAAGTATCTGAGAATTAGGTGAAGAAGATGCACACGCGCTAGATGAGAATGTGTCTCTCTCTGAGAATCTGACCAAGGAGTTCGCGGAGGAGGTGGATGCATTGCTGATTGAGGATTCGGAGTTGGACAAGTATTTTTTGTCAAATCACTTCTTATCCATAAACCCGTGGAATGAAGAATAACCTGGAAAAACATCAGCTCGGTTCACCAATATATTCGGTCTAGATTCTCACAGCACTTATTGTTAGTATGTCGAGACGAATAGTCTTTGATGGGCAGACCAAATAGGAGCTGTGCACGTGTTTTGGAAGCAGTTGTCGATTCCTTTTCTTGCTATTTCAAGTTCATTGTTGTGTAATTCTTTTGGTCAAGTAGCAGTTGGCGGGAAGAGGATGTTTTTGGATTTGGGTTTCCATTAATCTTGGTATGAGATTGAGTGCAAAAATCGGGAAAATAGGGGACAACCCCGGTGATAATGTTTTTGTTGACTGTTCCGAGGGTGAGTCTATTCAAAATTTTTGTTCCGAATTGTTCTGAAAAAGAGATTCTATTTGCAGTAGAGCGTCATTTTTGAAGAAATTTTAGGTAGTACTCCAGCGCTGAGTTGATAATCTGGGAGTCTCTGAAGTCTGCGATGGGGACTTTGGCCTTCAGTTGCTCCTTTATCTCGGAGAGCATGGCTAAAATTTCCCTATTTAGCGTTACTGACTTGTAGCCTTCACGTGGCATTCTGTTTAAACCTCCAACATTTAGTTCTTTTGATTTTTTTTGACTTTGTTATTTATACGTTTCCTTTTCTATTGTACCTATTGTACGGTTTATACAGTAAATGATATATGTACTGCACATATGTTGTATTAATTAAATAAAAGAAGGAAAAAACTATGGCAAAAATAATTGTGAGTAAAAAAGGGATTGGAATGATTCTGATTCTTGGCATTCTGCTTTTTGCATCCTTTTCAACTGTTGTAGGTGCTTCAGCTTTCCCTGTAAGTCCAAACTCCGTTCTTCTTGGAACAGCTGGTAATTTCTCGGTTTTGGCGTACTCCGCTGTTACCAACACAGGTCCTACTACTGTTACCGGAGATGTTGGATTGAGTCCAACCACTGGCGCTGCTATTACTGGCTTTCCTCCGGGAGCAGTTTCGGGAACGATATATACAGTTGATTTGTTCGGGCCAGCAGGTTCAGTAAATGACCCCGGTTTACTGACTGTAGCTAAAAACGATTTGAACACGGCCTACAATGATGCCGCTGGAAGACCAACGACTACTACTATACCTACGGAACTTGGCGGAACAACCCTGGGGGTTGGCGTCTACGACTCAGCGGCGGGTACTTTTGGAATAACAGGGACTCTCACGCTCGATGGTGGGAACGACCCCAATGCTGTCTTCATCTTCCAGATGGAAAGCACACTCATCACTGCATCGTATAGCGTTGTAAGGCTTATCAATGGTGCTCACGTTTGCAACGTGTTTTGGCAGGTTGGAAGTTCAGCGACTATTGACACGTACTCTGTTTTCGTAGGAACCATTCTGGCTTATACATCGATCACGGTGAACACCGGAGCCACGGTGGATGGCAGATTGTTGGCAAGCAATGGCGCGGTTACATTAGAAGGTAACATTATTGGCCAAACGGTACATCTTGAAGGCATAGTTTTAGCTCCTGCGTCTAGTACAAATCCTCTGGGCACTCAGCATACGGTTACAGCAACGGTGGCGGGCACAGGAGATCCAGTGGTTGGTCGTAGTGTCAATTTTACGGTTGTTTCAGGTCCAAATGCAGGATTAACGAGTTCCTCTTTAACTAACAGCAGCGGGAAAGCAACATTCACTTATACTAGCAGTTTACCAGGTACCGATACTATTGAGGCAAGCTTTGTAAACAGCCAAGGAGTGACCGTGAACTCAAGCCAAGTTACGAAAACTTGGGCAAGCACATCCACTGGGGGTCTGCTGGTGACTAAGACAGGCCCAGCCTCTGCGGCTGCAGGCAGCACGGTGACCTATGACATATCTGTTACAACCCTCGACGATTCCTCTGTGAGCAGCGTCTCAGTGACTGACAGTCTTGGTGGGACTGCTACTTACACTGGTGGAGACGATGGCGACAATGTGCTGGAGTCTGGTGAAACGTGGACATACACGGTCAGCTACCTGATTCCTGTTAATGCTCATGACCCGCTGGTGAATACTGCCACGGCCTCTGGTTATGTGAATGGCAACCTTGTCAGCGCCTTCGATGAATATAGCCTAGATGTCCTGTATAGCCCGGTTCTGCTGGTGACTAAGACTGGTCCAGCCAGTGCTGCTGTTGGTACAACCGCCACCTACTCGATCACGGTTGCTCATGCTCCGTCTTCTGATGGATCTGATGTAAGCGCTGTATCAGTGATTGACAACGTCGCTGGAGTCGCTGCCTACGTGAGTGGTGATACTAACTTTGACAATAAATTGAATGCTGGTGAGACGTGGACATACACGGTCAGCTATCTGATTCCTGTTAATGCTCCTAATCCGCTGGTTAATGCTGCCACGGCTTCTGGTCATGATAATGCTGGCAATGTTGTTAGCGCCTTTGATAATCATAGTCTGGATGTTGTTATTGCTGGGATTGCGATTGAGAAGCAAGTGTGGGATGGCAGTAAATGGGTGGATGCTGACGCGGCTCCTGGACCGAATCTCGCATCTGGATGTGTTGTCAAATTCAGAGTGACTGTAAGCAACATCGGTGGTGTTAAGCTAACTGGGATTGTTGTGACTGATCCGAAGTATTGCGGGGCTTCTCCGATCGTTATAGGGGATTTAGCTGTTGGCGCTTCGGTTGTGAAGGAGTACACCCTTGTTTGGAGTAAGGGTCAGCAAGTGAATACTGCAACTGCAAGCGGGCTTTATGGCGGTGTAAGCTATTCTGCCAGTGACAGCGCCTACTATAATGGTACAGTGCCAGTGACATCTCCGGCTATTGACGTCGAAAAGTATGTATCAGTGGACGGCGGTAAAACTTGGTTTGATGCTGATACAGCTCCAGGCAAAAAGATTCTAGCGGGGCGAAGCGTCTACTACAAATTCGTGGTCACTAATGTTGGAAATGTCAAGTTAACAGGCATCTCGCTTAGTGATGCCCCATCTCTGTGCTTCATCGGCTGCATCCCGAGTAGTCTAGCGCCAGGTGCCAAATTTACGGTAACGGCGGGACCAGTGAAGTCTAAATTGCTTCTAAACAAAGACGTGGCTACTGCAACTGGCTGTTACAATGGAGTTAAATACATAGACACTGATAATGCCTATTACTATGGTACGTTGACTACGTATACTCCGAGTGGATATGCTGGATGCGGAACGTCTGGTAATCTATTTACTAACAACTTTGCGAAATCTTTCTCGTGTGGAATGGAGATAGGCTACTATACCGCAAGTCCTGGATATGGCTATAAGTGGACGAGTGTGACTTCGCTTAAGACTTTTCTCAAAGTCAGCGGAACAAGCGGTGCTATCCTATCCGATAAGCTTAATCCGACATCCGTAAGCTATGGCGGAGGAACATTAGCTGTTCAAACTGCTGCTTTAACTGTTAACGTTGTGTTCAGCGGCCGCTCTGGAACTAGTATGCCTGCTGGATTTGGCAGCCTCCACTACGTTAAATCAGATGATTCTCTTAGCGGCTACACGGTGAACCAAATACTTGCTTCAGCGAACAAGGCGCTGGCAGGCCAGGGATTGCCTTCGGGATACACCTTTAGCAGCTTAAGCGATCTGGTTTCAAACCTGAATCTAGGATTCAATAACAGCGTTCCATCAAGCTGGGCTCAGACCTACCTAACTGTCTAGCTAGCTCTAGCTAGATCTCTAACTCTCCCCTTTTTTATTTATAATTAAATCACAATTTTATTGTGGGCTCTTCAAAACACACTGCAGCTCCATAGAGCTAATAGCTAAACATTGGCATGCAAATCCGTGTACGCGAACTGTCATCTCATGTCCTATGGATGATAAGCCGGCGCTATTCACTTCCAAGGGTCACGTTCACTAGCTCTTTTAGATCTTCTCCAACATGTTATCTTGGTGCATGGGATGTCGCTGAAGTGTTGTTATACTCGGTGATAAGATGTTAGTTACAAAGAGTGGCTTCTAAGTCAAGCAAACCGTGAAACAGGATTATCCCTGGTGTGAGGAAGCGGAAACTAACTAGTGCACGGGCTCTCTCAAAAAGGTCTGTAATTGAATGCACTTTCTTTTTTTCAATACTTTCTTATTATGCTCAAAAAATTTGCGCCCGCTCGATAGCGTTATTGAAAACAAATCAGCCATAAGATTCTGCTGGGATATAGAATGGTTACTTCAATTATTGGGAAAAAAATTTAAGAATATACTATATGTAGTACTTGTTCGAGGGAGAGCGAAACTGATTTCAAAGTTACTTGGGAATCCGTCAATTGGAAAAATGATTTTGAATTTTAAAGAGGGAAGAGTTTTTGAGCCTTATGAAGTTTCGGTTGAGGTAGCACGTAAAAAACAGGAAGAAAGCCTATCTCGGAAATTTGCTCGAATGGAAAAAACGGGGATAGGTAAGAAGTTAGGTGTAAATCAAAGAACAAAACTGGAAGAAATACCTGTAACTGATTACAATTTTTATGAGGGCTTCTTTAGAAAGCCTTCCGCTGATGCTTTCATGTACCCTCTTGAGGAGTATGAGAGAGCGAGAACTAGTGGAACAAGTGGTGCTGAAAAATGGTTTATGATTCCCAAACTTTCTCTTGTTAAGTGTTGGGAGACAGGATTTGTTAATATAATGGCTATGTTTCACGATGGAGAAAAAATCACTTTTAGATATGGAGATGTGGTCTACGTTAATGTTGCTCCTCAACCTTTTGTAGGGGGTTTTATGCTTGATTATGCGGGTCGTGA
Organism: Thermoproteota archaeon; assembly: GCA_030837285.1. Classification (GTDB taxonomy): domain Archaea; phylum Thermoproteota; class Bathyarchaeia; order RBG-16-48-13; genus JAUPKU01. The sequence goes on along the minus strand of JAUPKU010000156.1, from coordinate 5,113 downwards.
AACCTATGGCATTATTAAACTTGTGCCTAATCTCAATCTCAGCTTTTCTGATAAAATCCAGTTTTTCATAAGAAACTATGATAAATTAGATGGAGCAGTGATGCTTGCTTCAACTCTCGTTTCGCAGATAATGCATCAAATTGATGGAACAATTACACTTAAGGGCCTTATTACCCTCGATTCTCAAATAGCAGAGATGTATACAAATAAAATAAGGGATTTCACAGGGATCTTACCTAAAACAATTTATGGTACAACAGAAACCTTGAACTGTACCATTTCCTCTGTTCAATATCCTTTAGGTTTCTTCTTTGATTGGAAGAGAGGGATTTTCGAATTTTGTCCTGCGGGTAAGGATGAGCCTCAAAAAATGTCAAGTACCAATCTGACCTCTTTAGATAAGGTGGAAGTGGGAAAAATCTACAACCTTATTTTTACATCCCTTGAAGGAGAATTAACTAGATACCTGATCGATGATACTTTTCAATGTATAGCAAGGCGGGATGATGTCCTCAGCATAGATTTTCCGATATTCAAGTTCAGCTCAAGATTTGGGAAGAGACTTTCAATCCAGAACTTTACTCGAATAGATGAGGCAGAACTTCTGTCTGCTCTCCGGGACATTAATGTATCATTCATTGATTTCACAGCGCGCGTTGAAGAAGAAAACGGTTCTGAGTATCTCGCCCTATATTTGGAAAAAACAGGCCCTATATCTGAAAAAGAACTTAAGCAAAGTCTTAACGATATACTCTACAAAGTTGATGTGGATTATCGAAACGTTGTCGACTTCTTCGGCTATATTCCTATTAAAATATACTTTGTCCCAAGGGGAACCTTTTTAAAATATATGGAAGAGAAAATTGCTTCTTGGGGGAAAGTAGAAAGAATAAACATGAAGCAAGAGGGATTCCAGATAATCCTTGAATCATTAAAGAGGCAGGAATAAAATTACGTGAACATATTTGAAGTTACCTTTGTTCTATTAAACGGCGCCATAACAGTGCTTCTTGGAGTTTTAATACTTTACTTCATTATAATAAAGAAGCATGAAAGGCATATCTTCTACTTTGCTTGGGCTTTTGGCTTTATCGCTTACGGGATTGAAATTTTATTCAGAAACTATGTTGGTGGGTTGTTTCTCACCATCATTGGAACAGTCATGTATTCCCTTCTAGCGTTGGGAGCATGGGGTTTATCGACGCGCCACATTCTTGCGGTTTTCCCTGTAGTAGTATTTTTAGGGTTTATTTGGCTGATAGGAAATCTGCCTATGGAGGTAGCATCTGCTTTTTTCTTTGGATTTATAACCATAGGAATAATGTATAAAAGGGCAGTTTTTGGAAAGGATCTTGACAAACTTGTTTTTGGCTGGTCTCTGCTTCTCATAGCCAACATCGTCCTTTGGGGACAATGGTCTTTAGACATCTTCGCAATCGCTGCAAAGGTTATTCTTTTTTTAGGAATTTTAGATGAAGAATTCGCACTAATAGCTGAAAAAGCCCGGGTTAAGGCTCAGGTTTATCCGCCAATTACGGCAGGGGCGAAAAAAGAGGGAGGAATAACCTTGGCTATTCCGACACTTGAGTTATCCAATGGAAAAGAGGTTAGGTGGATGGAAGCTAAAGTTCAAGAGGACGTCAAACAAGGTATAGACACTTACATATTCGCATTCCAAGATGTCCCTTCACACAATGATTTAAGGAAAATTAAGTGGATAGATCCTGAGAAAGTATTCATATTCCTCTTCTCTTCGAGCGCCAAAATATCGAAAGAAGAGTTTACAGTCTTTCGAATGGATATCACCGAAATAGGAGCAACTTTATCCGGAGTAGTGAAAAACTACTTTCCTTCGAATAATGGATGCGTGATAATTTTAACGGATATATCGCTTCTCATTCATAGCTTTAACACAAATGATGTGTTTTCCATGTTGTTGGAAAAGATGGGGTCTTTAAGGGAGGCAGGTGTAACAATCTATATGTTCCTTCATCCAGAAGCCCATAATGATCCTTCAATATACGCCTTGTTTAGGGGAATATCGGATTCCGTTATTAAACTCTAACAGGTTCCGTATGATACACGCTAAATCCTCTTTCGTCGATGATATAACGTCTTGGTTGTTCATCATATTTTATACCACGCATCTTTTCAATTCTGATCGTTTTGATTAGATCAAAGTCTTGAATAGTCTTGTTAAGCCGTATGACGCCGTCAGCTAGAAACTCCTCCATATAAAACTCGCCTTCTGAGGAGGTAATTTCGGAGGTGAAAAGAGCGGTACACCCTATTTTTCGCAACTCGCTGAAGATCTCACCTATTTTGTACCTTTTGACTCCCGCTCTTTGTTCGTGGATGACTATGCTGGTGAGAGGATCAATCACTACATGTTCAGCGCGGACGGCCTTAACCGCGTTAACGACCTCACGGATAATCGAGAAAGACGGTTCACTACTATCTCTACCCTTCGTCTCAAAAGATTCCTCTCCAAAAGTCACGGCGTAAAAATCCAGCAGCTTAAGACGCTTACTCAATTCTTTTTGCTTCAGATCCCAACCAAAAGAATCAACGTTTTCCCTGATGAAGCTTAGAGGTTCTTCTAAAGTCACATAAATGCCTGGTTCCCCCCTTTCAACAGCTGCCATAAGGTACTGTAGGGAAAAGATTGTTTTTCCTGTTCCGGGTCCCCCGCTGACGAGATAGACTCTTCCCCTGGGAAATCCTCCGCCAAGCATCTCGTCTAAACCTTCAACACCAGTAGAAATCTTTATCATCGAAGTATACCTCGCTTCTCTCTTGAATTTGGATTATTTTTCCATGGTTCAATAATATAGTATAAACCTTTTTATGATTTTTCTTTAGTTATTATTAAAAGCTAAAGACTCAGGTAGTTATCAAACGTTTGGGTGATTCTTAACGGGAACTAGGTATGAGCAGAAAGAACTTGAAATTTAAGAGTGTCCTCATAGCTACACGCGTTACACCATATATCAAAGATACTGTTGCTTGAATTGCTGAAAGAGAGGGATTGAACGTTTCCGGGTGGATGCGAAACCTTGTTGTTGCCGAGCTTAAGAAATATGGTGTCGTACCAACAGTTTTTACCATCCCTGGTTTGGAGGAGAAATAGCTGCCTTGAATGATTTTAACAGGCTGCTTTGAATTTGGTAGTTTGGTTGGTGGTGGTTTCCCAGAAACAGTATGATACTTATTCGATCGATTGATTGAAATCGTAAAACCTTAAGTGACTCAGATGAAAGCTCTGAGACAGTAGCGCTTACTCCATTTTATTAATTAGACTTGGCATCACTGCTTAGATGCTTGTTCTAATAACTGCCTCTTGCTTAGTCAGTTCTGGTGGAGAAGCAAGTCTCGTTGTCAGGTACACTGACTCTGCCAACTTTTACTGGTTGGGTTTGGGACTTTATAATCACAAGTACAGTATCGCCGAGGTTGTAGATGGCGTCTATGAAGAACTAAATTCAACTGGACTTGACACCGAAGTGGAATTAGGCAAAGGGTATACTGTTACAGTGGTGACTGTTTGCAGTTCACTCAACTGTTTGTTGATGGGGTTAAGGTTTTGCAGGTTCAGGATGATTCTCATCTTAACGGGACTGTTGGCTTTAGAACATTCTATGCTACAATGGAGTATGGACAAATGATTGTTCAATCGCTTGGATGGAGGCAAACCTACGGAGGAATATACGATGACTGTGCTCATTCTGTGATTCAGACAAATGATGGAGGATATGCCATAGCAGGCTTAGGCGGTGATGGTTATTTGTTGATTAAAACTGATTCAACGAGTAACCAAATGTGGAACAGAACATACAAAGGGACATTTACCTCTGACATTGGTTATTCTATTATTCAAGCTAGTGAAGATGGGTATGCCTTCGCAGTAAGCTTCTATGATAAGGTAATCTCCCATTATAGTGATTTTTGGTTAGTTAAGATACCAGCGGATGCTCCTCCGTACACTATTAATGATTACGACGGCTTGTGGCACACAACAGGCTTCACAATGAAACTCTCAGCTATAGACGACTTTTCGAGCATATACGATACTTACTACAAAGTGAACGATGGTCAACTAGAAGGATTAGCGTTAATGGGCAACCAGTTATCAGTGCGGATGGTGCCAACAACAAATTGGAGTATTGGAGCACAGATCGTATAGGACATGAGGAACTTCCTCATCAAACCCTTACGGGAATAAGACTGGATAAAACAGCTCCTTCAGGTACTATTGTTATTAATAGTGGCAATGCATACACGGTTTCAACGTCGGTGACCTTGTCTTTAACTTATGCAGATGCTTCTTCTGGCGTGTATCAGGTCAGGTATAGCAACGATGGCGTTTGGGACGCTGAAAACTGGGAAGACCCTACACCAACTCGAGCATGGACAATAACATCTGGTGATGGAACTAGAACGGTTTACTACCAAATCAAGGATATCGCAGGACTAGAAAGCACAACCTACTCAGACACCGTTGTTTTAAGCGTTGTAATACCTGAATTCTCAACAATGGCCATTACCATGCTAGTTTTTACTATTCTGGCTATTGCACTAGTTCTAATGAAAATCGATCGATCGAAATAAAAAAAGACTAACTAAAATAAATAATAAACTAAAAGTACACACAGCTGATTTTGTGTGTGTTTTTTTGTGTGTGCGTGTGTGTAGAGAGAGTGAGAGTGTTGGAGATAGGGAGTGAGTATAGTAGAGAGTGGATTTGGGTTTAAGGCTTAAAATTTAACTTATATATAAGAAACAAGGTAGATTTCGATGAGAGAGAGTGAAAATAAAATGAATAAAACAATGAAAAATGTAATCCTGACAGGAATACTGGTACCCATATTGTTGAGTCTCGTAAGCGGAATAGCTTTGGTGCATGCTGCTAGCCCAACGTCTTACCAAGGGTTAAGCGGCTACCCAACGAGTACGACACAGGTGCAGAACATTATAGATGTTATGAACGAAAACGGCTTAAACACATATCGAATGAGCTTCAACCCTGAATGGTTCAGCAGCAAACCACACCCATACAGATCTAACTACGTCCAGTACTTCTTAGATCATTGCAGTTACATAGATCGGAAGAGCG